>NZ_CAFJ01000777.1 GCF_000239795.1 Bradyrhizobium sp. STM 3809 | reverse complement strand
CGGGCCTCAGCCGAGGCCCGGCTCTCCCCGCACCCTCGGTTTGAGGGGGTGAGATCGATGCATCACTCGGACGCTGAGGGCGCCGCGAGGATCAATCAGTCATGTCTGGACAGTCAGCTCGGCAATCTCGGTGTCATCACCCGCGGGCGGGTGATCCGGTACGCCGCGGCAGTGATGATCGACCGCGCTGGCGGTGGAAGACTGGATCGTCCCTCCGCGCGGGCGATGACAGCGGGGGCGATCGTAACGGTCGGTGTGAGATGATGAGTAGGGCCGACAAACTCCGCCGTCGTCCCGGACAAGCCGTGACGCGCAAGGCGCGTCGCGGCGCTGATCCGGGACCCATACTCCGCGGCGGTTGGATGAGGCGCGCTGGGGCATCCAGCTCGTGCACCGATCCCCGCCGGTGGTTATGGATCCCGGCGTTCGCCGGGATGACACCGGAGGGGGGGCGGCCCATGCGGACTGATCGACAAAGTGCGGTTGGACGCGACCTCGCAAATCGAGCAATCCGCCACGGCAAGCCGCGCGGTGTCCCGCTCGCCGCTTACTTGAACCCGGCAAACCGGCTGTCGAAGGAGTTCGACGGCAGCACCGGCGCGGCGCCGGAGACCAGGGCAGCCTGGGTCTGCGCCGGAGCCGAGGCGGTGGTTGCCGGCGCCTCGCTGGCGGCGGGCTTGAACGGCGGCCGTGCGGCCGCCTGTTTGGTCTCAGCCGGCTTGGCGGCGACCGGCTTCTGCGCGGGCTTGCTCTCGGCGGGTTTTGCCTCGGCCGTCCTGCTCTCCGGCTTCGCGGACGCCGTGGTCTCGGCATTGCCGCCGAGGCCGACCTTGCGGGCAAGGCTCGACATGAAGCTCGGCTTCTCGGGCGCGCTGACGGCGGCGACGCGGGTCGACGGCGCCGTCATCACCGGGGCCTCCGCCGCACTGGCCGGCATGGCCGCGACCTCGTCGGCCCCTGGCGCGCGTGGCGGGTTGACGTGACCGGGGATCGTGCCCGGCACGGGCTGGAAGTTGGCGAGCGACAGTCCCGGTGCCTCGCCGGCATCGGACAGGCCGGTGGACGCGCCCGGCACGCGGTTGGCGAACACCGGATTCATGCCGCCGTCGATGCCGGTGTTGAGCTTGGCGACCGGCGTCCCCTTGGCGACCAGCCTGGCGTATTCGGCCTCATCCGCCTGCTGCTTCTCGCGCACGGCGGCGGTGATCTCGTCCGGCACGACATAGGCCGGGCACTTGGCGGCGGCGTCGAACACCGGATCACGGGTCGCGCCCGGCGGTTTCTGGGCGTTGAAGACGTATTTCTTCTCGCAGAAGTCGACCTTCGGCTCCTGCCGGGTGACCTCGAAGGCGTCATAGCCTTCCTTGATCATCCGCCAGAACGGCATGTTCGGATTGTTGCGGTGCCTGGCCATGTTCACCGGCGTCATCCGGAACGGAAACGCCTGGAACTGGAAGGCGCGCTGGCCGCCGAAGAACGACTCGCGTCCCAGCGCATAGATCTCGGCGATCTGCTCGTCGGTCATCGCGAAGCAGCCGCGCGAGGAGCAGTCGCCATGCACCATCAGCTGCGAGCCGGTGCGGCCGAGCGCCTTGTCGAAGGCATTCGGATAGCCGGTGTTGAACGACAGATAATACGCCGACTGCGGGTTCATCTGGCTCGGATTGATCGAATAGAAGCCCTCCGGCGCCTGGCGGTCGCCCTCGCGCACCTTCGGGCCGAGATCGCCCGACCAGCGGCAGATCGGATAGGTCTTGAGCAGCCCGAACTTGCCGGAGCGGTCCTGCTTCCAGACCTCGAGCTCGGCCTCCTGCTTGAACACGCGCACCAGGATCGGCGACTGCGGGTCCATGTCCTTCTCGGTCATGGCCGCGACGAGCTTCGGCGGCACCGGCTGATTGGCCTTGGCATTGGTGGCGAGCGCAACCTGATCGCTGTTGCAACCGGTCAGAAGCGCGCCGGCGGACAACGCCGCCAAGGTCAAGAGGACCCGGACAAAAGCGCGGTTGATCAAAGCAAAGCTCCCCGCAAACCCAGCATGCCGCGAACCCCACTCTCGTTTCAATCGATCGGCCGGGCTGCAGAAATCCCGGGTCGACCGCGCGTCACGCCCACGTCAAACCAATGATTAAAATTGTATCCTTTGGCCCTGGGAGCCGCAACCCGCGCCACAGCGGTGCTGCGGCGCGCTGGCCCTCGTGGTCAACAAGTTCTAAACACCAGACCCCGCCGGCACGGCCGAAATACGGCCAAACGGCTGGAAAGACTCACAAATCCGCGAGCTTCCGGGCCCGGATGGACGCCGTCCGCGGCTCAACCGAGCTTGCGGCCGATTTCCATGAACTTCTGCCGGCGCTGCTTGCGGATGGCATCCGCGTCGAGGCCCTTCAATTCGTCGAAGGCCTGGGCGATCGCCTCGCCGGTCGCCGCGATCAGCGTCGCCGGGTCGCGATGGGCGCCGCCGACCGGCTCCTTGATGACGGTGTCGACCACGCGGAAGCGCAGCATGTCCTGGGCGGTGATCTTCATGCTGTTGGCGGCTTCCTGCGCCTTGGTGCCGTCGCGCCAGAGGATCGAGGAGGCGGCTTCCGGCGAGATCACGCTGTAGATGGCGTGCTCCAGCATCAGGACCCGGTTGGCCGTGGTCAGCGCGATCGCGCCGCCAGAGCCGCCCTCGCCGGTGATGATGGCGACGTTCGGCACGCCAAGCGACAGGCAGGCATCGGTCGAGCGGGCGATGGCCTCGGCCTGGCCGCGCTCCTCAGCGCCGATGCCGGGATAGGCGCCGGCGGAATCGACCAGCGACAGCACGGGAATGCCGAAGCGCTCGGCCATCTCCATCAGCCGCACCGCCTTGCGGTAGCCCTCCGGGCGGGCCATGCCGAAATTGTGCTTGAGGCGGGACTCGGTGGTGGAGCCCTTCTCCTGGCCCATCACGCAGATCGGCTCGCCGCGGAAGCGGCCGAAGCCGCCGAGCAGAGCGGCGTCATCGCCGAACTTGCGGTCGCCGGCCAGCGGCGTGAATTCGGTGATCAGGGCGTTGACGAAGTCGGTGAAATGCGGCCGCTGCGGGTGGCGCGCGACCATCGTCTTCTGCCACGGCGTCAAATTGGCGTAGAGGTCGGCCAGCGCCTGGCCGGCCTTCTCCTCGATCCGGCTGACCTCCTCGCTGATATCGGTGCCGGCGGCGGCCATCGCCCGGAGTTCATCGACTTTGGAATCGAGCTCGGCGACGGGCTTTTCGAAATCGAGGTAGCTGCGCATGGGATCCGGCATGGAGGAGCTGAAGGAAGAGCGCTGGGAAACGATTCCGGTTCGGCCTTCGGACCCGAAGATGAAGGACTTCAGGAGCTTAAGGCTCGATCGGTGCCCGGCCTCCAGGCATCACGCCGGGATCGCGGGCAGGATGGCGCTCTTTCAGGGCAGACGGGCGCGAAGTCAAGCGGCGGGCGCGCCGCTCCAGCCGATTTGGTTGCGGGACGGTGTCCGGCCGGATCAGGTCTCGGCCAGCGGGTGCAGGTCGCGCACCAGGCTCTTGAGCCGCTCCTCGACCACATGGGTGTAGATCTGGGTGGTCGAGATGTCGGTGTGGCCGAGCAGGGTCTGGACGATGCGCAGGTCGGCGCCGTTGTGCAGCAGGTGGCTGGCGAAGGCGTGGCGCAGCACGTGCGGCGACACGAGCCGGGCCGGCAGGCCGCTCGCCACCGCAAGCTCCTTGAGGTCGCGGGCGAAGTGCTGCCTGGTCAAATGGCCGCTCTCGCCGAACGAGGGAAACAGCCATTTGCCGAACGTGGCGCTGGCCTTCTTCTCCGGCTTCTGCTTGTCGAGAACAGCCAGATAGTCCGCCATCGCCTGGCGCGAGGCCTGGTTCAGCGGCACCAGGCGCTCCTTGTTGCCCTTGCCGCGCACCACGATCATGCGGGCATCGTTGCGCGCCGCGGTTCGCGGCAGCGTCACCAG
The DNA here is from genome assembly GCF_000239795.1 of Bradyrhizobium sp. STM 3809. GTDB lineage: Bacteria > Pseudomonadota > Alphaproteobacteria > Rhizobiales > Xanthobacteraceae > Bradyrhizobium. The sequence goes on along the minus strand of NZ_CAFJ01000777.1, from coordinate 35,907 downwards.
TTCGGAGACACGCAGCCCGGTCGCGTAAAGCACCTCGAGCAGACAATACAGCCGCAGCGCCCGCAGCCGCTGCGACGGCGAGGTGTCGGCGGCTTCCGAAAGCTCCTTCGCCCTCGTCAGCATGCGATCGACGTCGCCGATCGACAGCACCTTCGGCAAGGAGCGGCCGCGCTTGGGGCCCGACAGGATGGCGGCGGGATCATCGCCGCGGATGCGCTCGCTCAGCAGGAAGCGGAACAGATGCCGCATCGCCGACAGCCGCCGCGCCACGCTGGAGGATTTGAAGCCCCTCGTGTCGAGCTCGGCGAGGTAGTCGCGCAGCGCCTGGGTATCGGCCGCGGCGAAGCTGTTGCCCTTGCGGGTGAGGAACTCGGAGAGATCGGTGAGGTCGCGGCGGTAGGCATCCAGCGTGTTCTGGCCGGCGCCCTGTTCCGCGGCCATCATGTCCAGGAACAGGCTCATCAGCCGGGCGTCGGAGGCCTTGACCTTCATGTGGTGAAATCCGCTGAGACCCGGGCGATCGAATCAGGACGAGGAGCTTGCGCCGGTGCATCGAGCGGTGACGGCGAATCTGGCCGACATCGCGGCGCCCGGCTGCTTCAGACAACCGTAAAAATCTTAATCAATGCCCTGTGGCTTTTCGGTTCACCGCAGCCGCGCCGGCTACTTCTTCTGGAACTTGTCCGGCGGGATCGACACCGTCATCTCACGCGGCTTCGGATTGACGAAATTGGCCAGCGCATAGATCGCGCCATAGACCACGCCGACGATCACGGCGATCACGGTCAGGAAGCGGAACAGACTGGGCATCGGGGTCGCGCGCGCCACCAGGGAGGAACGGTTTCATCCAACATGTTCGCACCCCGCTGGCAAGCCCGGCCCCGCTACTCCATCCGACGGGCGTCATTCCGGGGCGCCGCGCGCAGCGCGGCGAGCCCGGAATCCATAGCCCCAGGAGGTGGAGCGGGACGAGATGCCCACCACCCAGCCTGCCCTCCACGGCGTCCTGCGGGTATGGATTCCGGGCTAGCGCTGCGCGCGCCCCGGAATGACGGCCGTGGTGATGCGGAACAGGATGCCTTTGAAAGCAGCAGGGGCTGGGTTAGAAGCCCGGATATGACCGACGTGACGCAACCCGCACCCAGCTCCGGCGCTCCGGAGGCCGCGATCCTCGCCGGCCTCGGCCAGCGGCTGATCGTGCTGGTCGGCATGATGGGGGTCGGCAAGTCGACGGTCGGCCGGCGGCTCGCCGCGCGGCTGCGGCTGCCCTTCGTCGACGCGGACACCGAGATCGAGACCGCGGCCGGCATGAGCATACCGGAGATCTTCGAATCGCGCGGCGAGGACTATTTCCGCAACGGCGAGGCCCGGGTGATCGCCCGCCTGCTCGAAAGCGGGCCGGCGGTGCTGGCCACCGGCGGCGGTGCTTTCATGCGCGAGGAGACCCGCCGTCGCATCCACGAGAAGGCGGTTTCGGTATGGTTGAAGGCAGATGCCGAGGTGATCATGCGCCGGGTTCGGCGCCGCGCCGACCGGCCGCTGCTGCAGACCGCCGATCCCGAAGGCACGGTGACGCGGCTCCTGAGCGAGCGCGAACCGGTCTACGAACTCGCCGACCTCAAGATCTGCTCGCGCGACGTGCCGCATGACCGGGTCGTCGAGGACTGCCTGCAGGAGCTGCAGGCGTTCCTGTCTCCGGCGATGACGCTCGCGGCCCCGACGGCCGCGCCGCAGCCCCATCCTCTCTCCTCCGATTCCGTACAGGGCGTTCCGATGACGGCACCACTGAAGTCTTCCGATCCGATCATCGTCGACGTCGCGCTCGGCGAGCGCGCCTATGACATCGTCATCGGCCGGGGCGTGCTGGCGACGCTCGGCCAGCGCATCGCCGCGCTGCGGCCGGGCGTGCGCACCGCCATCGTCACCGACCGCACTGTCGCGGAGCATTGGCTGAAGCCGACCGAAGCCATCCTGGCCGAGGCCGGCATTCCCACCTCGACCGTCGTCGTGGAGGAGGGCGAGGGCTCCAAGACCTATGCCGGCCTGGAGAAGGTCAGCGAGGCGCTGATCGCGGCCCGGATCGAGCGCAATGATCTCGTCATCGCGCTCGGCGGCGGCGTGGTCGGCGATCTCGCCGGCTTCGCGGCGGCGATCCTGCGCCGCGGCGTCGATTTCGTGCAGGTGCCGACCTCGCTGCTGGCGCAGGTCGATTCCTCGGTCGGCGGCAAGACGGGGATCAACTCGCCGCAGGGCAAGAACCTGCTCGGTGCCTTCCACCAGCCGGTGCTGGTGATCGCGGACACCGCGGTGCTCGATACTTTGTCGCCGCGCCAGTTCCGCGCCGGCTATGCCGAGGTCGCCAAATACGGACTGCTCGGCGATGCCAGCTTCTTCGCCTGGCTGGAGGCCAACCATGCCGACATCGTCAAGGGCGGTCCGGCGCGCGAGCATGCGGTGGCGACGTCCTGCCGCGCCAAGGCGGCGATCGTCGCGCGTGACGAGCGCGAGACCGGCGATCGCGCGCTGCTCAATCTCGGCCACACCTTCGGTCACGCGCTGGAGGCCGTCACCGGCTTCTCCGACCGGCTGTTCCACGGCGAGGGCGTCGCGGTCGGCATGGTGCTGGCGGCGCAGTTCTCGGCCGAGCTCGGCATGCTGCCGCCCGACGACGTCACCAGGATCGAGCGTCATCTTGCCGCGGCCGGACTGCCGACCCATCTGCAGGACATCGCCGGCTTCGCCCAGGAGGGCATCGGCGATGCCGACCGGCTTTTGGCCTTGATGGCGCAGGACAAGAAGGTCCAGCGCGGCAAGCTGACCTTCATCCTGATGGAGGCGATCGGTCGCGCGGTCATCGCCAAGGATGTCGATCCGGCGCGCGTTCGCGACTTCCTGCAGGCGAAATTGCATAGCCGCGGCTGATCCCGCGCGCTTCACGCCGCGTTGACCCGTGGCGGCGCAAGATCGGTGGCTTTCCTCGAGGGTGACATCGGCGTCATGGACTGGCTCACACTCACCATCGTCATCATCTGCCTCGGCGCCTCCGCCTTTTTCGCGCTGAGCGAGACCGCGCTCACCGGCGCCTCCCGCGCCTCGATGCTGCGGCTGTCGAAGCAGGGCAATCGCGATGCCGACGTGGTGTCGAGCCTGTTCGACATGCGCGAGCGGCTGATTGGCGCGCTGCTGCTCGGCAACAACATCGCCAATATCGGCGCCTCCGCGCTGGCGACCGGAATCTTCACCGCGTGGTTCGGCGAGGTCGGCGTGCTCTACGCCACCGGCGTGATGACGGCGCTGGTCGTGATCTTCGCCGAGGTGCTGCCGAAGACGATCGCCATCAACGCGCCGGATCGTGTGTCGCTGGCGGTGGCGCGGCCGATGCGCGCGACCGTGTTCGTGCTCGGTCCGGTGCTGGCGGTGATCGAGGCGATCGTGCGCGGGCTGATGCGGCTGATCGGCTTCAAGGTCGGCGCCAACCAGCCGATCCTGTCGCCGACCGAACGCCTGCGCGGCGCCGTCGATCTCCTGCATCACGAGGGCAAGGTCGAGAAGCAGGACCGCGACATGCTCGGCGGCCTGCTCGACCTGCGCGAACTGCAGGTGTCGGATGTGATGGTCCACCGCACCGAGATGGTGATGGTGAATGCCGACCTGCCGCAGGAGGAATTGGTGCGCGAGGTGCTGGCGACCGAATACACCCGCATCCCGTTGTGGCGCGGCACGCCGGAGAACATCATCGGCGTGCTGCATGCGAAGGATCTGTTGCGCGCGATCCGTTCGGCCGAGGGCGATGTGTCGCACATCGATGTCGCCTCGCTGGCGCTGCCGCCGTGGTTCGTTCCCGAGATGCGCTCGGTGTCGGAACAGCTGAAGGCGTTCCGCCGCCGCAAGACGCATTTCGCGCTGGTCGTCGACGAGTATGGCGAGGTCGAGGGCATCGTCACCCTCGAGGACATTCTCGAGGAAATCGTCGGCGACATTTCCGATGAGCAGGACGTGCAGGTCGCGGGTGTGCGCGTGCAGCCGGATGGATCGGTCGTCGTCGACGGCTCGGTGCCGATCCGCGATCTCAATCGCGCGATGGACTGGACCTTGCCTGACGAAGAGGCGACCACGGTCGCGGGTCTCGTGATTCACGAGGCGCGCTCGATCCCCGAGCGCGGCCAGAGCTTCACGTTCCACGGCTTCCGCTTTCGCGTGCTGCGCCGGGAGCGCAATCGCATCACTGCGCTGCGCATCGTGCCGGTGCCGCGCGGCGAGACGGAGGAGACGAGGCCGCGCCGCGCCGGCACGGCGTTCTGATTGGAGATCAGGCTTGTGGGATTGGGGCTTGTGGGATCAAGCCTCGCCCGGAGCCTTCGCATGCAGCGCGAGCGCATGCACCGAGCCGGCAAGTTCCTCGGCCAATGCGGCGTTGATCAGGCGATGGCGATCAACGCGGCTCTTGCCGGCGAAGGCCTGCGACACAATATGCACGCGGAAATGGGTCTCACCGCTCGGACGGTGTCCCATGTGGCCCGCATGCAGATGTGATTCGTCCTGCACATCGAGGCTTTCCGGAGAGAAAGCTTCGCGCAACTTTTCGATGATAGCATCCTGGGTCCGCATGGTCTCCGGAAATACGCATCAAATTATTTTTCGTCAATCGGCGGGCTCCGCCTGAGGTATTCGCAATGTCAAGACTTGAAGCTTTTCGCGTTGCGTAGTCAAAGTCCGCCATGCCGATCGATTCAAACAAATTCTTCGACTCCATCCGCATCAAGCCCAAGAAGGCGGCTTCGCGGCAGCCGGTGCGCGAGGAGGCTCAGCCCTGCCAATGGCCGGACTGCACGAACCGTGGGTCGCACCGCGCGCCCAAGGGGCGCGAGAACCAGCGCGAATATTGGCACTTCTGTCTCGATCACGTGCGCGAGTACAACCAGTCCTATAATTTCTTTTCCGGCATGAACGCCGAGGCGGTCGCGCGTTATCAGAAGGATGCGCTGACCGGACATCGCCCGACCTGGAAGATGGGCGCCAACACCGCGGGCAAGCGCGGCACCGGCAATGCCGAGAGCGATCTCGGCGATGCGTCGGATCCGTTCAGCGTGTTCGCCGAGATCAACGGCCGCGCCGGCTGGCGCCCGGGTGCGCAGTCCGCACCGAAGGCCGAGACGCGCAAGGTGTTCAACGCCGAGCGCAAGGCGCTGCAGGTGATGGGCCTCGGCCCCGACGTCACGCTGGAGGACGTCAAGGCCAAGTACAAGGCACTGGTGAAGCAGCACCATCCCGACGCCAATGGCGGCGACCGCTCCACCGAGGATCGCCTGATCGAGATCATCAAGGCCTACAACTACCTGAAGACGGTGGTGAAGGGCTGACACGCGGCAGCGTGCGACGCTGCCGCGCGTCGTATTGGAATCAGGGCTTCGGCCCGATATAGGCCGAGCTCGGCCGGATCAGCCGCCCCGTCCGCTGCTGCTCGCGGGCATGAGCGGTCCAGCCCGCGGCGCGGGCCACCGCGAAGATCGGCGTGAACGCCTGGCGCGGAATCTTCAGCGCATCGAGCAGGATGGCGGTGAAGAACTCGACATTGGTATCCAACGCCCGCTCCGGATTCTTCTGCCGCAGCGCCTGCCGGATATAAGCCTCCACCGCGCTCGCGAACGGCAGATCCGCCCCGCTCCCCGCCAGCCGCTCGATCGCGCCCTTGAGCACATCGGCGCGGGGATCCCGCACCCGGTAGATGCGATGCCCGAACCCCATCAGCCGTTCGCCCCGCGCCAACGCCGCATCCACCCACGGCTTGATGTTGTCGCGCGTGCCGATCGCATTCAGCATCTCCAAGACCGGCTCCGGCGCCCCGCCATGCAGCGGCCCGGTCAGCGCGCAGTAGCCGGCGGTGATCGAGGCGAACAGGTCGGCCTGGGTGGAGGCGACGACGCGGGCGGCGAAGGTCGAGGCATTCATGCCGTGGTCGCTGACGGTGACGAGATAGGTATCCAGCGCCGCGACCTCGCCCGCCCCTGGCGTATCGCCGCGCACCATGCGCAGCGTGTCGGCGGCGTGGCTGAGCTGCGGATCCGGCGCGATCGGCGGGACGCCGCGGGCGCGCTGGACCAGGGCTCCGGCGATGACCGGCCCGGCGCCGACGATCGTCGCTTCGTCGTCGAGGCCCGGCTCCGGCCGCAGCGCCGCGATCGCCGCCCGGTAGCCGTCGATGATCGACATTCCGCCGGTGGCGGCGAGCACCTCGGGCAGCCGCGCGAAGGCGCGCTGGCGGGCGATGGCCAGGCTGGCGCGGACATCGGCCTCGCTGAGGCTGCGCTTCGTCGCCGCGCTCCACAGCCGGGCGGTCACCCCCCCGAAGCCGCTGGCAGCGGCGAGATCAGCCACCCGGTGGCCGGCGATGATCAGCTCGCCGTGCTGGCCGTCGACATGGCTGAGCACGGTCTCAGCGGCGGGAACGCCGTCGAGGCCGATGGGAGACTTCGAAAGCTGAATGGTCATGGCGCGATCTCCTGCGTGAATGGTCACGCCGGTAAGATTCGTCCCGTCGACAGATTGATCAATCTTGATTAAGCTGATCAATATGAAAAAAGACAGCGGACTTTACCTATCGGCCCGCGAGGCCTCCGCCGAGCTCGCGATCACGCCCGCGACGCTCTACGCCTATGTCAGCCGCGGCCTGGTCCGCTCCGAGCCGTCACCGGATTCGCGCAGCAATCGCTATCGTGCCGAGGACATCCGGGCGCTCAAGGAGCGTCGCTCGCCGGCGCCGGAGCCGCGCGCCTTCCGCAGCTTCGACGCCGACTTGCCGGTGTTCGATTCGGCGGTGGCGACGATCACCGAGGCCGGTCCGATCTATCGCGGCGTGAATTGCGTCGATCTGGCAGAGCGCGGCACGCTCGAACATGCCGCGACCTTGCTGTGGGACGTCACGGCGATCGATCCGTTCGCGCCCGGGAATATGCCGCACATCTCGGAGGAGATGCGCCTCATTGCCGACGCGGCCCGGCGGGCGGCGCCGATCGACCGAACGATTGCCGTGCTGGCGTTGGCGGCGCATGCGGATCCCGCCGCGTTCAATCGCGCTCCCGACGGCCGCGCGCTGGTCGGCGCACGTATCGTCCGCCTGGTGGTCGGGACGATGCTGAACGCACCCCCTTCGACAGAGCCATTGCATGTTCAGATCGCCGGGGTCTGGGCGCCCGAGCACAAGCACGCGCCCGACCTGATCCGCCGCACCCTGGTCCTGCTCGCCGACCACGAGCTGAACGCTTCGACCTTCACCGTCCGTTGCGCCGCGTCGACCGGCCTCAGCCTCTATGACGCTGTGATCGCCGGCCTCGCCGCCCTGAAGGGGCCGCAGCACGGCGGCGCGGGCGTGCTGGCATCGCAACTGGTGAAGACGCTGATAGATCGCGACGTCGCGCCACTGATCCGCGAACGCGTCGCGCTCGGCGAGCGCTTCGCCGGCTTCGGGCATGGCGTCTACAAGCGCGGCGATCCGCGCGCGATCTCGCTGTTGGAGGCGCTGACGCGCGCCGGCGCGCCGCGAAAATTCACCCGCGAGGTGCCCGAGCGGATCGCGGAGGCGACCGGCGAGTTCGTCAATATCGACTATGCGCTCGCTGTGCTGGTGCACAGCCTGCGGCTGCCGGCCGGCAGTGAGCTGGCGCTGTTCGCGATGGCGCGCTGCGTTGGCTGGATCGCGCATGCCTGCGAGCAGCTGCAGTTCGGCCGCCTGATTCGGCCGCGCGGTCGCTACACGGGACCGATCCCCGGACGCGCCGCCAGCCTGGAAACGCTCTAGCGAGTCCCAGCCCGCGCCTATTCCGCCGAACCCGCCGCCAGTTGCGTCTCACGCCGCCTCCGCAGCAGCCGCAGCACCAGCCAGACCACGATCGTGCCGGCGACCGCCGCGATGATCCAGGTCGATTTGGCGATGTGGCTGTGATGCGGAATGCCGCCATAGCGATGCAGCAGCTGCACCGCAAACACGCCCGGCAGCACATGCGCGCAGGCCCACATCACGATGGCGGGGATATTGACGGCGTAGAATCGCGCCGGCGGAATATCGAGCGCGCCGGCCGTGATCGGCACCACGGCCCGGATAGGGGCCACGAACCGGGCGAAGAAGATCGCGAGCGTGCCGAAGCGGTGGAAGAACGCCTCGCTCTGCGCCACCAGGCGCGGATGGTTCGAAAACGGCCAGGCCGTCAGGATCTCGCGCTGCTGGCGATGACCGACCCAGAACGCGCCGCCATCGCCGATCACGGCGCCGAGGATGGCGGCCGCCAGCACCCATTGCAGCGTCAGCTCGCCGCCGGGAATGAGCGCGCTCAGCGCCAGGATGATGGTCGTGCCGGGGACCACCGAGCCCACGATCGGAACCGCCTCCAGCAGCGCCGCCAGGAACAGAGTGAGATAGGCCAGTCCCGCATGGGCGGAGACGAAGGCGATCAGGGGGTCGAGCAGATGGGCCACGCGGATCCTGCTGAGGTGACGGATAAATGACGAGCCATTCGATAAGTAGGAACCCCACCCCCGAGTGCCACGTCAGAATGCTGGGACCGGCGTTGAGGCCAAAAGGTGGCGCGATACGCAGGGCAGCCTTCCAAAAACGTCGTCCCATGCCTATCTCGATGATATAACGACGGAACTTTGATCAAGGCTTAGGCTTCTGCCCGCGCGTGCTCTCTGCTAGGCTGGCGTTCGAAGCCCTTCAACCGCAGCCAAACATGAAATCTGGTTTCGGGATTGCCCGGGACCTCGGAGGATGAATGACGACCGCCGCTACGACCAACGCGCAGGAGATGACCGGTGTGCCCGACATGAAGGTGTCGGTGCGGCAGGTGTTCGGGATCGACAGCGACCTTGAGGTGCCGGCCTTTTCCGCGACCGACCCGCACGTCCCCGAGGTCGACGCCGACTACCGTTTCGACCGTGCCACTACGCTTGCGATCCTGGCCGGCTTCGCCAAGAACCGCCGCGTGATGGTGACAGGTTACCATGGCACCGGCAAATCAACCCACATCGAGCAGGTCGCGGCGCGCCTGAACTGGCCGTGCGTGCGCGTCAACCTCGACAGCCACATCAGTCGTATCGACCTCGTCGGCAAGGACGCCATCGTGGTCAAGGACGGCAAGCAGGTCACCGAGTTCCGCGACGGCATCCTGCCCTGGGCCCTGCAGCACAACGTGGCGCTGGTGTTCGACGAATATGACGCCGGTCGGCCGGACGTGATGTTCGTGATCCAGCGCGTGCTCGAAGTCTCCGGCCGGCTGACCTTGCTCGACCAGAACAAGGTGATCAAGCCGCATCCGGCGTTCCGCCTGTTCGCGACCGCCAACACCATCGGCCTCGGCGACACCTCGGGCCTGTATCACGGCACCCAGCAGATCAACCAGGGTCAGATGGACCGCTGGTCGATCGTCACGACGCTGAACTATCTGGCGCATGACGAGGAGGTCGAGATCGTGCTGGCCAAGGCCAAGCACTATCAGAACGCGCAGGGCCGCGACACCGTCAACAAGATGGTCCGGCTCGCGGATCTCACGCGCAACGCCTTCGCCAATGGCGATCTGTCGACGGTGATGAGCCCGCGCACGGTGATCACCTGGGCGGAAAACTCCGAGATCTTCGGCGACATCGGCTTTGCGTTCCGCGTCACCTTCCTCAACAAGTGCGACGAGCTCGAGCGTCCGCTGGTCGCGGAATTCTATCAGCGCTGCTTCAATGCGGAGCTGCCGGAATCCGCCGTCAACGTCGCGCTGAGCTGATATGAGGCGTCGTCCCGGCCTTGAGCCGGGACCCATACGCCGTGACGTTTCGGTGATGGGCCGGAGTTGGCGTCGACACGATGAGATGACCGCCGGTGGCTATGGGTCCCGGCGTTCGCCGGGACGACAGGCCGCAGGGATAAGATGACCACATCCAACAGCAAACTCCGTCCCGGAACCAAGGAAGCGCCGACCGAGCCGTTCAAGCGCTCGGTGACGGGTTGTCTGCGCGCAATTGCGCGCGCGCCCGAACTCGAAGTCTCCTTCGCCGCCGAGCGGCCCGGGCTGGCGCCGGGCAAGGCGCGGCTGCCGGAGCCGGCGCGCAAGATGACCAAGCGCGACGCCGCCGTGGTGCGCGGCCATGCCGATTCGATCGCGCTGAAGCTCGCCTGTCACGATCCCAAAATTCACCGCAAGCTGATCCCCGGCAATCCGCAGGCGCGCGGTGTGTTCGAGGCGGTCGAGCAGGCCCGTGTCGAGGCGATCGGGGCCAAGCGCATGGCCGGCGTCGCCAAGAACCTCACCGCGATGCTCGACGATCACTTCCATCGCGGCAAGTATGACGAGATCACCGACCGCGCCGACGCGCCATTGTCGGACGCGCTCGCCATGATGGTGCGCGAGCGGCTGACCGGCATGGCGCCGCCGAATGCGGCGCGCAAGGTGGTCGATCTCTGGCGTCCGTTCCTGGAGGACAGGATCGGTGCGCGGCTCGACGAGCTCGGCCGCTTCACCGAGGACCAGGCCAAGTTCGGCGATCTCGTCCACGACCTGTTGTCGGCGCTCGATCTCGGCGACGAGCGCAATGCCGACTCCGAGGAGGACGAGGACAACGACGACAATCGCGATGGCGACAACGATCAGTCCGGCGCTGAAGGCTCGCCGGAGTCCGACGCCGCGCAGGAGATGAGCGCCGACCAGGCGCAGACGACATCCGACGAGATGTCGGAGAGCGCAATGGAGGCTGCGCAGGCCTCGGCCTCCGACACGCTCGACGACGGCGAACTCGGCGACGATGAGACGCCCGGCGAGGCGACACGGCCGAACCGCAGCGGCGCCAACGAGCCGCGCGGGCCCGAATATCATGCCTTCGCGCCGAAGTTCGACGAGATCATCGCCGCCGAGGATCTGTGCGATCATGACGAGCTGGAGCGACTGCGCTCCTATCTCGACAAGCAGCTCGCGCATCTCCAAGGCATCGTCGCGCGGCTCGCCAACCGGCTGCAGCGCCGGCTGATGGCGCAGCAGAACCGCGCCTGGGAGTTCGATCTCGAAGAGGGCATCCTCGATCCGGCGCGGCTGTCGCGCGTCGTCATCGATCCCTATCAGCCGCTGTCCTTCATGCGCGAGAAGGAAGCGACCTTCCGCGACACCGTCGTCACCCTGCTGCTCGACAATTCCGGCTCGATGCGCGGACGGCCGATCACGGTGGCCGCGACCTGCGCCGACATTCTCGCCCGCACGCTTGAGCGTTGCGGCGTCAAGGTCGAGATCCTCGGCTTCACGACGCGCGCCTGGAAGGGCGGGCAGTCGCGCGAGGCGTGGCTCGCGGCCGGCAAGCCGGCCAATCCCGGCCGCCTCAACGATCTTCGCCACATCATCTACAAGGCCGCCGACGCCCCGTGGCGCCGGGCGCGGAAGAATCTCGGCCTGATGATGCGCGAGGGGCTCCTGAAGGAGAACATCGACGGCGAGGCGCTCGACTGGGCGCACAAACGCCTGCTCGGCCGGCCCGAGCAGCGCAAGATTTTGATGATGATCTCGGACGGCGCGCCGGTCGACGATTCCACGCTGTCGGTCAATCCCGGCAACTATCTCGAGCGTCACCTGCGTCACATCATCGAGGAGATCGAGACCCGCTCGCCGGTCGAGCTGATCGCGATCGGCATCGGCCATGACGTGACGCGCTACTATCGGCGCGCGGTGACGATCGTCGACGCCGAGGAGCTCGGCGGCGCCATCACCGAGAAGCTCGCCGAGCTATTCACCGAGACGCACGCGGCGCCGCAGCAGCCCGCTCGCGCGCCGAAGCGCAAGCTGCACTCGTAAGCCGGTCCGTCGACCGGACGCGTCCCTCCTCCGCATCGGAGGAGACTGGGGGAGGGGGCTCCGCTGACGATGCCGCTGCAGGCGATCTCCGACCGCAGGCGCTTCCTGGCGCTGACCCTCGGCGGAGCGTCGGCCGTTGCATTCTCCAGGGGCGCCAACGCGCAGTCGGCGCCGCCACCGGTCCGCAGGCGTGCCGCCGTCGACGAGCACTCCGTCACGTCGGCGGTCAAGATCGAGGTCAGGGCCCGGCCGCTGCCCGCGTTCGACCTGCGCGACCGCACCCAACTGCGCTTCGGGATGCTGCAATATCGCAGCGGCGTGGCGCTGACGTCAGCCTATCCGGGGTTCGGCGGCCTGTCCGGCCTCCGGCTCGATGCCAAGGGCGAGCGCTTCCTGGCGATCAGCGACAAGGGGGGCTGGTTCACCGGCCGCATCGTCTATTCCGGGCGTGAGATCGCAGGCCTCGCGGATGTCGAAGCCGCGCCGCTGCTCGGTCCGGACGGCCGGCCGATCACCGATCGCGGCTGGTACGATTCCGAGTCGCTCGCGCGCGATGGTGACACCGTCTATGTCGGTCTCGAACGCGTCAATCAGTTGCTTCGGTATGACTTCGCCAAGGGCGGCACCGGCGCGCGCAGCGAGATCATTCCGCTGCCGCCGGCGGCCAGGCGGCTGCCCAACAACAAGGGGCTCGAAGCGCTGGTCGTCGTGCCGAAGGGCCTGCCGCTCGCCGGCACCGTGATCGCGATCTCCGAGCGCGGCCTCGATGCCAACGGCAATCTGCTGGCCTTCCTGATTGGCGGACCCGCCCCGGGTCAGTTCAGCATCGTCCGCAGCAACGACTTCGATGTCAGTGACGCCGTGCTGCTGCCGTCGGGCGATCTGTTGGTGCTCGAGCGGAAATTCTCGCTGTTCAACGGCGTCGGCATCCGCATCCGGCGCATCCGGCTTGCCGACATCGCCGCAGGTGCGCTGGTCGATGGTCCCCCCATCTTTGCCGCCGATCTCGGCCAGGAGATCGACAATCTCGAGGGCATCGACGCGCATGTCACGCCGGAGGGCGAAACCGTGTTGACCTTGGTATCCGACGACAATTTCTCGATGATCCAGCGCACGCTGCTGTTGCAGTTCACATTGCTGGAATGAGCCGCATCGCATTGCAGCGGCCGCGTTGACCGCGCTGCCGCCATCGCCGACACTCGCCGACCAGATCACATGATCAACATTCCAGCCTGGAACTCAGCATGAGCGCCCTGTTCACTCCGATCAAGCTGCGCGGCCTCGCGCTCGCCAACCGCATCATCGTCTCGCCGATGTGCCAATACTCGGCCGACAACGGTGCCGCCAATGACTGGCACTTCACCCATATCAACACGCTGGCGCTGTCGGGCGCGGCGATGTTCTGCATCGAGGCGACCCATGTCGAGCCGATCGGGCGCATCACGCCGGGCTGCCTCGGGCTGTGGGACGATACCACCGAAGCGGCGTTTGCACCGATCCTGGCCTCGGTCCGCAAGCACGCGAAGACCGCGATCGCGATGCAGCTCGCCCACGCCGGGCGCAAGGGCTCCAGCCACAAGCCGTGGGATGGCGGCCAGCAGATTCCGAGCGCGGACGGCGGCTGGCAGACCGTCGCGCCGTCCGCGTTGCCGCACAAGGATGGCGAGCTCGCACCCGAGGCGCTGGATGCGGCGGGCCTCGTCCGCATCCGCGACGCCTTTGCTTCCGCGGCGCAACGCGCCGCGCGCCTCGGCATCGATGCCATCGAGGTCCATGGCGCGCACGGCTATCTGCTGCACCAGTTCCTGTCGCCGATCGCCAACCGGCGCAGCGACGCCTATGGCGGTTCGCTGGAGAACCGGATGCGTTTTCCGCTCGAGGTGTTCGAGGCCGTGCGCGCGGCCTTCCCGGCAGACCGGCCGGTCGGCGTGCGCGTGTCCGCGACGGATTGGGTCGAAGGCGGCTGGGATCTGGACCAGACCATCGCTTTTGCGCAGGAACTGAAGCGCCGCAACGTCGACTGGATCGACGTTTCCTCGGGCGGCGTGTCGCCCTTGCAGAAGATCACGCTCGGGCCTGGCTATCAGGTGCCATTTGCCGCAGCGGTGAAGCAGGTAACGGGACTGCCCACCATGGCCGTCGGTCTCATTACGCAGGCGCAGCAAGCCGAGGAGATCGTGGCGTCAGGCAAGGCCGACATGGTCGCGCTCGCGCGCGGCATGCTCTACGACCCGCGCTGGGGCTGGCATGCCGCGGCCGAGCTCGGCGGGCAGGTCGCCGCACCTCCGCAATATTGGCGCTCGCAGCCGTCGACCCAGAAGGAGCTGTTCGGCAAGACCACGTTCGGTGCCCGCTGACGTGCAATTGATTGCGGCCATGTTGCGGTCCAGCGTTGCAGAAATATGAGGGGCATCATTCCGCCAGCGACACAGCGGACGATTGTCGCTGTCGGACGAAGTGCTAGACTTCGCAGACCACGTGCGGCGCTGCCGACTCGGTTGGTCGTGTTTCGTCTCGCGTGACGATGAGCGCATCACAAAGGTGCGCCGCAGTATAAACGCGAGAGGAAAGCGCCATGGAAATTGGATATTTCACGATGCCCTCGCATCCGCCGGAGTGCGGATTGAAGGAAGGGCAGGAGTGGGACCTGCAGGTCCTGCGTTGGCTCGATGAGCTCGGCTATCAGGAAGCCTGGATCGGCGAGCATCACACCGCGCCCTGGGAGCCGCATCCGGCGCCCGATCTGATCCTGGCGCAGGCGTTCCGCGAGACCAAGAACATCCGGCTCGGCCCCGGCGGTTTCCTGCTGCCCTATCACCATCCGGCCGAGCTCGCCAACCGCGTCGCGATGCTCGATCACCTCTCCGACGGCCGTCTCAACTTCGGCATCGCCGCATCGGGCCTGCCGAGCGACTGGGCGATGTTCAACGTCGACGGCATGAGCGGCCAGAACCGCGAGATGACGCGCGAGGCGCTGGAGATCATCCTGCGGCTGTGGAACGAGCCGGCGCCCTTCACGCACAAGGGCAAATACTGGACGGTGACCAAGCCCGACGTGATGTTCGACTTCCTCAAGCCGCACATCAAGCCGGTGCAGGCGCCGCATCCGCCGATCGGCGTCGCCGGCCTGTCGAAGAACTCGGACACGCTCAAGCTTGCGGGCGAGCGCGGCTTCATTCCGATGAGCCTGAACCTCAACCCGGCCTATGTGTCGTCGCACTGGGACTCGGTCGAGGCCGGCGCTGCGAAGTCCGGGCGCAAGCCGAATCGCAATGACTGGCGGCTCGTCCGCGAGGTGTTCGTCGCCGAGACCGATGAGGAAGCCTGGCGTCTGTCGACCGGCGACATGATGGGCCGGATGATGGGAGAATACTTCCTGCCGCTGCTCAGCCATTTCGGCTTCAAGGACTATCTCAAGCATTCGCCCGACGTGGCTGACAGCGACGTGACGGTGGACTATTGCGCCAAGCGCAACTGGATCATCGGCTCGCCGGCGACGGTCACCGAGAAGATCGAGAAGATCTGGCACGAGGTCGGCGGCTTCGGAACGCTGTGCGTGTTCGGCTTCGACTACAAGCACAAGCCGGAAGCCTGGCACAATTCGCTGCGCCTCCTGAAACACGAGGTGATGCCGAGATTGCGCCATCTCAATGCCGGCATGACCAAGGCCGCCTAGCATTGATGACCGGGCCGGCGCAGGCGCGCCGGTCCGGTCAGCGAGGTCATCGCCATGCGCATCCGTGTCCGGCAGTCGGCCCACGTGCTCGAACGTTCGGGACTTGCCTTGGCGGGCGCGGCCTGCGGTGTCTTCGTCGGCGCCCATGTCGGCTCCAGCGTGCCCTGGCTGACCACCCAGGGCTTCCTGGTGATGATGATGCTGTCCGGCGCGTTCGGCTTCTATCTCGGGATCGACACGCCCCAGATACCGTTCCATCCGCATGAGGAGGGGACGCCGGCCGAAAACAAGATCGATGCCGCCGAATTCCTCAGTGCGGTCGGGACGTTTCTCGCGACGCTCACGGCGTTCTTCGCCGTGGGAATCATCATCCTGCGCGAGGATCCGCACATCGTATGGACCTCTCTCATCATGGCCGGCTGGGTGATCGGGGTGGTGATGCAGATCGTCGCGGGCGCGATCGCGCGCATGCGCCGCTGACGAATTGGTCACTTTTTGAGCTGAGATTGTCGCGACTTTCATCTGTCGTCTCAGCACGGCCGCGCTGGCATCCGCCACATGAGTTCTGCTAAGCGGAACTTAGCACGCTGCCGTCGACGGCATCGACGCGAGTTCGTGCTCCTGAGGCGGTCGGGCATTGCGCAGATCGGCTGGATTCTCCGGCACGGCGGCGATCTCATGCGTCCAGAGCAAGCGCCGCATCGGAACCGCGCATGACACTCGCACGCCCGTTGGCGCGCTTGATGCATCACTGCCCGCAGATTCATTCGGGAAGCTGATCATGTGGAAGCGGGTGTTGCTGGGTGCTGTCATCGGCTGCGGATTGTCCGCGGCCCATGCGGAGGAGCCGAAGGTCGGCGGCGTCGTCAATGCGGTCATCCAGCCCGAGCCGCCGGGCCTGATGCTGGCGATGGTGCAGAACGGCCCGACCCAGATGGTGTCCGGCAACATCTTCGAAGGCCTGCTGCGCTACAGCCCGAAGCTCGAGCCGCTGCCCGGCCTCGCCGAGAGCTGGACGATCAGCCCGGATGCGAAGGTCTATACGTTCAAGCTCAAGCCCGGCGTGACCTGGCATGACGGCAAGCCGTTCACCTCCGCCGACGTGCTGTTCTCGATCGAGATGCTGAAGCAGACGCATGCGCGCGCCCGCAACAACCTCGTGATGGTCGAGAAGGTCGAGGCGCCGGACGATCTCACCGTGGTGTTCACGCTGAAGGAGCCGTTCGGTCCTTTCATCGGCATCTTCGAGGTCGGCTCGCTGCCGATGGTGCCGAAGCATCTCTACGAGGGCACCGACTACAAGACCAATCCGAACAATAACGCGCCCATCGGCACCGGCCCCTTCATGTTCAAGGAGTGGCAGAAGGGCTCGTTCATCCGCATGGTGAAAAATCCGAACTATCACGAGAAGGGCAAGCCCTATCTCGACGAGGTCTACTGGCAGATCATCCCGGACGCGGCGGCGCGCGCCGTGGCGTTCGAGACCGGCAAGGTCGACGTGCTGCCGGGCGGCTCGATCGAGAATTTCGACGTGCCGCGCGTCTCCAAGCTGCCGGGCGCCTGCGTCACCGGCGCCGGCTGGGAGTTCTTCTCGCCGTTGTCCTGGATGTGGTTGAACCTGCGCAATCCGATCCTGGCCAACAAGAAGGTGCGGCAGGCGATCATGTATGCCATCGATCGCGACTTCGCCAAGGACGTGATCTGGAACGGGCTCGGCAAGGTCGCGACCGGCCCCTCGGCCTCGACGATCAAGTTCTACACCGACGACGTGCCGAAATACGCTTACGATCCCGCCAAGGCCAAGGCGCTGCTGAAGGAGGCCGGCTACAAGGGCGAGAAGATCCGCATGCTGCCGCTCGCCTATGGCGAAACCTGGCAGCGCTGGGGCGAGGCGGTGAAGCAGAACCTCCAGGATGTCGGCATGACGATCGAGACGATCGCGACCGACGTGCCCGGCGGCAACCAGAAGATCATGGAGTGGGACTACGACATCGCCTTCACCTATCTCTATCAGTACGGCGATCCCGCGCTCGGCGTCTCCCGCAACTACATCACCTCGGCGATCGCCAAGGGGCAGCTGTTCAACAATGTCGAGGGCTATTCGAATCCGGAGGTCGACAAGCTGTTCGCCGAAGGCGCGACGGCACCGACCGATGCCAAGCGCAAGGAGGCCTACGACAAGGTGCAGAAGATCCTGGTCGAGGACGTGCCGGTGGCCTGGCTGCTGGAGCTGCAGTTCCCGACCATCACGAGGTGCAAGGTGAAGAACCTGATCACCACGGGTGTCGGCGTCAACGACGGCTTTCGCGACGCCTGGCTCGATAAATGATGGCAGGATTCGGAGCGCATCCGGGACGCCGGGATATTGAAGTATTGGGCTGTCGCGGCATGCCATCCGGCCAGTTCGTTACTCCGTCATGCCCGGGCTTGTCCCGCCTGCGCGGCCGAAGCCGCTTCGGCGCGGCGAAGGCCCGGAAATCGACGTGGTTCTCAGCGTCCCGAACGACGTGGATGGCCGGGACACGCCCGGCCATGACGACGTTGAGGCAGACGCGCGCAAAACTCCGATGACAAACAATAGTCCTGGGGCGCAGCGGTGTGCGCTGCGCCCCGGGTGCTCCACCTGCATCTCGAGCTGACCACCACGAGCCCTCCATGCTCTCCTTCATCGCCCAGCGCGTCGTGAAGGGCGTCATCGTCCTTCTCGCCATCATCGTGCTGAACTTCTTCCTGATCCGGCTGGCGCCGGGCGACCCGGCCGTGGTCATGGCGGGGGAGGCCGGCGCGTCCGACCAGATGTTTGTCGCGCAGCTGCGGGAGAAATTCGGTCTCGACCGTCCGCTGCCGGAGCAACTGCTCATCTACGTCAAAGGCATTGCCACGCTCGATCTCGGCTTCTCGTTCCGCCAGCAGGCGCCCGTGGCCGGGCTGATCGTCGAGCGGCTGCCGGCGACGCTGCTGCTGACGCTCTCGGCCTTCGCGATCTCGCTCGTGCTCGGCATCCTCTTCGGCGCGCTGGCGGCGCGCTTCGCCGGCACCTTGCTCGACACGGCGATCACCGTGCTTGCCCTGATCTTCTACGCGACGCCCTTGTTCTGGATCGCGCTGATCGCGATCCTCCTGTTCTCGGTCTGGGTCGATTGGCTGCCGAGCTTCGGCTATGAGACCGTCGGCGCCGGCTACACCGGCCTGCGCCATGCGCTCGATGTCGGCGCGCATCTGCTGATGCCGGCGGCCACGCTCGGCCTGTTCTTCATGGCCACCTATACCCGCATGACCCGCGCCTCGATGCTCGAAGTGAAGCGCCTCGATTTCGTCAAGACCGCGCGGGCCAAGGGTCTGCGCGACGGCGTGATCCTGCGCCGCCACGTGCTGCGGAATGCGCTGCTGCCGGTGGTGACGCTCGCCGGCGTTCATGCCGGCACGCTGGTCGGCGGCGCCGTGCTGACGGAGACCGTGTTCGCCTGGCCGGGCATCGGCCGGCTGATGTACGACGCGCTGATCCAGCGCGACTACAATCTGCTGCTCGGCGTGTTCGTGGTCTCCTCGGCCATGGTGCTGATCTTCAACCTCGTCACCGACCTCGTCTATCGCCTGGTCGATCCGCGCATCGAGTACGCCTCATGAGGCAGTTCTGGCGCACCATGCTGCGCAGCCCGAGCGGAATGATCGGGCTGGTGATTCTTGTCCTTGTCATCGTGATCGCGGTGGCCGGGCCGTTCTACGTCTCCAACTCGCCCTGGCGCATGGTGCAGCGTCCGTTCGTTGCCCCGTTCACGCTGGCGAAGGTGCCGCTCGGCACCGATGCGCTCGGACGTGACGTGCTGGCCGGCCTGATCTTCGGCGCGCGCGTCTCGCTGCTGGTCGGCCTGGTGTCGACGCTGGTGGCCCTGGTGGTCGGCGTGCCGCTCGGCGCCGTCGCCGGCTATTTTGGCGGACGCGTCGACGACGCCTTGATGCGCTTCACCGAGTTCTTCCAGACCATTCCGAGCTTTGCGCTCGCCATCGTGCTGGTCGCGATCCTGCAGCCGTCGATCTATTCGATCGTCGCCGCCATCGGCATCGTCAGCTGGCCGCCGGTGGCGCGCCTGGTGCACGGCGAGGTGCTGTCGCTGCGGACGCGCGACTATGTTCAGGCGGCGATCGTGACCGGCCAGAGCAATGCCTGGATCATCTGGCGCGAGATCCTGCCCAATGCGCTGTCGCCGGTGATCGTGCTGGCCTCGCTGATGGTCGCGACCGCGATCCTGCTGGAATCCTCGCTGTCTTTTCTCGGTCTCGGCGATCCCAATCTGATCTCGTGGGGCTACATGGTGGGTGCCGGCCGCACCGTCATCCGCCAGGCCTGGTGGATCACGGTGTTTCCCGGCGTCGCCATCCTGCTGTCGGTGCTCGCCCTCAATTTGATCGGCGAGGGCCTGAACGATGCGTTGAACCCGCGCCTGTCGCGGGAAGGCAGGTGAGTGATGGCTGATCACAACTGCCGTAGGGTAGGCAAAGCGAAGCGTGCCCGCCGATTTCCAGTCTCGTCTGCCGATGGTGGGCACGGCGCGGGAGGGAGCGGAGCAGACAAAGTGCAGCGTGGGCGCGCCTTTGCCCACCCTACGGTGATGAGCGATGTCTGATCCCGTCGTCGCCATCCGCAACCTCCGCATCGCCTTGCCCAAGGGCGCGGAGCGCGCGCACGCCGTCGACGGCGTGTCGTTCGATCTCACCGCGGGCAAGATCGTCTGCGTCGTCGGCGAGTCCGGCTCGGGCAAGTCGATGTGCGCGCATGCGCTGCTCGGGCTGCTGCCGGACACGGTGACCGTCGAAGGCGGCGAGATCCAGTTCGAAGGACGCGATCTCCTCGACGTGGACGAAGGCGGCTGGCGTGATCTGCGCGGCCGCCGCATCGCCATGGTGTTCCAGGAACCGATGACCGCGCTCAATCCCTTGATGCGGATCGGCGATCAGCTCATGGAGGTGTTCGAGGCGCACGATCTGCTGTCGCCGCGGGAGCGCCGGGCCAAGGCGCTGGCGCTGGTGCACGAGGTCGGGCTGCCCGACCCCGAGCGCATCATCCGCGCCTATCCGCATCAATTGTCCGGCGGCCAGCGCCAGCGCGCGATGATCGCGATGGCGCTGGCGCTGGAGCCGGCCGTGCTGGTCGCGGACGAGCCGACCACCGCGCTCGACGTCACGACGCAAGCGCAGATCCTGAAGCTGATCCGCAATCTGCAGGCGAGCCATAACATGGCGGTGATGTTCATCACCCATGATTTCGGCGTCGTCGCCGACATCGCCGACCAGGTCGTGGTGCTGCGCCATGGCAAGGTCGTGGAGGAGGGGACCGCCCAGGCCGTGCTCGGCCAGCCGCAGCACGACTACACCAAGGCGCTGCTCGCCGCCGTTCCCTCGTTCGATCCGCCGCCGCGCACGACGCGCGAGGATCAGCCGAAGGCGATCGAAGTGATCGGCCTGGACAAGACCTATGTGACGCCCACCGGCTGGTTCCGGCCGAAGCGGGAGACGCGCGCCGCGCATGCGGTGAATTTCGTCATCCATCAGGGTGAGACGCTCGGCCTCGTCGGCGAGTCCGGGTCGGGCAAGTCGTCCGTCGCGCGGCTCGTCATGCGGCTGATCGAAGCCGATCGCGGCACGGTGCGCATCGGCGACGCCGATCTCACGAACCTGCAGGGGCGCGCCTTGCGCGCGCAGCGTCATCGCATCCAGATGATCTTCCAGGATCCCTTCGCGTCGCTGAACCCGCGCCGCAAGGTCGGCCGCATCATCGCCGACGGCATGGTCGCGCGCGGCACGCCGCTGGACGCGGCACTGACGCGCGCGCAGGAACTATTGCGGCTGGTCGGGCTCGATGCCGGTGCCGTGAGCCGCTACCCGCATGAATTCTCCGGCGGCCAGCGCCAGCGCATCGGCATCGCGCGCGCGCTCGCGCTCGATCCCGAGATCATCGTCGCCGACGAGGCGGTGTCGGCGCTCGACGTCTCCGTGCAGGCGCAGGTGCTGCGGCTGCTGGAGGATCTGAAGACGCGGCTCGGCCTGTCCATGCTGTTCATCACCCACGATCTGCGCGTCGCGGCGCAGATCTGCGATCGGATCGCGGTGATGCAGAGAGGCGAGATCGTCGAGCTGAAGCCGACAGCGGCGCTGTTCGCCCATCCCGAGCATGCTTATACCCGCGAGCTGCTCGCGGCCGTGCCGGGCCGCAAGTCTCATATTGCCTGATCGTCGGTGTGAATGAGTTGCAACATATTCGGCGTCGTCGGGTTATAGCAACGATCGCCCCAACGATGCGGCCGGGCCCATCTGCCCAACGCAGATCGGGACGGCCCCCGCTCAGGAGAGAGCCGGCAACGGGGCTGTCATCGAATCGTGATCGTGCCGTGCCCCATCTCGCGAGGATCGTGCCGGCGCTCACATCCCAAGGAAGCTCATCATGTCAGAGCGCAGGCCGACGGCCGCGATGCTTGAAGCTCACAAGCTGTTCAAGCCGATCAAGGTCCCCACGAGTGATTATGACAAGACGCAGAGCGCGTTCCACCAGAACCGGGAGCGGCTGAAGGCGGAGCGTCTCGCGCGCGAAGCGGCGGTGCGCGACGGCAAACAAAAGCCGGCCTGAAGGCCGGCTTCGTTCGCGTCGGTATCAGCCGATATCGCAGACGTCCGGCGTCAGTTGCGCGGCCCTGAGGTGACCTGGCCCTGCGGCCGCTCGCGCTCGGTCCGCCCTGCAGCCGTCGTTGGCAGCGCCCCGGGGCGCGCCGCAGCCACCTTCTTCACCGGCGCCGGCAGCAGCCCTTCGCGGATGGCCTGCTTGCGCGCCACCTTGCGCTGGCGTCTGATGGCATCGGATTTCTCGCGCGTCTTGCGCTCCGACGGCTTCTCATAGGATCGGCGGCGCTTCATCTCGCGGAACACGCCCTCGCGCTGCATCTTGCGTTTCAGGATGCGCAACGCCTTGTCGACATCATTGTCACGAACAAGTACCTGCAAAAGCGTCCTCCTTGTCTTCATCTTGCGATGAGTGTCTGCAACGTGAAATCGATCGGCGCGGCGCCGCGTGCTGGCGTCACGATCAGTTGTCTGCTTCAGAATGATGAGCTGAGCCGGTTGGACCGAGACATGGTGATCCGCTTCGTCGGGAAGGCGGGAGCACGCGGTGTCTCTCAGCCATCGATGGCCGGGCCGTTACCGATGGTTCTCTGAAGATAGGCGCGAAAGGCCACCAGCGCCAGCGCGTCGGCGCGCGTCGCCAGCATCTGCAAACTATATTTGCCGCGTGCCCTTGTAATCCCCAGGAAAGGGACTACCTTGGGACTGTTCGATTAGCCGCTGTGCCTTTCTGAATGTGCCCGCGGGCTATTTCCAAAGTCATCGCTCAGTTGAATGATGAGATCGTGCGGTGTTCGCGCGATGAATATGCTTGGAGATAGACATGCAGGGTACCGTGAAGTGGTTCAACGGCCAGAAGGGCTTTGGTTTCATTCAGCCGCAGGACGGCGGGAACGACGTGTTCGTTCACATCAGCGCCGTTGAGCGTGCTGGTCTCGCCGGCCTGGCCGAAGGTCAGAAGCTCAACTACGACGTCAAGACCGACAAGATGCGCGGTAAGACCAGCGCGGAAAATCTCTCGCTGATCTGATCGCCTCGATCTGTCGATCTCGGGCCATTTCACGGATGTACTGAAATGGCTGGACTGCCCGCTCGGTCTCACGATTGAGCGGGCTGCTCGCGTTTGCGCAACGCTTTGCGGCTCTTGAGAAGGAATCGGTCGATGGCAACGAAGCGAGCCACGCAGCCTTCGGCTGAAAGCATCGCACGCACCCAGCGCAGGCAACTCGCCGCCGAGGAGGGTGCCAAGGCCCTGGCCGAGTCCGATCAGCGTGCGATCGCCATTCGCAAGAACATGGAGCGGCTGCGTGCGCTCAGGCTCGCCAAGGAGGCGGAGGACGCCGAGGCCGCCGGGAGGGCCGGAGGCGATGCCGCGTTGGCGCCAGCCGCGAAGCGACGCAAGAAGGCTGCTCGCTAGTTTGAACCGCAAGAGACGTTCGTCGTTGCTTTCGACACCCGCGTTCCGCGTACAGGTTCCACCTTCCTGCCCAGGAGGCTGACGTGGCCAAATCCGTCGCAACCGACGTTCGCATTGCAAGGGAAGAGTCCGGCCGCGGAGGACAGATGATCGCGTTCGCGCTGGCGATCGGCTCGACGCGGCAGGTCTGTCAGCTCGAGACCAGCTTCTGCACGCGCAATCAGGCGCTGGCCTATCTGCAGCGGAACCGTACCATCTTCGAGCAACGCGCCCGCGAGCTGTTCGCCCGCGGCGAGGTCAAAGACGGCGTGATCCATCTGACGATGATCTGACGACCCCCGTCGGCCTGCGCATTGGAATGCCGCCGCCGACGGGCCAGGCGCTTGGAGGCTGCTAATCGGTCTTCTGCTTGACCGGCAGCGGCACCCGCTCATAGGTCGCCGGCAGATTGATCGGCCGGTAGTCCGTCGACTCGGCGATGCGCATCAGCACGCTTTCATGGATGAAGGCGCCGTCCGGAATGAAGCGCGGCTCGCAGTTCGGAATGTAGAAGCCGAAATGCACCGTGCGTTCCGGCCATTCCTTGTACTTCGCACTCTTCGGCAGATATTCGAGCAGCCGCCACGCCGCGGTCATCGAGTTGTGCAGCGGGCTCCGGATGCTCGGCGCCACATAGGAGAACGGGCTGTTCTTGCGCTGAACGCCCCAGGCCAGCTGGGTGACCGTGCGCGGATTGACGGCGAGGCCGGCCTCGACCGCCTCGTCGATCATCCAGAGCAGCGGATATTTCGAGGCCGCCGACTGCGCCTCGGGATAGCCGCCGCCGACGTCGCAATGCACGCCCGCGAACCACACCTGCTTGGCGTCCTGCGGTCCGGCCTTGGCCTTGTTGAAGCGGTTCGGCGTGAATGTCTGCGGCATCTCCCACGGCTTCAGCCGGAACATGCAGCGCCGCTCGTCCATGGCCGCGGCCTGACGGAAGATCTTCACGCTCGGATTGCTGATCGTGAACGCCAGCTCCTCCAGGCTCGGCAGCGCGAACAGCCGATCGGTGCGCGGCACGATGACGCTGGCCACGGTATCCCACACGCCCACGAAGTGAATGGTCGGCCAGCGCGTCGAGGTGATGCGCGCGAACTGCGCCGCCTGATCGTTGCGGCTCTCCGGAATCGGACCGTCCTCGTCGCTGCTCTCGAGCTCGGCCGTGATGCCGCGCCCCGCCTTGGGGTTGTCGGACGAGTACTTCTTGTAGGCGATCACGCCCGAGCCGGCGAGATTGATCTGGTCCGGCGAGATCAGCCCGATCTTGTGAACCAGGCCGGCGAGGACGCGCACGGTGTAGGCGCCGCGCGAGAAGCCGAACAGGAAGATCCTGTCGCCGTCCTCGTAATGCGTGGCCAGGAAGCAGTACGCTTTGATGACGTTGTCATCGAGGCCGTAGCCGGTCGCGAGGCCGAGCACCATGTTGAAATTGGTCTTGAAGCGATGCCAGCTGTCCGGCTGGGTCAGGGTGCCGACGCCGGGATCGTAGAACACCGCCTGGTGCGGCGTCGTCTTGTCGGTCTTGCGCAGGCAGCGATAGAGCTTGAGGACGTTGGAGATGTTCTCGCTGATCTCGTTGCCGGTGCCGTCACAGCAGATGACAATATTTTTCATGGCAAAGGAATGTCCGCGATAATGCTACCGCAGCGAGTGTAGAGGAACTGACGAGCGTTGGGGAGGTTGGTCGCTATGTCACTTCGTCCGGGTTGCCCGCCGGGGTTTCGCCGCGACACGCGTCGCAGCCGCCGTGTCTCGAACCCGTATGCCTCGACGCTCGCGAACGCGGGGGCACTGATCGCACCGCGCCGTTGCCGCGCGCCATCTGCCGCGCCGCGGCGGCGTCTCCACAAACGAAAACGGCCGGATCTTGCGATCCGACCGTTGTCTCTGTCACATCGACCCTGCCCGTTGCGCCGGTCCGGTCCGGTGATGAAACTCGTGCTCAGCTCGCCTTGGCGACCGGGGCCGCCTCGGCGGCCTTCTTCTCGATCTGACGCTTCAGCTCGAGAGCGCGCGGCGACAGCGCCGCGGCGTTGGCCTTGAGCAGATAGGCGTCGAGGCCACCATTGTGGTCGACGCTCTTGATCGCGTTGGTCGAGACGCGCAGACGCACGTTGCGGCCGAGTGCATCCGAGATGAAGGTCACGTTGCACAGGTTCGGCAGGAAGCGCCGCTTGGTCTTGATGTTCGAGTGGCTGACCTTGTGGCCAACCTGGGGGCCCTTGGCCGTCAGTTCACAGCGCCGCGACATGGCAATAAATCCTCTCTCATCCCCGCACCCTCAGTCCGCTCGTGTCGGCGGGCCGCGGGGGTCCAAAACTCGTCCAGCTCGTCTCTGGGAGATGCGGTCGTATAGGGGGGGCGCGGCTTTTCGTCAAGGTTTTGAAGGCTGCGGCAAATACAGGTCTGCTGGCCGGCAAAACCGGTGGCCGCGGACCGCAATCGCCCGGGAAGCACCCGCCGCGACCGTCCACCAGCGAAAAAACCGGCGTATGATCAAGGGTGTAGCCCGTAGCTTAGACCATATAAACGGCGCATTCCGGCGGGATGGATGGTCTCTGCGGACAATCCCGGGCGCCGTGCTCCGGCGGGTCGCATCTTCGATCGTTTCCCGGGCGGTTCGCGCGCAAAGCGCTGGACAAGCCGCCAATGTCGGACGGTTCGCGTTGTTCAGGGGCGTTTTTGGCTTAAGTAACGAAGACGGCGTGCCGGATCGGTCCGGCGCTCAGGCAGGCGGATCGGCAGGATCAACCCTCACGTGACCATCATCTCGGCTCTTCCCATCGTCGCGCGCCGCCTGTTCACGGCCGGTTTCGCTCTCGGGCTGCTGCTGTCGACCCACCATGCCCAGGCACAGGCCCGGCTCGATGCGCAGTACGAGGCGTCGCTGGCCGGCATTCCCGTCGGCAGGGGCACCTGGGCCATCGAGATCGGCGACGATCAGTACGGCGCCTCCGCGCAGGGCGGCACTGCCGGCCTGCTCAAGAGCTTCTCGCAAGGCTCGGGCAATGGCTCGGTGACGGGACGCGTCGTCAACGGCGCCCTGGTCGCGCAGAGCTACCAGGCGTCGACCACGACGGGAAAGAAATCCGAGCAGATCCACATCAACCTGCAGAACGGCACGGTGAAGGATTTCGCCATCGAGCCGGCCCCGCCGGTCGATCCCGACCGCATCCCGGTGACGGACGCGCACAAGCGCGGCGTGCTCGATCCGATGACCGCCTCGCTGGTGCGCGTGCCCGGCAATGGCGAACTGCTGTCGCCGGACTCCTGCCGTGGCGCGGCACCGATCTTCGATGGCCGGATGCGCTACGAGCTCAAGCTCGACTACAAGCGCATGGAGAATGTGAAGGCCGACAAGGGCTATCGCGGCCCGGCGCTGGTCTGCGCGATCTACTTCACGCCCGTGGCGGGCTACATTCCCGATCGGCCGGTCATCAAGTACCTTGCCCAGGCCCGCAACATGGAAGTGTTCTTCGTGCCGCTCGCCGGCACCCGGGTGCTGGTGCCGTTCCGGGTGGTCATTCCGACCTCGTTCGGCACGGCGATGCTCGAGGCGACCTCCTTCATCACCCAGGCGACGCCGCACGTCGCCAAGACACAGTAGCGCCGAGCGGCGCTCTCGCCGCCAAGCGCGCGTCTCCCGGCCCTGACAGGGCTCGAGCGGCCGGATCGTTGCGGCAGATCCGCCTTGAACAGCGTGCAAGATCGACGCTCTACGCCGGATGACGAATCCGTTTGACTCTCGCCTGATTCTGATTCGACTCGGCGCCCCCGCGGAGCAGGGGCAGTTCCATCGCGAAAGCGTTGCTTGTCCCGCTCGTGAAAACTTGATCTAGTGCTGATCAGATCGCAGAGCGCGAGATGTTGCGGAGAACGAAGCCGGAAGCACGATGGAGTCACCGATTCCTTCGTGATTCGTTCTCAAGGCGTTCCGAAGCTTAAGCTGCGTGCCTATATGCGTCACACGATGAGACAGGGGTGGGGAGCGCAGCCTCATAAAAACGACAGCAAATCCAGCATCCATCGCGCCTGACCCGCGCGCCTGCAACGCCGGCTTCGAGACCCAAATTTAACGAATGGCTTTTTCGTCCTCTTCGGCTGCCTCGCCTTTCGAGCGCGCATCCGACCGTGCATCCGACCGTGCTCCTGGAAGCGGCGTCACCGCCGTGCTCGGTCCCACCAACACCGGCAAGACCCATCTCGCCATCGAGCGCATGCTGGCGCATTCGTCGGGCATCATCGGCCTGCCGCTGCGGCTGCTCGCGCGCGAGGTCTACAACAAGATCGCCGATCGCGTCGGCAGCGAGGCGGTCGCGCTGATCACCGGCGAGGAGAAGATCAAGCCGAGAAATCCGCGCTATTGGGTGTCGACGGTCGAGGCGATGCCGCGCGACCTCGACGTGTCGTTCCTTGCCGTCGACGAGATCCAGATCGCCTCCGATCTCGAGCGCGGCCACGTCTTCACCGATCGCATTCTCAACCGGCGCGGCCGCGACGAGACGCTGCTGCTCGGGGCTGCGACGATGCGCCCGATCATCGAGCGGCTGCTGCCGGGTGCCTCGATGGTGACGCGGCCGAGATTGTCGCAGCTCGAATTCGCCGGCGATCGCAAGATCACGCGGCAGCCGCGGCGGACCGCGATCGTCGCCTTCTCGGCCGACGAGGTCTATGCGATCGCGGAGCTGATCCGCCGCCAGCATGGCGGCGCGGCGGTCGTGCTGGGCTCGTTGTCGCCGCGCACGCGCAACGCGCAGGTGGCGATGTTCCAGAACGGCGACGTCGACTATCTCGTCGCCACCGACGCGATCGGCATGGGCCTCAATCTCGACGTCGATCACGTCGCCTTTGCCTCCGACCGCAAATATGACGGCTATCAGTTCCGCCGCCTGACGCCGTCGGAGTTTGCCCAGATCGCAGGCCGTGCCGGGCGCGCGACGCGCAACGGGACCTTCGGCACCACCGGGCGTTGTGCGCCGTTCGAGCCCGAGCTGGTCAACGCGCTGCAGAACCACACCTTCGACAGCGTGAAGATGCTGCAATGGCGCAATTCGAAGCTGGATTTCGCCTCCCTGAGCGCGCTGCAGGTCTCGCTGGCGCTGGCGCCGGGGCACGAGGTGCTGACGCGGGCGCCGATTGCCGAGGATCTGCGAGTGCTCGACCATGCCGCGCGCGACGCCGAGGTGCGCGACATGGCGCATGGCGCCGCTGCCGTCGAGCGTCTCTGGGAAACCTGCCAGATTCCCGATTATCGCCGGCTGTCACCCGCCGCCCATGCCGAGCTCGTCACGACCGTGTTCGGCTTCCTGATGCAGAAGGGGCGGATTCCGGACGCCTGGTACGCGGCCCAGGTCGACCAGGCCGATCGCGTCGATGGCGACATCGACACGCTGTCGGGCCGGATTGCGCAAATTCGCACCTGGACCTTCGTGGCCAACCGGCCGGATTGGCTGCGTGATCCGGAATATTGGCAGGGGATTACCCGCGACCTCGAAAATAAATTGTCAGACGCCCTTCATGAACGGCTCACGGAGCGTTTCGTTGATCGTCGTACCAGTGTATTGATGCGGCGCCTGCGGGAGAACAGTGTTTTGAATACGGAAATCGGCAAGACCGGCGAAGTGATCGTTGAAGGGCACGCGATCGGCCGCCTGGATGGATTCACCTTCGCGCCCGACACCGCCGAAGCCGGCTCCGAGGCCAAGGCCTTGCAGGCTGCTGCCCAGAAGGCGCTGGCCGGCGAGATCGAGGCGCGCGCCGAGAAACTGTCCAATGCGCCGGACGAGCACATCGTGCTGACCGCAGACGGCACCCTGCGCTGGACCGGTGATGCGGTGGCCAAGCTGGTCGCCGCTGACGACGCCCTGCATCCGCGCCTGCGCATCATTGCCGACGAGCGCCTCACCGGGGCTGCGCGCGACAAGGTGCAGGCGCGGCTCGACCTGTGGCTGAAGACGCATATCGAGAAGCTGCTCGGGCCGCTGTTCGAATTGTCCAAGGCCGAGGACATCACCGGCATCGCTCGCGGCATCGCCTTCCAGCTTGTCGAGGCGCTCGGCGTCATCGAGCGCAACAAGATCGCGGGCGAGATGAAGGATCTCGACCAGCCCTCGCGCGCGATCTTGCGCAAATATGGCGTGCGTTTCGGCGCCTATCACATTTACGTCCCGGCGCTGCTCAAGCCGGCCGCGCGCGCGCTCGCCGCGCTGCTGTGGGCGGAGAAGCAGGGCAATGTCGACATCTCGGCGCTGACTGGCGCGCAGCATCTGGCGAGCTCGGGCCGCACCTCGTTCCCGGTCGACAAGGCGTTGCCGCGCGATGCCTATCGCGTGCTCGGCTACAAGCAGGCGGGCGAGCGCGCGGTGCGCGTCGACATCCTGGAGCGCCTCGCCGACCTGATCCGTCCCGCGCTGGCCTGGCGCGAGAACACCCAGGGCGAGAAGCCCGCCGGCGCCTTCGATGGCCGCGGCTTCGTGGTGACCCAGGCGATGACCTCGCTCACCGGCTCCGCCGGCGAGGACTTCGCCTCGATCTTGCGCGCGCTCGGCTATCGCATGGAGAAGCGGCCGCCGCTGCCGCAGAAGCCGGCCGAGGCCGCTGCACCTGACGCTCCCGCGGCCGACGCGGCACCGGCCGAGACCGCTGGTGCCCCGGCGGACGAGCCGCTGCCGACCGTGGCGGAGGCGGCGGTTGCGCCGGTCACCGAGCAGATCATGGACGCGCCGGTCGAAGCGCCGGCCGAGGCCACGCCGGCTTCGGCGCTGTCGTCACTCCCGACCGTCGATTTCGTCACTCCGACTGCGGCCGAACAGACGCCTGTCGTCGCGCCCGCTGCGGAAGCCGTTGCCGCCGAGGCTGAGCAAGCAGCCCCGGCCGCGGATGCGTCGCCGGCCGAGGCCGCACAGGAGATCGCCCCGGCCGAGGGCGCGCCCGCCGAAGCCTCCGCAGCCGAGCCGGCCGCGGCGGCTGACGCTGCTCCGGCCGCCGAGCCGGTCGCCGAGCCGATCCTGGTCGAGGTCTGGCGTCCCGGCGGACGGTCGGAGGAGCGTCGTCCGCGCCACGAGCACCATCAGCGCAACCGCCACCATCGTCCGCAGCACGACCGTGGCCAGGCCGCGGCCGGCGAACCGGCGACCGCGGCAGGCACCGCGCCGGCCGAAGGCGAGCAGCGCGAGCGCCATCATCGCGGCCATGGCCGCCGCGACCGGGTGAAAGAATTCGGCAAGGATTTCCGCAAGGGACCGCGCGAGGGCGGCGAGGCGCCGCCGGCCGAGGGCGCGCCGGCACGCGAGGACCGTGGTCCGCGCCGCGATCACGATGCCAAGGGACGTGATCAGGGACGTGATCAGGGGCGCGACCAGAACGGGGATCGCAACAAGGGCGGCAAGTTCGGCGGCGACCGCGAGGGGCGCGGCGGCCGCGACTTCGGCAAGGGCGGCCGCGACAAGCGCGACAGCGGCCCGGCGCTGCGGCCCTACGCGTCGAGCGGTGGCGGTGGTAGTGGTCGTGACCGCGACCGGCCGGTCGATCCCAACTCACCGTTCGCCAAGCTGGCTGCGCTCAAGGAGCAGCTCGCCGCGAACAACCGCAAGGACTGACGAGAAGGACAACGCCCACGTCCGACGCCCCGTCACAGCGCCAGCGCCTCGACAAATGGCTGTGGCATGCGCGCGTGGTGAAGGCCCGCACCAGCGCCGCGGCGCTGGTGGCTTCCGGCCATGTCCGCGTCAACGGCGTGCGCGAGACCTCGCCCGGCCACGGCGTGAAGACCGGCGATGTGCTCACCATCGCGCTCGATCGCAGCGTGCGTGTGTTGAAGGTCACGGGTTTCGCCGAACGGCGGGGCGACGCCGCCTCGGTGCTCGGACTGTATGATGATCTCGACGGTGCGGCGCGCAGCTGACGGGTTGCGCGCGCGCAACTTAGGTTCAGTTCTTCGCCCCGCTTCACTTGCGGCACATCACGTCCTGCGCTAGTGCAGGCCTGCCGATTTGTTGATCCGTTCCGGAGCGCTGGATGACTTACGTCGTCACCGAAAACTGCATCAAGTGCAAATATACCGATTGCGTTGAGGTCTGCCCGGTAGACTGCTTCTACGAGGGCGACAACATGCTCGTCATTCATCCGGACGAATGCATCGATTGCGGCGTGTGCGAACCCGAATGCCCGGCCGACGCCATCAAGCCCGACACCGAGCCGGGGCTCGAGAAGTGGCTCGGCGTCAACGCCGAATACGCCAAGTCCTGGCCGAACATCACCCAGAAGAAGGACCCGCCGGCCGATGCCAAGGAGCACGACGGCGAAGACGGAAAATTCGAGAAATATTTTTCGTCCAAGCCTGGCGCCGGCGACTAGTCCATCACGCGGCTACCGGCGCTCTCGGAGCGCCGCGCGGGCTTGGGGCGGGACCCCAGCTCATCGGGAATACCATGCGGAAACAACGGCCTAGGGTGCCTCTTGCGGTGCAGGAGCGTGCCCGGCAGAAGTGTTCGATTCTGGCACGCTTCACTTAACCCTAACTTCGCGGATCCGTCACAATACCGCCCCTGGAGCCTCTAAATCATTGATTTTTGCGGGAAATGTGCTATATATGGCACATTCTCAGAGCCGAACCCGGCCATGCGTATACTTTTTTGGCCGCCCTTTAAGGTTCCCGCAACATCAAACAGGGGCGTGGCAGTTCCGCGCGCAGGCTGTGTCACAGAAAACGCGTAAAAAGAGTGCTTCCAAGAATACAAAAAAAGCCGCCGCGGCCAGCCGCAGCGTTTCCAAGGGCCGTGCCCGGGCTCCTGTAAAGGAGATTCGGGCTGCCGCAAAGGCCTCGGCTGCCAAGTCCACCAAGAACAAAAGAAGCGCAATGCCTGAAAAGACTGCCAAGACTGCCGCGAAAGCATCCGCCGCGAAGACCACTCTTGCAAAGGACTCGGTTGCGAAGGACTCTGTGACGAAGACTGTGACTGCCAAGGCCGCTGCTGCGCCGAAGGCCGCCAAGACGGCCGCGCCGGCTGCTGCCGCTCCTGCCCCCGTCGCCAAGCCGGCGGCTGCCGCTGCGGCCGCGCCGCGCGTCGAGGAGAAGAAGCTGCCGACCCAGCGCCAGGGCTTCAAGACCAACGAATTCGTCGTCTATCCGGCTCACGGCGTCGGCCAGATCCTGGCCATCGAGGAGCAGGAGATCGCGGGCGCCAAGCTCGAGCTGTTCGTCATCAACTTCATCAAGGACAAGATGACGCTGCGCGTGCCGACCGCCAAGGTCGCCAATGTCGGCATGCGCAAGCTGTCCGAGCCGGCGCTGGTCAAGAAGGCGCTGGAGACCCTGAAGGGCCGCGCCCGCGTCAAGCGCACGATGTGGTCGCGCCGTGCCCAGGAGTACGAAGCGAAGATCAATTCGGGCGATATCGTCGCGATCGCCGAGGTCGTGCGCGACCTCTATCGTTCGGAGTCGCAGCCGGAGCAGTCCTACAGCGAACGCCAGCTCTATGAAGCCGCGCTCGACCGCCTGTCGCGCGAGATCGCGGTGGTGCAGCACTCGACCGAGACCGAGGCCGTCAAGGAGATTGAGACGCAGCTCGCCAAGAGCCCGCGCCGCGGCGCCAAGACTGAAGCCGACGCGGTCGCCGAGGGCGATGCCGACGCCGAGGGTGATGCCGACGATATCGACGGCGACGACACCGCCGTGGCGGATGAAGCGGCCTGATCGACCGTTCGCTCGTTTTCCAATTAGTTGCTTACGAAAGCCCGGCCGCAAGGTCGGGCTTTTTTGTTTGTTGTCAGTCTGTCTGCTGGCCGTCCGCGCGATCGGTACAGCCTCCGGGCTCGCAGCTCTCGTGCTCGCCTCCACGACGGCTCTGACCTCTCAGCGGCGGCTGGGGCCCATCCGCGGTGGGTGTGGCGCGCGCTGGTGCCATCCGCTCCATTGTCGTCCTGGCGAACGCCGGGACCCATAACCACAGGACATCGTGGTTGGGGGGAGGTGGCCGCTCCAGCACGCTCAGCAATGGAAAGCGGTGGTTATGGGTCCCGGCTCAAGGCCGGGACGACACCGTCTTTGAGACACGGTCAGTGCCAAGTCTCTCGCGGCAGGATGCGGCGCGCGATCGCGCGCGCTCTCGAGGAGGTCTATTCCACCACGATCTTCACGCGGTCGCGCACCTTCACCTGGGCGCGGGCGTCGAGGCCGTTGAGGACGCGGAAGCGCTCGATCGGGCGGTCGACGCCGGTCATGCGGTGGGCGAGGGACTCGACGGTGTCGCCGGGCTGCACGGTGATGACCTTGATGCGCAGCGGGCGGGCCGACTGGATCTCCTCCAGGCTGAGGCGGCGGAACGAGTTGACCGTCTCCCGCGCGTTGCGCTCGCTTTCGGTGGTCTTCTGCCGCGAGGCGAAGATGAAGCGGTAGACGTCGCTGCCGACACGCAGCGCGTAGACCTTGAACTGCCAGGGATCGCCGCTCGCGCTGGTCGAGGCCGCCGGGAAGCCGTTGATGGTCAGCTCCTCGGTCGACGATCTGTCGACGTTCTCCATCCAGCCGGAGTTGAGATAGTCGCCGAGCGTCTGCTGGGCCGGCACGCGCACCACGTCGAAGCGCATCGCCTGGGCGCCGCCCTCGCGCACGCCGATCACCGCCTGCGCGGTGTTGTCGAGGGTGAAGTTCTCCGGCGCCTGGAAGGTGAAGCCGAGCTTCGGATGCAGGAAGCGGCGGCCGCGCACGAAGCCCTCGCTCGGATCCTCGCCATAGACAATGTTGTCGACGGCCGCGAGATAGGTCTCCCGATCGTGCTCCTTGGCGTCCGGCGAGACGTACTGCTTGGCGATCGCCGCGGCGTTCTGCACGCGCTCCGGCGTTGCCGGATGCGACGACAGGAAGTCCTGCGCCCGCGGGTCGATCGCAACCTTGCCGGCCTTCAGCTCGGCATTGCGCTCCATCGAGGTCAGGAACCGCGCCGCGCCGTAGGGATCGAACTTCGCCTTGGCGGAGATGCCGACGCCGATGCCGTCGGCCTCGAACTCTTGCGTGCGCGAGAAGCTCGCCATGGTCAGCTTGGTCTTGGCCAGCGCCAGCGCGGTGAGGTCCGGATCATTGCCCATGTCGGACACGACGCGCGTCACCACCGCCGCCTGCCGCGCCTGGTCCTCGCGGATTGCGGCATGGCGGGCCAGCACATGCGCCATCTCGTGGCTCAGCACCGACGACAGCTCGGAGGTGTCGTTGGCGAGCGCGATCAGCCCGCGCGTGACGTAGAGCTGGCCCGTCGGCAGCGCGAAGGCGTTGACCGCACCGGAATTCAGGATCGTAACCTTGTAGCCCTGGTCCGGACGGTCGGACACTGCCACCAGCCGATCCACGATCCGGCCGATCAACGCCTCGAGCTGAGGATCCTCGTAGGCTCCGCCATAGGTTGCAAGGATGCGCTCGTGCTCGCGGTCGCTGGCCGGGGTCGTCTGCACCATCGCCGGCTTGGGACGCGGCGTCGGCATCGGCGCCGTCGCCTGCTGCAACTTGCCCATGTCGCTGCAACCCGCGAGCGCCAGCCCCAGGCATAGCAAGGCTGGTGCGATCCGCGAACCGCAGTTCACCACCGTCATGCGCCTTCGAACAGACAGCTTCACGTCGCTACTCACGTACCTCAGCGGTTATCACCGCTCAACATCTCGATCTGCGCGGTCTGCGTCAGTTCCAGCCTCGGACCCGCATGCGCCTCGATCCAACCGCGCACGCGAACCTGGCGATTCGCAAGTGATTTGACGTCGATACCGGCACCTTCCAATACCGCCGTCATACGCTTTGGAATAATCACAGCGAAGCCCCGTGTCCAGTTACGAGCGAAGTTCAGATAGGTTGTTGTCCCTGTCTGTCGTACGGACAACACCTTCCCTTCGACAACCGTAAATAGCCCTACGCCAGCCAAAATATCGTCTGGACTTTCCGCGTTTTTTATGACGGCCCCAATACTCCAGAGCCCTCGCCGCGCAGCCCGCGCCTCGGCCTCCGCGGCCGCCAGGCTGAGGGCGCAATCGCGGTCCGGCACGTCGATGCCACGGAGCACGGCGCCCTGCCGCAGCAACTCGCTCTGGGCGGATTGCTCGGCGCCGGCGACGAACGCGAAGGCGCGCTGCCGGCCGTAGCGGTCGGGTGCGTCATCGTCGCCGCGCAGCACGACGTCGCGGTCGCGCAGCAGCGCGCCGAGCGCGTCCGTGGCCGCCGCGCGCTGCTCGGGCGGCGGCACCTCGATCCCGGCAAGCCTGATCTCGCGACCGTCGTCGAGGCGCACGCTGCGCGCGTCGACGATCTCGCTGACGTGGCCCTCGCCGAGCTCGGCGAGCACGCAGGGCGCGGCCTGGGCCGGCGG
>NZ_CAFJ01000778.1 GCF_000239795.1 Bradyrhizobium sp. STM 3809 | reverse complement strand
CCGGATAAAAATTAATGTCAATATTACCCGGGTGAATATTTCGGCTTCAGAGCCGTGTTCCCGCGCCTCGCCGAACTCGTCCTGTCCTGCTACGGAACAGCGCCCGCCACTCGATCCGTTCTTTCGGGGACTTCATGCTCACCGTTCACCACCTCAACAATTCCCGCTCGCAACGCGTGCTCTGGCTGCTCGAGGAGCTCGGGGTGCCCTACGAGATCATCCGCTATGAGCGCCAGCCCGACATGCGCGCCCCGAAGGAGCTGCGTGCCATCCATCCGCTCGGCAAGTCGCCGGTCATCACAGACAATGGCAACACGGTCGCGGAATCCGGCGCCATCGTCGAATACCTGGTCGAGACCTACGGCAATGGCCGGCTGATCCCGCCGCCGAAGACGCCGGAGCGGCTGCGTTATTCCTATTGGCTGCACTACGCCGAGGGCTCGGCCATGCCGCTATTGCTGTTGAAGCTGCTGTTCAACATCATGCCGAAGCGCGCGCCGGCGCTGCTGCGTCCGATCGTGCGCAAGGTCTCGAGCCAGGCGCTGACCAC
Source organism: Bradyrhizobium sp. STM 3809 (assembly GCF_000239795.1). Classification (GTDB taxonomy): domain Bacteria; phylum Pseudomonadota; class Alphaproteobacteria; order Rhizobiales; family Xanthobacteraceae; genus Bradyrhizobium. Next base: position 11,669 of record NZ_CAFJ01000778.1, on the reverse strand, counting down.
GCTGGTCAACCCGCAGCTGAAGCAGCACATGGCGTTCTGGGAAAGCGAGCTGCAGAAGAGCGACTGGTTCGCCGGCAATGAGTTCACCGCCGCCGACATCCAGATGAGCTTCCCGCTGCAGGCCGCCGCCGCACGCGGCGGACTGGATCAGGGCCACCCGCGGGCCATGGACTGGCTCGCCCGCATCGAGGCGCGGCCGGCCTACAAGATCGCGCTGGAGAAGGGCGGCCCGTACGAGATCGGCCGCTGATCGCTATTTCGCCGCCGTGGCCGGCGTCTCGGTCGCGGCGATCACCTCGCGCACCAGCCGGGCGACGCCCTTGATGTCGCCGTCCGGATCGATGGAGTCGCCGAGCCGGACCACCACCATGCGCTGGCTCGGCATGATCACGATGCGCTGGCCGAGCAGGCCGAAGGCGAAGAAGGCGTCACGCGGAATACCCGCGCGGGCGCGGCCCTGGGCGTGGATGTGCTGACTGCGGTTGGTCCAGAGGCCAGCGCCATAATCGGTGTCGAGTGTCGCCGCCGCCGACATCGCCACCCAGCCCTCGGGCAGGATGCGCTGGCCGCCGACGACCCCGTCGCCGAGATAGAGCAGCCCGAGCTTGCTCCAATCGCGCGCGCTCGCCAGCATGTTGGCGAATCCCTGCAGCGTGCCCGAGCCGTCGAATTGCAAGGTCGCGCTGCGCATGCCGAGCGGGCCGAACAGCTCGCGCCAGGCGAACTCGATGGTCTGCTCCGGTCCGCCGGCCGCGTCGCGGATGATGCGGGCGAGGATCTGCGTCGATGCGCTCGAATAGGCCCAGCGCTGGCCGGGCGGCGCCATCAGCGGCGCATTGACGACGAACGCGGCCATGTCGCGATGAATGTTCATCTGGCTCGATGCGTCGAAGCCGGAATTGGTCTCATCCAGCGCCAGGCCGGATGTCATGCGCATGAGCTGCTCGATCGTGATGTCGTGGCGCGGATCGTTTGCCTCCCGCCATTCCGCAACCGGCGCCGGAATCGCGGGACTGAGCCTGCCCTGGCGCGTCATGATGCCGAGCAGCGCATTGGTGACCGTCTTCGTCATCGAGAAGCCGATCAGCGGCGTGTCGACCCCGATATTCGCCGCGTAGCGTTCGGCGATGAGTCGGCCGTCCTTGACGACCACAACCGCTTTGGTGCGGCGGAACGGCGGGCTGGCGGGTTCCTCGAACGCGTGATCGAGCGCGGCCTTGAGCGCGGGATCCGACGGCTCGACGACAGCGGCCGTGGCGAACTCAGGGAGCGTCGGCGGCGGCAGCGCCGCACGCAGCGCGGCGACGTCGGTGTGCGGGACGTAAGGCGGCTTCTGGCCCTGCGTCGACACACAGCCGAGGCCGTCGTGATAGGTGGCGCGGCTGGCGTGCAGGCCGAGCAGCGAGGCATCGACGTAGCGCATGTCGGGCTCGACCCGATAGCGCATCATCGCCCGCAACCGGCGCACGCCGGGGCGCTCCATGGTCTCGGCAAAGGTGGTCTGTGGATCCAGACCGGACACGAAGGTCTTGGCGCAGATCATCTCGGCGACGGCTGACGTCGCCGCGCGCAGCGCGCGATCGGGACGATAGGTGAGCCAGCCCGCCACCAGCAGACCCGCGAACACCAGAAGGCCGACCAACAATCTGCGCAAATTCACCAGGGCGCCCGAAACCGTCTGACGGGCAAGCCACGCGGCGCCCTCGCCTCGTTCTAACCCGGCGCGAGCACATCGCCAACGGAGTGACGCCGGGAAAGGCGCTCGGGACGCGGCGGCAAATCGTCATCCGGTCATGCGCGGAACCGGCCGGCCGGATACGAGTACCCGAACCCTAGCGTCCCGCCGCCGTCGCCCCCTTGCTGCGCGGGTCGGGCGCGCCGATCAGACCGTCGGCCGTCACCAGGATCGAATTGGCGGAGGTCCGCCCCATCGGCTCCTCGATCCTGTGGCCGCGTGCGCGCAGATCGGCCAGCACGTCGTCGGCAAAGCCCTTCTCGATCCGCACCTCGTCCGGCATCCATTGATGGTGCAGCCGCGGCGCGGCGACGGCCTGGCGGACGTCCATCTGATAGTCGAGCACGTTGACGATTACCTGCAGCACGGTCGAGATGATGCGGCTGCCGCCGGGCGAGCCCGTTACCAGCACCGGCTTGCCGTCCTTGAGCACGATGGTCGGCGACATCGAGGACAGCGGCCGCTTGCCCGGCCCCGGCAGGTTGGCCTCGAAGCCGACCAGGCCGAAGGCGTTGGAGGCGCCGGGCGCGGCGGTGAAATCGTCGAGCTCGTTGTTGAGCAGCACGCCGGTGCCCTCGGCGATCAAACCGACGCCATAGGGGAAGTTCAGCGTGTAGGTGTTGCTGACGGCATTGCCATCATCGTCGACCACCGAGAAATGGGTGGTGTTGCTACCTTCGCGCAGCGGCTTGATGGCGAGGACGTCGCCGGCGCTGGTGGCGCGGGCCGGGTCGATGCTCGCGCGCTGCTGGGCCGCATAATCCTTCGACAGCATCGCGCGGACCGGCGCGTCGACAAAGGCGGGGTCGCCGAGATAGCGGGCGCGGTCGGCATAGGCGCGCTTCATCGCCTCGATCAGGAGATGCAGCGACGCCGGGGAGCCCTGCTTCAGCTCATTCAGCTTGAAGCCTTCGAGGATGTTGAGCATCTCGACCAGCACGGTCCCGCCGGAGGACGGCAGCGGCATGGAGACGATGTCATAGCCGCGATAGCTGCCACGCACCGGCGTGCGCAGCACGGGCTGATAGGATTTGAGATCGTCCGACGTCATGATGCCGCCGGCGGCCTGGATCGCCTTGGCGAGTTTTTCGGCAACCGGCCCCTCGTAAAATCCGCGCGGACCCTGCTCGGCGATGGCGGTCAGCGTCGCCGCGAGGTCGCGCTGCACCAGCCGGTCGCCCTCCTTCAGCACGGTGCCGTCGGGACGCATGAGGATTGCCGCCGTCGATGGCCATTTCGCCAGCCGCGGCGCCATCATCGGCAGGGTGACTGCGACGTCGTCGGCGACGGGAATGCCATCGCGCGCCAGCACGATCGAAGGCGACACGAGCTGCGCCAGCGTGAACTTGCCCGAGCCGTATTTCTCCAGCGCCAGCGCGAGGCCGGCCACGGAACCGGGCACGCCGATCGACAGCGCCGAGTCGCGCGACTTGGCGTTGTCCGGCTTGCCGTCGGCGCCGAGGAAGACGTCGCGCGTCATCGCCTCCGGCCCGGTTTCGCGGTAGTCGATCGCGATGTCCTGGTTGCCTTTGGCGAGGTGGATGACCATGAAGCCGCCGCCACCGATATTGCCGGCCACGGGGTAGGTCACCGCCATCGCGAAGCCGGTGGCGACCGCCGCGTCGACCGCGTTGCCGCCCAGCGCGAGAATGCGCTGGCCGACCTCGGCCGCGATGCGCTCCTGCGCCACGACCATGCCATGCGCCGGCGCCTGCACCGGCGCGGTGACGTTGGGCGGCTGCGGAATCTCGGCCGGCTGAGGATCGAGCGCATGCGCCGGCCAGCACCCGGCCAGCAACAGCATGACACCTGCAAGGAGCCGTCGTCGATCAATCGTGAACAGGGTCATCGCATTTCTGCCGCTGCTGACATCCGCCTGGGATCGTCAGATGTTATAGCGCCGCATTGCCGACGTAAAACGCGACCCCGTGATCGCCGCGAGATTCGACGGCATGGTCGTCGCGAGGGCGACGGCGAGCTCGCAGAGGATTTGCATGGCCGTCACCACGATGGAAACCACCGAGGCCGCTGAGCGGCGCAGCTATCCCGGCCGGATGGCGGTGGTCAGCTGGATCTTCTTCGACTGGGCGGCACAGCCCTATTTCACCTTGATCACGACCTTCGTGTTCGCGCCCTATTTTGCCGCCCATGTCGCGCCGGATGCGGCGAGCGGCCAGGCGTTGTGGGGCTTCGCCACCGCCGCGGCGGGTATCGTCATTGCGCTGCTGTCGCCGGTGTTCGGCGCCATCGCCGACGCGACGGGCCGGCGCAAGCCGTGGATCGCCGCGTTCGGCGCGATGCTCGTGATCGGTTCCAGCCTGATGTGGATCGGGCGTCCCGGCGCGCCCGAGTTGATCCCGCCGCTGCTCGCGGTCTATGTCCTCGCGACCATCGGCGTCGAATTCGCGACCGTGTTCAACAATGCGATGATGCCGACCCTGGTGCCGCCCGAGCGCATCGGCCGCCTGTCCGGCACCGGCTGGGCCACAGGCTATATCGGCGGCATCCTGTCGCTGGTGCTGGTGCTGGGTTTCATGGCCGCCAATCCCGCAACCGGCCGGACCTTGTTCGGGCTCACCCCGCTGTTCGGGCTCGATCCGGTGACGCATGAGGGCGACCGCGCATCCGGCCCGCTCACCGGGCTGTGGTTCATCGTGTTCGTGCTGCCGATGTTCCTGTTCACCCCGGACTTCCCGGCGCGCCACCGGCTCGGCGCCGCCGTGCGCGAGGGCCTCGGTCAATTGATGGAGACGTTGCGCAGCCTGCCGCAGCGGCGCGACGTCGCGCTCTTCCTGATCGCCAACATGATCTACACCGACGGCCTGGTGTCGCTGTACGCGTTCGGCGGCATCTATGCCGCGGGCACGTTCGGCTGGAATACGATCCAGATCGGCACCTTCGGCATCATCCTCGCCGCCGCCGGCACGCTGGGCGGCTGGCTCGGCGGCAAGCTCGACGACCGGCTCGGGTCGAAGCGCGTCATCGCCGGCAGCATGACGCTCCTGCTGTTCGCGATCATCGCGATCCTGCTGGTGAGCCGAGACTCGATCCTGTTCATTCCGGTGTCGCCCGCCGTGCCCGGCGGACCGCTGTTCGCGTCGTGGCCGGAACGCGCCTATCTGCTGCTCGGCTGCGTGATGGGCGCCTGCGGCGCGCCGCTGCAGGCGGCCTCGCGCTCGCTGCTGATCCGCATGGTGCCGAAGGAGCGCGTCGCGCAGTATTTCGGTCTCTTTGCGCTCACGGGGAAAGTGACCTCGTTCATCGGCCCGCTCTTGATCGGCATCATCACTGCGGCCACCGCGAGCCAGAAGGCCGGCATGGCCGCGCTGGTGCTGTTCTTCGCGGCGGGCCTGGTGCTGCTGGCGCGGGTGAATCCGGGCGGCGGCGCGGGGCAGAGCGCCTGAAAATCGCTCCGCCGTCATTCCGGGGCGTCGCGGAGCGACGAACCCGGAATCTCGCGCCTCAGCTCTGGATTCCGGGTTCGCGCTGCGCGCGCCCCGGAATGACGGTGTGCCTAGTGCCGGAAGTGCCGCACGCCGGTCAGCACCATGGCGATGCCGTGCTCGTCGGCGGCCTTGATGACCTCGTCGTCGCGCACCGATCCGCCGGGCTGGATCACCGCCGTGGCGCCGGCCTCGATGCAGGCGAGCATGCCGTCTGCGAACGGGAAGAACGCGTCGGAGGCGACCACCGAACCCTTGGTCAGCGGCTCGGCGAGCTTGAGCTCGGCGGCGGCATCCAGCGCCTTGCGCGCGGCGATGCGGGCCGAATCGACCCGGCTCATCTGGCCGGCGCCGATGCCGACGGTCGCGGAGTCCTTGGCGTAGACGATGGTGTTCGACTTGACGTGCTTGGCGACGCGGAACGCGAAGCGCAGGTCGCGCAGCTCGGCGTCGGTCGGCGCCCGCTTGGTGACCACCTTCAGCGCCATGTCGTCGACCACCGCATTGTCGCGGCTCTGCACCAGCAGGCCGCCGGCGACGGTCTTGGCGGTGAGGCCGGCCTCGCGCGGATCGGGCAGGGCGCCGGCGAGCAGCAGCCGCAGGTTCTTGCGCGCGGCGATCACCGCGATCGCCTCCTCGGTGGCGTCGGGCGCGATGATCACCTCGGTGAAGATGCCGGTGATGGCGCGCGCGGTCGCCGCGTCGAGCTTGCGGTTCATCGCGATGATGCCGCCGAAGGCGGAGGTCGAATCGCAGGCCAGCGCCTTCTGATAGGCGGTGATCAGGTCGGGACCTTCGGCCACGCCGCAGGGATTGGCGTGCTTGACGACGACGCAGGCCGCGGTGCGCGCCGGGTCGAACTCGGCGATGCATTCATAGGCGGCGTCGGTGTCGTTGATGTTGTTGTAGGACAGCTCCTTGCCCTGCACCTGCCGCGCGGTGGCGACGCCCGGGCGACGGCCCGGCAGCGCGTAGAACGCCGCATGCTGGTGCGGATTCTCGCCGTAGCGCAGCGGCTGGATCAGCTTGCCGCCGAAGGCGCGATAGTCGGGCGCGTCGTTCTGGATGGTCGCGGCGAACCAGTTGGAGATCGCGGCGTCGTAGGCGGCGGTGCGGGCATAGGCCTTGGCCGCGAGCCGGCGGCGCAGCAGCAGCGTGGTCGAGCCATCGTGCCTGGCGAGGTCCTCGAGCACGGCCTCGTAGTCGTTGACGTCGACGACGACCGCCACGTCCTCGTGGTTCTTAGACGCCGCGCGGATCATCGCCGGACCGCCGATGTCGATGTTCTCGATGCAGTCGCTGAACGGCGCACCGCGCTCGACCGTGGCCTCGAAGGGATAGAGGTTGACGACGAGCAGGTCGATCGGCGCGATGCCGTGGGTCTTCATCGCTTCCGCATGCTCGTCATTGCCGCGGATCGCCAGCAGCCCGCCATGGACCTTGGGGTGCAGGGTCTTGACGCGGCCGTCCATCATCTCGGGGAAGCCGGTGAGGTCGGAGACGTCCTTCACCTTCAGGCCCGCATCGGCAATCGCCTTGGCGGTGCCGCCGGTGGAGATCAACTCCACGCCGCGCGCGGCGAGCGCGCGCGCGAAATCGGCGAGACGGGTCTTGTCGGACACGGAAAGAAGAGCGCGACGAACGGGACGAAGCTGGTTGGTCATGGCGGGCAGAATCCTGTTGCAGGAGGTTCGGTTGCCCAGGCGCACGGCGGTCGATCCCGCGCTCCCCGATGGTGCTCCATCCAAAGTCGCCAGTCGCGCGAGAGCCGCGCTCATAGCAGCTTTTGGCCCGCGCGACAACGGGGAGAGGTGCTTTTCAGCTCGCAGCCATGGCGGGCGCCGCGCTCACGATGGTGCGCTGATCGAGGCAATCTCCGCCGGCATAGGCGGTGCAACCTCTCCCCGCTCTTTGCGGGGAGAGGTCGGATTGCGCAGCAATCCGGGTGAGGGGCATGGCACATACGAGGCCCGGATGACGACCCGTCGGACGGCTACGTCAACTTCGCACCGATGGTCAGATTCGCGAGCCGACTAACTATCAGCTGGCCGCGCTGACAGCAGATTGAGTTCACGGCATGGAAGCTACAGCACCCGAGCCGCTGCCCCTCACCCCAGCCCTCTCCTCGTGAAGAACGGGGAGAGGGAGCAGGCGGTCATCGCGGCAACAGCTCGCGTCGCGTTTTGCAGTTGCCCGAGGAACAAGCGAGCTGACCCAGCAACTCAGTCCAGACTAAACTAATGAGTTCGCAATCCCCCGGAAGAAAACTGCGCGCTAACCAATCATTAGGGTCCGTTGCGCCGCGGTTAACGGTTCCCGCGCGGTCACGAAATATCAACCCTAATTATTAGGGTTAAGCGCTGCTTAAACATTTGGTGCGATTGTACGGCCGTCAGTTGTGATGTGGGGCCCTTTCGAACGCCTCACCGGCCAAAGGGACGAAGCCAATGCGTAGCGTTAAGTCTTTGATCGCCGCCGGAGCGGCCTCTCTGTTTTCCACTTTGGCCTTTGCGGCCGACATGCCCATCGCGCCCCCGCCCGTTTACGCGCCGCCGCCCGCGGCCGATTTCGGTGGCTGGTATCTGCGCGGCGACATCGGATTCAGCAATCAGAAGGTCAAGGACGTCCACTACAGCCGCGAGTCGGCCTATACGCCGATGACCTCGTTCCAGCAGACCTCGGACTTCGACGCCGCCGGAATCTACGGCGTCGGCGTCGGCTATCGCTTCAACAGCTGGTTCCGCGCTGACATCACCGGCCAATACCGCGGCAATTCGAACTTCAAGGGCACCGATCGCTTCAATGCGACGGCGGGCGGCGTGCCGTATAGCGGCATCGACAACTACACCGCCAGCAAGTCCGAATGGCTGGTGCTGGCCAACGCCTATGTCGATCTCGGCACCTGGTGGTGCGTGACGCCGTTCATCGGCGCCGGCGTCGGCGGATCGCGCGTGACGATCTCGAACTTCACCGACACCGGCATCAACAACCTGCCGTTCACGACGACGAGCTTCGCCACCGCGCCGACCTCCTCGAAGTGGAATTTCGCCTGGGCGGCACATGCGGGTCTGGCCTACAACGTCAACCCGAACCTCGTGCTCGAGCTGGCCTACAGCTACGTCGATCTCGGCCAGGGACAGACCGGCGTGCTGTCGACCTACACCGGCACGACGACCGGCAACATCTTCAAGTTCAAGGACATCACCTCGCACGACCTGAAGCTCGGTGTGCGCTGGAACTTCGACAATCCGCCGCCCCCCCCGATGCCGCCGCTGATCCGCAAGGGCTGAGCCCGGGCGCTTTCCATTGCTGCACTGATCGAACGGCGCGGGTCTCCCGCGCCGTTCTGCTTTTGCCGGACCACTCATCGATGCGGTGAAAGATTTCATTCGCGACGTCGCGCGACAACGAATGATTAAGGTTAACGCGCAATGATCGGAACCGAGAGTTCAAGTAGCTGATTGGAGCGTTGCAATGCGTAGCCTGGTGGTGGCGGTTTCGGTGTGCGGCATGGTCACGGCTGCCCAGGCCGCGGATTTGTCCGACCTGCCCATCCTGAGGGGCAGCGTGACGGATGGCCTCAACAACTCACGGGTCAACTGGGACGGCTACTACGCGGGCGTCCAGGGCGGTTATGGTTCGTCCGACGAGAACTTCAACGGTTCGACCAGCACCATGACCGCGGCGGTGCTCGCCAATACGCTGATCGAGAGCCAGATGCAGGTCTCGGCTTGGAACATGAACCTGGGTAAGCAATCGTCCCGCTCCTCGGGCTTCGGCGGCTTCGTCGGCTACAACAGCCAGTGGGACGACGTGGTTCTCGGCGTCGAGGCGAGCTACATGCACGGCAAGTTCGGCGGGATGGCCTCCTCGACCCGTGCGCTGACCAGCGCCAGCGCGCTCTCCGACGGCAACTATCACAGCGTGAGCTCGACGCAGTCGTCGCAGATCTCGATCAAGGACATGGCGACCATTCGCGGTCGTGCCGGCTACGCGCTCGGCTGCTTCCTGCCTTACGCCTTCTTCGGCCTCGCGCTCGGCAATGCCGACATCGGCCAGACCGTGACGGTTCAGGACAGTGTCAGCACGACTCAGCTCGGTACCTACACTGCGCTCGCGCCGCTCAGCGCCAACAACATCCAGCACAACCATCTGATCTATGGCTACAGCGCCGGCCTCGGCGTCGACGTCAATCTGGTCGGTGGTTTGTTTGCGCGAGCCGAGTACGAATACATCCGCTTTACCTCGACCGTCGACACCAGCGTCAACACGGTGCGCGCCGGCCTGGGCTACAAGTTCTGAGCCGGTTCGAAAACTGATGCCCGTCACGATTCGCCCGGCGCAACGCGAGGACGTCGGCGCCATCGTTGCGATGCTTGCCGATGATCATCTCGGCCGCGCCCGCGAGCGCATCGAAGAGCCGATGCCTGCTTCCTACTTCACGGCGTTCGACGCCATTGCGGACGCCGATAACATCACTCTCGTCGTCGCCGAGGAGGCGGGCAGGGTGGTCGGCTGCCTGCAATTGTGCATCCTGCCCGGGCTGAGCTCGCAAGGCGCGTCGCGTGCGCTGGTCGAGGATGTCCGCGTCGCCGCCGACCGCCGCAGCCTGGGCATCGGCGAGCAGCTGCTGCAATGGGCGATCGCCGAGGCGCGCAGGCATCGCTGCAATCTGATCGAACTGATGACGCATCAGAGCCGCGTCGATGCCCAGCGCTTCTACGAGCGGCTCGGCTTCGCCAAGAGCCATTTCGGCATGGTGATGCGGTTCTGACGTTCGTCAGCCCGGCAATCGATACGCTGCGGCCGCATTCCGGCCGAACGCCTTGTCGCGCACGTCCGGACCGAGCCGCAGCAGGCACTGCTCGAGCGCCTGCTTGATCTCGCCATAGCTGCCGGCGAGCAGGCAGACCGGCCAGTCCGTGCCGAAGATCAGACGGTCCGCGCCGAAGCAGCTCGCTACATGCGTGACATAGGGCTGTAGCCGTTCTGCATCCCAATCGGTCCAGACAGCCTCGGTTGCGAGCCCCGACACCTTGCACCAGACGTTTCCGTTCGCCGCCAGCGCCGCGATGCGATCAGCCCACAGCTGATCGAAGCCGGTCGCAATCGGCGGCTTGGCGGCGTGGTCGAGCACGAAGCGTCCCGGTGGGAAATTGCGAGCGGTCGCGATCGCCGCCGGAAGCTCCCGGGTGCGCACGAGCAGATCGTAGGTCAGGCCGTGCGCGATCACGCTTGCGAGGCCGCGCTGGACGTCCCCGCGCAACAGCCAGTCCGCATCGGCCTCGTCGTGGACCTGATGACGGATGCCGACGAGCTTGTCGCCGCCCGGAAGGCCGCGCAGCCGATCGATGGTGCTGCCCACCGCGGCATCGGTGAGATCCACCCAGCCGACGACGCCGGCGATGAAGGGCGTGGCATGAGCGGTGCGCAGGAACTCTTCCGTTTCGTCCAGCGACGATCGCGTCTGCACCAGGATGCTCGCGCCGAGTCCGTTCGCGGCGAGCAGCGGCGCGAGATCGGCGGGGCCGAACGGGCGGCGGATCGGGGCCAGCGCGTCGCCGGCCATCCATGGGTAGTCGGCGCGCGCCGGGTCCCAGAAATGCTGATGCGCGTCGATCGTCCGGCTCATGCCGCATCTCCCGGCAGCGGCGCGCGCGCGTCGATCAGGTTGCTGTCGCGCAGTGCGCGCCAGAAGGCGGCGGGGATCGGGGCCTGCGCCAGCGCGACGTTGTCCGCCGCCTCCTGTGCATTGCGGGCACCCTGCAGGCCGACGGTGACGGCGGGATGGGCGAGGCAGAACTGGATCGCGGCGGCCTTGAGCTCGATGCCGTGCTGCCTGCACAGCGCGTCGAGCTGGCGGGCGCGGGCGACCAGGGCGGCGTCGGCATCCTCGTAGTTGAACTTCGGCTGGCGATGCGGATTGGCCAGGATGCCGCTGTTGTAGATGCCGCCGAGCAGAATCGCGATGTGCTGTTTCCGACAGATCGGGAACAGGCCGTCCAATGCGCCCTGATCGAGCAGCGTGTAGCGGCCGGCCAGCAGGAAGCAGTCCACCGGCGCGACCTCGGCAAACCGCATCAGCATCTCCGACTGGTTCATGCCGGCGCCGATCGCCTTGATGCTGCCGTCGTCGCGCAGCCGCTGCAGCGCGCGGAAGGCGCCGGCGACCGCCTCGTCGTAATGATCGTCGGGATCGTGCACGAGCAGGATATCGATGCGATCGAGGCCGAGCCGCACCAGGCTCTCCTCGACCGAGCGCATCACGCCGTCATAGGAATAGTCGAAACGCGGCCGCAACGGCGGCGCGCCCTTGTAGTGCGGATCGTCCGGTGCCGTCGGGTCCGGGCGCAACAGCCTGCCAACCTTGGTCGAGATGACGTAGCTGTCGCGCGGTTGCTGGCGCAGGAACGCGCCGAGCCGCTGCTCGGCCAGGCCAAAGCCGTACAGCGGGGCGGTGTCGTAGAAGCGGACCCCGCGTTCCCAGGCCG
>NZ_CAFJ01000779.1 GCF_000239795.1 Bradyrhizobium sp. STM 3809 | reverse complement strand
GCCGGGAATCCACAGCCAGCCGCCGGAGCGCGCGGTGGTGCCGCCGAACCGCGGCTCCTTCTCGGTGACTACGACCTTCAGCCCGGCATGGGCGGCGGTGACCGCCGCCGACAGCCCGGCGCAGCCGGAGCCGATCACCAGCACGTCGCAATCATGGGTCTCGCCGGCTCTGGCCTCAGCTCCGCTCATGCGCGCGCTCCTACTTCTTCAACAGCGGGCATTTGGATTCGGAGACCGGCCGGAACGCATCCTCGCCCTTCACGGTCTTGACGATCTCCAGATAGTCCCACGGCTCCTTGGATTCCGACGGCTTCTTGACCCGGGCGAGATACATGTCGCGGATGACGCGGCCATCCTCGCGCAACCGACCGCCGTGAACGAACGTATCCTCGATCGGCAGCTCGCGCATCTTGGCCATCACGGCCTTGGGGTCGTCGGTGCCGGCCGCCTTGATGGCCTTGAGATAATGCAGCACCGAGCCGTAGACGCCGGTCTGGATCATCGTCGGCATCACCTTGGTGCGGGCGAAGAACTTCTTCGACCAGGCGCGGGTGGCTTCGTCCATGTTCCAGTAGGAGGCCGTCGTCATGTAGGTGCCTTGCGCGGCCTCGAGACCGATCGCATGCACGTCGGTGTCGAACATCAACAATCCCACCAGCTTCTGGCCGCCCTTGACCAAACCGAATTCGCCGGACTGCTTGATCGCGTTGTCGGTGTCCTGGCCGGCATTGGCGAAGGCGACGACGTCGGCCTTCGAGCTCTGCGCCTGCAGCGCGAAGGAGGAGAAGTCGGCGGTGTTGGTCGGATGCTTGACGCCGCCGAGAATGGTGCCGCCGAGCTCCTTGATGAAGCGCGTCGCGTCCTTCTCCAGCTGCTGGCCGAACGCATAGTCCGCCGTGATGAAGTACCACGACTTGCCGCCCTGGCTGATCACGGCCGAGGTCGTCACCTTGGAGAGCGCGTAGGTGTCGTAGGTGAAGTGCACGGTGTTGGGGCTGCACAGCTCGTCGGTCAGCGAGCTCGCGCCGGGACCCGAGAGCAGCGCGATCTTGTTGCGCTCGCGCACCATGTTGTGCACGGCGATCGCGATGCCGGAATTGGGAATGTCGACGACCGCGTCGACCTTGCCATTGTCGAACCAGTCGCGGACGATCGTGGTGCCGACGTCGGTCTTCATCTGGTGGTCGGCGCTGATGATCTCGATCGGCTTGCCGAGCACGGTCGGGCCGAACTCCTCGACCGCCATCTTCGCCGCTTCCACCGAGCCCGGCCCGCTGTTGTCGCGGCCCCAGCTCGAGAGGTCGGTGAGCACGCCGATCCGCACCACATCGTCGGACACCTGGCCTTGAGCCTGAGCCGACGCGTTGGTCGCGATGAATGACGTCGTTGCCAGAAACGCGCAGGCGAGCAGCTGCCGTCGCATGAGGATCCTCCCGGGTTCGTCCGCTCTGTCGGCGGTGATGCGCGGAAGTTAGACAATGGCAAATCGATTTGTCAATGACGAATGGAGAAGGTGCGATGCGCAACGGCACGGAACGTTTTGGCCGCCCCGCACCGTCATTCCGGGGCAATCGACAACGCGCGTCTGCGCGTTGACGATTGAACCCGGAATCCCGAAATGATGGGCGCAAGACAGCATCGGGATTCCGGGTTCAAGGCCTGCGGCCTTGCCCCGGAATGACGACGGCTGATGATGAGTGAGCCCGTCCTACACGCGCGGCATGATCTGCAATTCGAGCAGGGCCAGCCGCTGCATGACGGCGGGATCGCGCTCGCCGGTCTTCGCCGTCCGCAGCACCGACTCGGCGAGCAGGGTGACATGGGTCGAGCTGACCGGCTCCGGCAGCGCCGCAATCGCGTCGTCCAGCGCCTGCGTCATCAGCGCGATCACGTCGGGGGAAAAGGCAGCGTCGGAAAAGTCCTTCATGGCAAGCTGTCCGCAGCACGGGCTTGGGCTGATCATCGATGACGCGATACGCTGCGATGCTCGGCAAAGGTCACGACGACAACGCGCCGCGCGGCGGGCCGGTTCCGGCTCCGCGTTGCTTCGGATATGCGGAAGCGCGCACCTGCCATGCGCAAACTGCCCGTCGAGCCAATCTGCCGCAGCCTGCGCCGCTTGTGTCGTCGGGCAAATCAGGCCGATGTTTCCGCGCATCCCGCCTCACTCGAAGGGGCGTTGCGCGCGATCGTCACGACACGCGGGGCGGGGTGCGGTGGCCTGTCGGCTCGCAGCGCGTCGGTTGCGCGCGGACGAACGAGTCCGGCAGGACGGTGAAGTCGCAGCGTCCCGGCGCCCCGATGCTGGCGTCAAGTTCGCGGCCGATGCCCTTGTGCATTGCGCGGACGATGGTGGCTACAAGCCCGGACACCAGGGAGACTGCGTATAAGCCGTCAACCCATCGCGCAGGGAAGGCCGGGTCGTCCGGCTGACCCGTGGTACCTGCCGCCTGCATTCTTTCTCGCAGGCGGGCCACGGACCTCAGCCGAGGTCCGGCCTTCCCTGCGCCCTTCGACCGAAGGGTGATCGATGCTGATAGCTCGGGCGCAACGTGCCGCGAGAACGTGGACGCGCGTGCCGGTCGTCATTGCGAGGAGCCGTGGGCTCGCATTGCCAGATTCCCGCCCATTTCCCTGCGGAACCCGGCCGGCCCGTCATTGCGCCGCGGCGCGTCATCGCATAAAGCGTGTTCCCAAATCGTTCACGTCAGCCCCTGATTTGGGCTAACCCACTGAAAGCTCAACGCGAATGGGAAAATCACTGATTCCGCCCGAGCCTGCGGAGATTCACGAGGTCACGCTGCGCGATGCGCTGGAGGAGCGCTACCTCGCCTATGCGCTGTCGACCATCATGCATCGCGCGCTGCCGGACGCCCGCGACGGCCTCAAGCCCGTGCACCGGCGCATTCTCTACGGCATGCGGCTGCTGCGGCTCGATCCGGGCACCGCGTTCAAGAAGTCGGCCAAGATCGTCGGCGACGTGATGGGTTCGTTCCATCCGCATGGCGACCAGGCGATCTACGACGCGATGGTGCGCCTCGCGCAGGATTTCTCCTCGCGCTATCCGCTGGTCGACGGCCAGGGCAATTTCGGCAACATCGACGGCGATAATCCGGCCGCCTACCGCTACACCGAAGCGCGCATGACCGATGTCGCGCGGCTGCTGCTCGAGGGGATCGACGAGGACGGCGTCGAGTTTCGGCCGAACTATGACGGCCAGTCGAAGGAGCCGGTGGTGCTGCCCGGCGGCTTCCCGAACCTGCTCGCCAACGGCGCGCAGGGCATCGCCGTGGGCATGGCGACCTCGATCCCGCCGCACAACGCTGCCGAGCTGTGCGACGCCGCACTGCATCTGATCGAGAAGCCAGACGCCAAGTCGCGCGCGCTGCTGCGCTGGGTGAAGGGTCCGGACTTCCCGACCGGCGGCACCGTGATCGACTCCAAGGAGTCCATCATCGAGGCCTACACCACCGGCCGCGGCTCGTTCCGCGTCCGCGCCAAGTGGAAGCAGGAAGAGGGTAATCGCGGCACCTGGGTGGTCGTGATCACCGAGATTCCGTATCTCGTGCAGAAGTCGCGGCTGGTCGAGAAGATCGCCGAGCTCTTGAACGAGAAGAAGCTGCCGCTGGTCGGCGACGTCCGCGACGAGTCCGCCGAGGACGTGCGGCTCGTCATCGAGCCGAAGTCGAAGAACGTCGATGCCGCGCTGATGATGGAATCGCTGTTCCGGCTGACGGATCTCGAGAGCAAGATTCCGCTGAACCTCAACGTGCTGATCAAGGGCAAGATTCCCAAGGTGGTCGGCCTCGCCGAGTGTCTGCGCGAATGGCTCGACCATCTGCGTGACGTGCTGATCCGCCGCTCGAACTATCGCAAGAAGCAGATCGAGAACCGGCTGGAGATTCTCGGCGGCTATTTGATCGCCTATCTCAACATCGACGAGGTGATCCGGATCATCCGCACCGAGGACGAGCCGAAGCCGGTCTTGATGAAGACCTTCAAGCTCACCGAGGTGCAGGCGGAAGCCATCCTCAACATGCGCCTGCGCTCACTGCGCAAGCTCGAGGAAATGGAGATCCGCACCGAGGACAAGAACCTGCGCGGCGAGCTGAAGGGCATCAACGAGCTGCTCGGCTCCGAGCAGATCCAGTGGGCCAAGGTCGGCGAGCAGGTCAAGACCGTGCGCGACATGTTCGGGCCGAAGACGCCGCTCGGCAAGCGCCGTACCAATTTCGCCGATGCGCCGGAGCACGATCTCGCAGCGATCGAGGAAGCCTTCATCGAGCGCGAGCCGGTCACGGTCGTCGTCTCCGAGAAGGGCTGGGTGCGCACGCTCAAGGGGCACGTCGCAGATCTCTCGAACCTGCAGTTCAAGACCGACGACCAGCTCGGCCAATGGTTCTTTGCCGAGAACACCTCCAAGGTGCTGCTGTTCGCGACCAACGGCAAGTTCTACTCGCTCGACGTCGGCAAGCTGCCGGGCGGCCGCGGTCATGGCGAGCCGATCCGCATGTTCATCGATCTCGACCAGGACGCCTCGATCGTCTCGATGTTCGTCACCAAGGGCGAGCGCAAGTTCCTGGTGGCGGCCTCCGACGGCCAGGGCTTCGTTGTCAAGGAAGAGGACTGCGTCAGCAACACCCGCAAGGGCAAGCAGGTGCTCAACGTGACCGCGCCGGCCGAGG
>NZ_CAFJ01000780.1 GCF_000239795.1 Bradyrhizobium sp. STM 3809 | reverse complement strand
GCGCGGCGGTCTTAACGCTTATACGTGCTCGCCCCGGGGATCGGCTGTCTTGTCCCCGTCGCCGACGCGACGCCCTGAGGCGTCATCGCCGACTTGGCCTCAGCACCGGGAGGCCAGGCCCACACGATTTCACGTCCGCATCGGAATCGTTCGTCGGCATGACGCGAGGTCATGCTGCGACCCGACACGGCCACCACATCCCCACCCCACGTATCGTGACGACCGCGCGTACGCCCCTCTCGGAGGGGTAGGATGCAGCAGAGTATGGCATAATTTTCGGAAAAGCGAAATAGAAAGATTCAAGGGCAGAACGGTTGTCGCACTTGGCGCATTGAAACCGTGAGAAAAAAGAGCTTTCGTCGCCAATCAGTTTCCGTCCAAGGCGACGGTCATGTTTTATGAGGTGAGGCTGGCCGCTGGAACTTATTTGCCCGACGCCCTACGCTAGCTAGCCCCGCAATTTCGGAACCTGCAGACCCTCTATTCGATGAGCGCTGTGCTCGCCATTTTGTCGCCCAGTCGGCGCTTCTCTTCGCAAGCGCCCAAGTTAAATTGCACGGTCTGCAAAAAACTGAATGCTACTACGACGTGCCTTGACATTCTTTAACACGCGAATAGCTAATTGGCCAGTGCTTGGCTGCCATGACCATGGGGCGATTCGCGGAGGGGCGATGTCAAAGCAACGCAATGTTTTCATTAGCCACCATCACGCAGATGATGATCACGTCAGTGGCCTAACGGACCTGCTGCGGCGGCAAGGCTTTCAGATCAGAAACAGTTCGATTCGAGCGAAACCTTCCAATCAGTCCCGCTTGGACAAAAAACAGATTCCAGAGGCCACGCTGAAGCGACTCTTACGAATGAAAATGTCTTGGGCTTCAACTGTGATAGTCTTGATCGGCAAGGAAACTCATCAGCGACCTTGGGTTGATTGGGAAATTCGAAAGGCTAACGAACTTGGCAAGCGCATCGTGGGGGTTTTTGCGCGAGGCGGAACAGAGGCCGATATCCCGCCCGCGTTCGAAGAATACGGAGATGCGCTGGTTAACTGGAACTCTAACAGCGTCATAGAAGCAATAGAGGGTACTGATAGCCCATTTGAGACTGCAGGAAGTTCGACATCACGTGCACCTGTTCATGCTGCGCGCACGGCCCGGTGCTGAGTATGGCGAGGGTCTATTTTTATGTGGTGGCGCGAGACTTTGGGTTTGCGCCAAATCCTTTTAACGGTGCTTGCACTCTCGCAACATGCAAGCCGGCGATAAGGCAGACCGCCCGAAGCGGCGATTGGATCGTTGGCATGGGAGGCGCAAAGTTAGGCGCTGTCGGACGATGCATCTATGCGATGAAAGTAACCGATGCAAAAGCATTTGAGGAATATTGGGAAGCCCCGGAGTTCCGTTCGAAACGTCCAATTCGAAATGGTACTCGAAAAACGATAGTTGGCGACAATATCTATCACCGAGCACCCTCCTCAAAAAAATGGTTGCAAGAAGATTCTCATCACAGCAAGCCTGATGGCTCGCCTGACCCTCATAATATACAACACGATACGAAAACTAATCGCGTCCTTATTTCAAATCACTTCTATTACTTCGGTAGTACGGCTCCGGCGGTTCCTCAGGAGATTCTGCAGGATTTGGGATTTCGCAACGGAATAGGTCACCGCGTCTTCCAAATAGAAAAGGCCCAGCCGTTTCTGAATTGGCTCAACACTTCGTTCGGCGCGAGTTTGAATTGTGTAAGTGGCGACCCCTTTCAGTTCGCACAAAGCACTGCCCGATACTCGAAAAAGGCTGACAAGGTCATTGATTCTTGACTTTATCAGCTAATTCAAGCCGGCTCCTGGCGAGGCTGCGTCACTTCAAGTGACC
>NZ_CAFJ01000781.1 GCF_000239795.1 Bradyrhizobium sp. STM 3809 | reverse complement strand
TTTGAGTCAAGTCACGTTGGTGCTAGGAAGCGGCATGGTCACATCTACTTCGCAAGCCGGCCCGTCAGGGGCTCACGCCGGCCGCGCCGAGCTCAAGCACGCTCAGATCCTCGACAGCGCGCGGACGCTGTTTCTCGAAGGCGGCTTCGACACCACAAGCGTCGACGCGATCGCGCGGCGGGCCGGCGTGTCGAAGGCCACGCTGTATGGTCATTTCGCCGACAAGGATGCGCTGCTGCTGGCGCTGGTCGAGGACGATTGTCGCCGGCGGCGTGAGCCGCTGTGGCGCGAGACGGATGACATCATCGAGCTCGAACGGGAGCTGCGCGAGATCGCGCGTCGTTTCCTGTCGATGTTTCTCGATGACCGCGGACTGGCGATGCATCGGCTGATCATGTCCTGCGCCTCGCGCTACCCCGCGGTCGCGCAGGCCTTCATGAGGGCGGGGCCCGACCGCTGTGATGCGGAAGTCGCGGCGTTTCTGCGCGCGGCGCAGAGGCAGGGCTTGCTCGATGTCGGCAATGCCCGGCTTGCCGCGACGCAGTTCCTCACCCTGATCCAGGGGCGGCTGCCGCTGACATGGGCGTTGTCGATGCAGGCGCCGAGCCCGACCGAATGCCGCGCTCAGCTCGACAGCGGGATCAGGGTCTTCATCGCAGCCTATGGCCGGCCCAAGGCGACGCGCAAAACGGCTTCTCCATCAGCTTCGAAGACCGTCGTCCGGCGCCGGCGCTGATCGGCCTCTCGACCGCGACGATCGTCAGGACGACGATGTCGCGACGGCCGTATCGGCCTGGACCTCGCGGATCCGCTTCGGCCGGCGCAGCCTGCGCTGCGTCCAGATCAGCACGCCCGTCACCAGCAGCGTCAGCAGCACCACCGAGATCAGCAGATTGGCGGCGCTGCCGATCAGCGACCAATTGCCTTCGTGCAGCAGCCGCACCCAGTTGCGCGGCAGCGCGGAGAGGCCGTCGGCGGTCACGGCATAGGCGCGCAGCTCGTCGCCCTCGATGATCCGCGCCAGCATCCGCCCGCCGCGATTGCCGATCATGTTGACGGTGGCGAGGTCATGATCCCTGGCGACGATGTCGACCGCGTCTTGCAGCGTGATCCGCTTGCCCGCAGCCGGTGGCGCGCCGAAGAAGCTGTTGCTGGGGTCGAGCAGCACCCCGGTCAAGGGGCTGAGCAGGATCAGCGGCAGCGTGAACCAGGCCGCGCCCTTGTGCCAGCCCGACAGCGTGTTGCGCAACCGCGGCAATCCCATCAGGATGCCGATGACCATGATGACGATCATGCCGATCGTCGAGACCGTCGTGAGGCCCTCGATGCCGATCAGGTGCTCATGGGTCATGCGGGCCCATTGAAACACGCTGGCTGTCGCGGGCTTGTCTGCGACGGCGCCGGTGGTCATGTCGAGCTCGATGCCGGGCCGGCCCTGCAGGGTGAGATGCTGCGCGGTTGGATTGATCGAGATGCCGCGCGCCTTGCCGTCCGGATCATACTGCTTGATCAGCGCGACCACGCGTGCGGGGTCGACGCTGCCGGGCTTGACGGCGGCCACCTGCGTGATCGGCTCGAAGGAAAGAATCAGTCCGGTGACGATGATCACGAGCAGGGGCAGCGCGAAAGTCAGGCTGATCCAGCGGTGGAGTTTGAGCAGCAGCTGCTTGTTCATCGTCGTCTCCAGATGATCGTCATGCACACCAATGATGCGGCAAAACCGTTGTCCGCAGGCGCTTGCTCCCTGAACGTTTCTGATCGTTTCCCGATCGGCGGCGCTGCCGTCAGAGGCCGCGGCGCATCGTGCTTTCATTAGCTGAGCGGTGTGAGCGGACGAAGGACAGAACTATTAATTTTAGGTCATGCGCCGTTTGATCGGCGTCAATGCGGCGCCGGCGAGGCCGGTCTTTCCCCGTGAGATCTATCACGCCCGGCGACTGGCCTCCTGCTCTCCGGTGCCGCCGCTTTGCTCGACGAAGCGCAGCAGCTTGGCGCTCAGGCGCGTCAGCTGCATCAGCTCGGATGCGGACAGAGCACCCTCGATGAGCGCGTCGTCGGCGGCGAGAACGTCGCGCATCGCCCGTTCGGCCAAAGCGCGCCCCTTCGCCGTGAGCCGCACGGGCTTGCTGCGACGGTCGTCCTTGCTCTGGCCGCGCGCGATCAGGCCGCGTGCCTGCAGCGCGTGCAGCACCTTGGTGAGCCCGCCCGACGAGATCAGGATCGCGCCATAGAGCTCGGTCGGCAACAGCTCGTGGGGCGCCGGCTGGCCGCGGAGGGTCACCAGCACCTCGAACTCGGTGAATCCCAGACCGTGGGCCGCGACCTGGGCGGCGCTCTGATCCAGCAGCATGCCGCTCAAGCGGAAGATCCGGACCATCAGCTCCACGGTCGGGGTCGCCGCTTCGGGCCATGTCCGGGCCCGCAACGCCAGAAAATCGTCGGCAGTGGTCCGCTGTACGGTCATGAGTCTTACCAAAATATCATGAGAAGATATCTTCCCAGAAAGATAATTATGGGCCTATCGTCTTTCTGGAAAGATATCAAGCCGATCGTCGCGTAGGATGCAAGCGGAGTAAGGAGGCCATGATGACCGAACCGAACAGGCGGGACGTGATGCAGCTCGCGGCCGCGGGCGCGATGGCCGGCGTCGTCGCCGGCGAGGCCCGCGCCGATGGCGGCGGCGCCGTGATCGACGCCAACATGCACTGGCTGCCGGAGGATCTGTTCACCGACGAGCGCCTGCTGACCGCCTTCGTCGGCGCGGTGCCGCGCGAATACGGCATTCACGCCAAGGTCGAGGCCGTGCCCGGCAAATCGCTGCGCCAGATCGTCATCGAGCAGCCGCTCGGCTCCGAGGTGCTCAACTACGCCGAGAACCAGTACAGCGCGACGGGGCAGATCGCCGACATGGACCAGGCCGGCATCGCCCAGGCGATCCTGCGGCTGCCATGCTGGCAGGAATGGCTGCCGCTCGATCTGTGCAAGCGCGTCAATGACGGCCTCGCGGCTCATCTCAGTCGCCATCCGGGCCGCTTCCAGGCCCTCGCCGTCGCGCCGCCCTGGGGAACGGCCGATGCGCAGAAGGAGATCGAGCGCTGCATCAAAGAGCTGGGCTTCGTCGGGGTGCAGATGGCGGCGCATTACGGCCAGCTCTATCTCGACGACCCCGCGTTCAAGCCGCATCTGAAATTCCTCGATCAGCTCGGCGTCCCCGTGGTGGTGCATCATACGCCGCTACCGGTCGACTACGCCTCGATCGTGAAGTATCCGAACCTGCGCCGCCAATACGGGCGCTGCCTCGCCCAGGGCACGGCCGTCGGACGCGAGCTGTTCAGCGGCCTGTTCGACGAGTTTCCCAATCTCCGGCTGGTGCATTCCATGCTCGGCGGCGGCTTCTTCGCCTTCGCCGACATGCTGGTGCCGCCGAGCACGGGCGGGCGCGATGCGGTCGACCGCTTCGCGGACGAGAGCGCCAAGCTCCGCGGCTATCTCGCACGCAACATCTTCTTCGACCTCTCGGGCGCGCCGCAATGGGGACGGGCGCAACTCGAATGCGCGGTCAAGGTGTTCGGCGCAGATCACATCCTGTACGGCGCATCCTATCCGATCCGCCGCGACTGGTTTCACGACGGCGTGCCGCTCATCCGCAGCCTGGCGCTGTCGGAGGCGGAGAAGGCTGCGATCCTCGGCGGCAATGCGCGGCGGCTGTTCAAGCTGGCCTGAGCGCAAGATCCGGTCGGCCTGGTCCGGGAGTGATCGCCCGTCAGGGCTCCTTGCCCGGCGCGATCGTGCCCTTCAGCCCGGCGCGCTCCGCGGCGGCGCTCACCAGGCCCGACGACCTGATCTCGGCGGTGAATTCGCGCAGGAAGTCGAGGCCGGCGTCGCGGCCCTTGGGGATGGCGATCGCATGGTGCTCCTCACCCCAGCGGCCGTCGAGCACGCGCGAGCCCGGCACCTGCTCGGCCATCTCGAACAGCGTCGCCTTGTTGGTGGCGAAGGCGTCGATCTCATGGCCCTTCAGCTGCGCGACCGCATCCTTCAAGGTCGGCGATCGGATCAGCGTTGCCTGTTTCAGCTCGCGCCCGAGCGTCGCGTCCGAAGTGCTGCCGGCGGTGACGCCGACCTTGCGCCCGCTCGCATCGACATCGCGGGCGTTGGACAGCGTGGAGCCGTCGGGCACGAGATAGCCGAGCTCGATCTCGAGATAGACCGGACCGAAATCCATCTCCTTGGCACGCGCGGCGGAGGCATTGGTGAAGACGACGTCGACCGCCCCGGTCCTGATCGCCGCGAGCACCTCGGCGTTCTTGGCGAACACCACCGGCTCGTAGTCGACATGGAGCCGTCGTGCCATTTCCTTGCCGATCGCATAGCCCACGCCGCGCGGATTGTCGGTACCATCGGGAAGCACCGAAGTCGGCGTGCCCGGATAGAGACCGGCGCGCAGATGGCCGCTCGGCGCGAGAACGTGCGCGATGTCGGCCTCGGCCGCCGCGCTCGCGCCCGGCCGGGCGGCCGCGCATGCGAGCAGGGCGATGGCCAGGGCCCGCCTCAGGACGATGGCTGCTGACGTCATTTTCGAACCTCCCCCTTCGCTGCGGCGAGATCCGAACAGGGTCGGTTCGCCGCGGCTCTCTTCGCGGACATCTCAGGCGCGAGCCGCGCGTGTGAAAAGCCGGCGCGGCACGCGGCCGCTTCGAACCGCCGCGTCAGGCGGCAGGAACGCCGTCGGAATTGCCGTCGAGCACCTGCTTCAGCCGCTTGTCGTCGAGCGCGTTCTCCCATCGTGCGATCACGATGGTGGCCACCGCATTGCCGATCAGATTGGTCGGCGTCAGCCCTTGCGACATGAGGCGATGAATGCCGAGCACCAGCGCGACGCTGGCGACGGGGATCGTGCCGGTGGCGGCCAGGGTCGCAGCCAGCACCACGAAGGCGGCGCCGGCGATGCCGGCTGCGCCTTTTGAAGTGACCAGGAGGATCAGCAGCAGGCCGATCTGATGGCCGATGTCGAGCTGGGTGTTGGTCGCCTGCGCCAGGAAGACGGCGGCGGTGGCGAGATAGAGGCAGGTGCCGTCGAGATTGAAGGAGTAGCCGGTCGGGATCACCAGGCCGACGATGCTGCGCTCGCAGCCGGCGGCCTCCAGCTTGACCAGCATGCGCGGCAGCACGGTCTCCGACGAGGTGGTCGCGATGCAGACCAGCACCTCGTCGCGGATGTAGCGGATCAGCTTCCACAGGCTGAAGCCGGCCAAGGCCGCGATCGGGCCAAGCACGACGGCGATGAAGATCACGCAGGTGAGATAGAAGCTGCCGAGCAGCAGGCCGAGCTTGGCCAGCGAGCCGATGCCGAACTTGCCGACGGTGAAGGCGATGGCGCCGAAGGCGCCGAGCGGCGCCGCCCACATCACGATCCTGACCACGCCGAAGATCATCTGCCCGGCGACCTCGATCACGTCGGTCACGGCCTTGGCGCGGTCGCCGAGCCAGATCAGCGCGAAGCCGCACATTACCGAGATGAACAGCACTTGCAGAATGTTGCCTTCGGCGAAGGCGCCGACGAAGGTCTGCGGGATGATGTTGAGCAGGAACGGCACGAAGCCGACGGCCGCGGTCTGCTTGACGTAGGGCTCGATGGTCGCGGAGTTGATGGTCGCAGGGTCGACGTTCATGCCGGCGCCGGGCTGGAAGATGTTCACCGCGGCGAGCCCGATGATCAGCGCCAAGGTCGTGATCACCTCGAAATAGACCAGCGCCTTGATCGCGACGCGGCCGACTTTCGCCATGTCGGCCATGTGGGCGATGCCGTTGACGACGGTGCAGAAGATGATCGGGGCGATCAGCATCCGGATCGCCTTGATGAAGGCGTCGCCCAGCGGCTGCATCTGGGCGCCGACATCCGGCTTGACGGCGCCGAGCAGGATTCCGGCGGCCATTGCGATCATGACCTGGACCCACAGCTCCTTCCACCAGGCGCGACGGGCGCCGGCTGTGCTGTCGGCAGTGTGGGTCGTGGCAGTCATGATCGGTCCTGTCCTTGCATTCGAATCGCCCGGGGCTTCCCGTCGGCGTCAGCTCCTGGGCTCAAACTTGAACAGCCGTTCGGGGTTGCTGACAAGGAGTTTGCGCTGGATGGACGGATCCGGCGCGTAGAGCGGGATCAAGTCGACCAGATCGCCGTCATTGGGCATGATCTTGACGTTCGGATGTGGCCAGTCGGTCCCCCAGATCACGCGGTCCGGCGCATTGTCGATCAGCTTCTTGGCGAACGGCACGGCGTCGAGGAAGGGAGCTCCCACCGCCGATGCGCGTTCCGGACCGGTGATCTTGATCCAGCACTTGTCGTCGCTCGCCTGCAGGTCGAGCAGCGCTGCGAATTCGGCGTCGTCCAAGCCCTTTGCGGCGCTGATCGTGCCCATGTGGTCGATCACATAGGTGACCGGCAGCGCCTTCAGGATCGGCACGAACTCCTGGATCGTGCCGGCCTCGAGATAGATGTCGACGTGCCAGCCGATCGCCGCGACGCGGTCGACCAGGGTGCGGAACACCTTCATGTCGCCGACGCCGCCGAGGCGGCGAAGAAAGGCGAAACGGCAGGCGCAGATGCCGGCCTTGCCGAGCGCGACGAGATCATCGTCCGACATGGCTGCATTGATGTTGGCGACGCCCTTGTAGTTGCCGTTGCTCTGGGCGATCGCGTCGGTGACGACGCGATTATCGGTGCCGTGGACCGTGGCGTTGACGATGACGGCACGCTCGACGCCGATCTTGGCATGCAGCGCCCGGAACATCTCCAGCGGCGCATCGGGCGGCGTATAGGGGCGGGTGGGGGAGAAGGGATAGGTCGATGCCGGACCGAAGATGTGCGTATGGGTGTCGACGCTTCCGGGCGGCGCCTTGAAGCTCGGGGTCTTCGGCGCCGGATCCGGGCCGGGGATGCTGGGGATCTTGGACTCGTCGGCCGCGAGGCGCGCGGGTGCCGTGCCAAGAGCCGTTGCCGCGCCGAGTCCGGCCATGGTGGCCAGCACGTCTCGTCGTAACATCGTCGGTCTCTCCTTCTGGATGGGTGCCGGAGCGACGGCTGCGTCGCCGGCTGAAGATGGGTTGAATGGCGGTGATCCCGTCGCGGTCATGCCGTTCTGCAGCCGGCGGCAACGATGTCGCCGGCATTGGCGAGGGTTTCCACCTTCCAGCAGCGCTCCATCACGGTCGCGATCTGCTGCGGAGGCAGGATGCCGTCGGCAAGATCCCTGAACTTGCGCTCGAGATCCGCATTGCTCATCGGCCGCTCCAGGCTGCCGATCGCGTGCTCGATACGCTTGGTCAGCACGCGGCCGTCGTTGAGCGTGATCGACATCTCGACCTGCTCGGGCTTCATCGTGGGGTCGGTCGCGGGACTGACCTTGCCGCGCAGCGCGACGACGGCGGGATCCTTCACCGCGCGGTCGGAGAACTGCTTCTCGCCGGCGGCACCTTCGATCAGGGCCACGGCGACCGAATGGTAGACGCTGAATTTGCCCTCGAGGCCTTCCTTGGGCGTCTTCTTTCCGGTCAGCTCCAGCACCAGCGGATTGACCCGCATCTCGATCGATGTCACCTGCGCCGCCGAGACCTTGTACTCGTTGCGCAGCTGGATCGCGGCGTCGATCGCCGGATGCAGCACGATCCCGCAGGCGAAGGGCTTGTAGGTGTTCAGCGCGGCCTCATAGCGCTCGCCGAGCTCGCCAGTAATCTCTCGATAGTCCTGCTTGGTGCTGATCGTGTTCGCCCAGCCGCGCTTGGCCTCGATCATGCCGTCGGAGCTGGTGTAGTTCTTGGAGGCGAGGATCGCTGCAAACAGGCCGTCCGCCGCCGCACGCCCCGGATTGAAGCTCTTGTTCATCGAGCCGAACGACTCCCGAAGGCCCACGGGTTGGGACGCGGCGAGCCCGAGCGCCCAGACCATCTGCTGCTCGGTCAGGTGCATCAGCCGGCCGGCGGCCGCGGCGGCGCCGAATACGCCCGCCGTTCCGGTGATATGCCAGCCGACGTAGTAATGGTTCGGATAGACGGCATTGCCGATCCGGCATTCGGTCTCGATGCCGAGGATGAGCGCATTGAGGAAGTCGCGCCCGTTGACGGGCGTCATCTCGGCGAGAGCGAGAATGGCGGAGATCACCGGGCCGCCAGGATGAATGATCGTCTTCAGATGGGTGTCGTCATAGTCGAAGATGTGGCTGGATATGCCGTTGACGAAGGCCGCGTTCATGATGTCGAAGCGCTCGGTGCGGCCGAACAGCCGCGCCTGTGCCGGGCCGGAGAACGGCGTCAACGCCGCGACGGCGACGTCGACCGTCTCGTGCTGCGAGCCGCCGATGGCGACGCCGACATAATTGAGGAGCGTTCGGACGCCTTCCCGACGGACATTGTCCGGCAGGTCCTCGTAGCGCGCATTGACGAGGTAGCGCGCGAAGGTCCTGGTGACGTCCTTGACGTCGGATCTGACCGCTTCGGCGGCCGCTGCCGGCAGGCTCGCGACCGGCGCCAGCATCACGGCCCCTGCACCCGCCAGAACGCGGCGGCGTGACATCGCGATCATGAGGTCCTCCCGATCCGGCTTTGGCGGCGCCGTGTTGTGATAGGATGGCCAAAGCAATCCCTGGTCCGCATCCGCTGCTGGCGGGCGACGATCCTGCAGTCGTCCCGGTGTGACAAGGAGCCCTCCGCGAACGGTCAGTTCTCCAGGTTGGACAATGCTCTGGGATCGGATTGGTCAAGTCGCGATCGCTCGGTTCAAGCTGAGCCGCAGCTCTGTCGGCAAGACCAGGCGACGCTTCAACCGATCTGCCAGGAGCAGGCTCGATCACACCGTCCGGGTCGATTGTTCACGTGGCGGAAAGGCGAGTTGCTTCAACGCCATGGCGTGCGTTTTGAGCATGTGCTGGCAGCTTCAACCAGCGTTGTCGCGACCGCGTGCGCGATGCTATGCGACAGTCAAGACGGTCGCGCCGGCGCAATGACGCAGCCGGCCGCGCAACAACATCGGGCAAAGGGAACACCATGGTCGACGCACTCATCATCGATGCCTGCAGGACCCCGCGCGGTATTGGCAAGGCCGGCAAGGGAGCGCTGGCTGGTTTGCATCCGCAGCATCTCGGCGCCACCGTGCTGCGTGCGTTGGCCGAACGCACCGGCATCAATACCGGCGATGTGGACGACATCATCTGGGGCTGCTCGTCACAGCGCGGCCCGCAGAGCGGCGATCTCGGCCGCATGTCGGCGCTCGACGCCGGCTATGACATCCGCGCCTCCGGCGTCACGCTCGACCGCTTCTGCGGCTCCGGCATCACCAGCGTCAACATCGCGGCAAGCTCGATCATGGCCGGGCAGGAGGACCTCGTCATCGCCGGCGGCTGCGAGATGATGTCCATGGAAGGCCGGCGCGGCGAGGGGCCGCTGATGATGGATGCCGGCAACCTGCATCTGCGCGCGCTGCATCCGCAGTCGCACCAGGGCGTCTGTGCCGACGCCATCGCCACCATGGAAGGCATCACGCGGTCCGATGTCGATGCGCTCGGGCTGGAGAGCCAGAAGCGGGCAGCGGCGGCGATCGCGGGCGGGCATTTCAAGAAGAGCCTGGTTCCGGTGCATCGCGAGGATGGCAGCCTCGCGCTCGACCACGAGGAGTATCCGCGGCCGCAGACCACGGCCGAGGCGCTCGCCGGGCTGAAGCCGGCGTTCCCCGCGATCGCCGACTATGCGCTGGACGACAAGGGCACGACCTACCGTAACCTGATCCTGCAGCGCTATCCCGGCCTGGAGATCGAGTTCATGCATCACGCCGGCAACTCCTCCGGCGTGGTCGATGGCGCCGCCGCGCTGCTCCTCGCCTCGCCGTCCTACGCCAAGGCGCACGGCCTGAAGCCACGGGCCCGCGTGGTGGCGATGGCCAATATGGGCGACGACCCGACGCTGATGCTGAACGCGCCGGTGCCGGCGACCCGCAAGGTGCTAGCCAAGGCCGGCCTGACGCTGGATGACATCGACCTGTTCGAGATCAACGAGGCGTTCGCCGTCGTGGCCGAGAAATACATCCGCGACCTCAAGCTGGACCGCGCCAAGGTCAATGTGAACGGCGGCTCGATCGCGCTCGGGCATCCGATCGGCGCCACCGGCTCGATCCTGATCGGCACCGTGCTGGACGAACTGGAGCGTCGCGACCTCAAGCGCGGCCTGGTCACCATGTGCGCGGCCGGCGGCATGGCGCCCGCGATCATCATCGAGCGGGTCTGACCGACCCGCTTCCTCATGCGCTTTGTCTGCGCCCGCTGCGGAAGCCCACCGCTGCGGGCGCCGTCGTTTCAGGCTCGCGTTGCGACTTTCCCGGCTCTGCGCCGTTGATGGCCGCTCCTGCCCCCAGGCCGCGGCGGTTCCACTTTCCGGACCAGTCAACCACGTTTCGGCTGGAAAGGAATTCGCGCTTGTTCCGCTAGTTGCGACAGGTTATTGCCACCGGGAGGCCTCATCGTAGAAGAAATGGCTCTCGTGCTCTCGACCCTGTCGCATATCATCGATCGCAAGGCCTCGAACCGGGTGGTCACGCGGCTGCGGGCGCTGCTGCGCAGCAACGAGTTCTACCTGATACCGCTGGCGCTGGTGATCGGCGTGTCCACCGGCGGCATCGTCACGGTGATGAGCCTGATCGCGCAATTCGCGCATGTGATCATCTACGGCATCCCGATCGACGTCCGGCTCAGCGCCAATGCCTGGGTCAACCCGGCCGTTGCGCTGATCGCGCCGGCCTGCGGCGGTCTCGTCCTCGGCCTGATGGAATGGCTGCGGCGGCGCTGGAAGATCGCGGCCGCGGTCGATCCGGTCGAGGCCAATGCGCTGCGCGGCGGCCGGCTGTCGATGCGCGACAGCCTCGTGGTGAGCAGCCAGACCCTGGTCTCCAACGGCTCCGGCGCCTCGGTCGGGCTCGAGGCGGGCTATACCCAGATCGGCGCGGGCGTCGCCTCGCTGCTCGGGCAATATCTGACGCTTCGCCGCAACGACCTCAGGCTGATCGTCGGTTGCGGCGCCGCTGCCGCCATCGCCGCGGCCTTCGGCGCGCCGATCACCGGCGCGTTCTATGCCTGCGAGCTGATCGTCGGCGTCTACTCCGTCGGCAGCGCGGCGCCGATCCTGGCCGCCTCGCTGGCGGGGGCGCTGACCTCGCAATCCCTCACCGGTGCGCCGTATTCTCTGGAGATCCAGAAGGTCGGAGCCGTCGGCTTCGAGCAGTACATCGCGCTGTTCGTGCTGGCGCTGCTCGTCGCCTTCATCGGCATCGTGGTGATGCGCGCTTCGCCGACGGTGGAGCGGCTGTTCGTCCGCATCCCGGTCTGGCTGCGCCCCATCATTGGCGGCCTCTGCGTCGGCGCCATGGCGATCGTCACGCCGCAGGTGCTGGCGGCCGGCCACGGCGCGATGCTGCTCGACCTGCATCGCGAGATGGCGGTCGGCGTCATCGCCACCATCATCGTGCTCAAGCTCGCGGCGTGCCTGATCTCGCTGGCCTCCGGCTTCCGCGGCGGTCTGTTCTTCGCCTCGTTGTTCATCGGCAGCCTGCTCGGCAAGCTGTTCGCCGGGTTGCTTGCACTGGCCGGGCTCAGCCTCGCACTCGATCCGCTGGTCGCGATGCTCACGGGCATGGCGACGCTCGGCGTCGCCATCGTCGGCGGGCCGCTGACGATGTCCTTCCTGGTGCTGGAAATGACCCGCAGCGTCGACGTCACCGCCGTCGTGCTCGGCGCCTGCATCGTCACCTCGGTGTGCGTGCGCGTGCTGTTCGGGCATTCGTTCTCGACCTGGCGGCTGCATCTGCGTGGCGAGACCATCCGCAGCGCCAACGACGTCGGCTGGCTGCGCAACCTGACCGTCGAGCGGCTGATGCGCTCCGACGTCGCCAAGGTCCCGACCACCACCAGCATCGCCGCCTGCCGCCGCGAATTTGCGCTCGGCACGCGGCAGGCGGTGGTGGTGGTCAACAACAGCGACGACTATTGCGGGCTGGTGTCGCTGCCCGACCTGTTCTCGGGCGAACTGGATTCCATCGCCGACGAGATCCAGGTGGTGGAGCTCGCCAAATATTTCGAGGTCGCGCTGTTGCCCGAAATGAACGTCAAGACGGCGATGCGGATCTTCGACGACACCGGCGCCGAGGAGCTCGCGGTGCTCGAATCGGAGCACAGCCGCAAGGTGATCGGCTTCCTGACCGAGTCCTTCGCCCGCCGCCGCTATGTCGAGGAGATCGACCAGGCGACGCGCGGCGTGCTCGGCGCGCTGTCTTGATCGGGTCACATCGCCGCGCCACGTGATCTCCGGGCCGCGACCGGGTTCGGCTGCCGGCCGCGCGGGACACATGAGGACGCCATGACGAGACGGATCACGACGGCTGCCGCGGCCATGCTGAGCGGGCTGGCGGTGACGGCCGCGGTTGCCGAGCCTGCCGTGCTCAAGGGCAGGGAGGCGTTCGGCAGCTGGCAGGGCGATACGCCCGGCACCATTCGCCTCATTCGTCCCGAGGACCTGCCAAAACCGGGCGCGACCGCCTCGGCCGCCAACGTCTCGCGCGTCGTGCAGCGGCCGGCATCGGCGGTGCCGAAGGTGCCCGATGGATTCACAATCGCGCTGTTCGCGGAAGGCCTGAACGGGCCGCGCATCATCCGCACCGCGCCGAACGGCGACATCTTCGTCGCCGAGACCCGGGCAGGGCACGTCCGCGTGCTGCGGCCGAGCGAGGACGGCAGCAAGGTCGCCGCGAGCGAGATCTTCGCCGACCGTCTCGGCCATCCCTTCGGCATCGCCTTCTACCCGAGCGCCGACCCGCAATGGGTCTATGTCGCGAGCACCGAGCGCGTGATGCGCTTTCCCTATCGCACGGGCGACATGAAGGCGTCCGGCGCGATGCAGGTCGTCGTTCCCGATCTCCCCGCCGGCTATGGCCACTCGACCCGCGACATCGCCTTCACGAGAGACGGCCAGCGCATGCTGGTGTCGGTCGGCTCGGCCGGCAATGTCGGCGAAGCGCTGGGCGAGCCGGCAGGTGGACTCGCGGCCTGGATCAAGGCGCATCCGCTCGGCGCCGCCTGGGGCGGCGAGACCGATCGCGCCGGCGTGCTCGCGTTCGATCCCGATGGCACCCATCAATCCCTGTACGCGACCGGTATCCGCAACTGTGTCGGCCTTGCCATTCAGCCGGCCACCGGCATGCCGTGGTGCTCGACCAACGAGCGCGACGGGCTCGGCGACGATCTCGTGCCGGACTACGTCACGCGGGTGAAGGAGGGGGCGTTCTACGGCTGGCCCTGGTACTACATGGGCGACAATCCCGATCCGCGCCATGCCGGCGAGCGGCCGGACCTCAAGGGCCAGATCACCGTGCCCGACGTGCTGCTGCAGGCGCATTCGGCCTCGCTCGGCCTGACCTTCTACGACGCCAATCTGTTCCCGCCTGAGTATCGCGGCGACGCCTTTGCGGCCGAGCACGGCTCCTGGAACCGCTCCAGGCGCACCGGCTACAAGGTCATCCGCGTCAGGCTGAAGGACGGGGTGCCGACCGGCGAGTACGAGGACTTCGTCACCGGCTTCGTCGTCAACGACCGCGACGTGTGGGGCCGCCCCGTCGGCGTCACCGTTGCGCGCGACGGCAGCCTGCTGATCTCCGAGGACGGCAACGGCACGATCTGGCGCGTCAGCCGCTGACCTGTGTTTTGCGGCGCAGGAACCTCCGCATCGCAACCGGGTTGTGAGCGGGGTTGAACGCCGGATGACCGCATGAACATCTTCGATCCGCGAGGGCCGATCGCCGCCGCCGAGAAGACCATCCTGATCGACTCCGTCATCATCATGCTGGCGATCATCGTGCCGACCTCGATCGCCGTGCTCGCCTTCGCCTGGTGGTTCCGCAGCTCGAATACCAAGGCGCGCTTCCGGCCGGACTTCGCCTATTCCGGCGCTGTCGAGCTGGTGGTGTGGTCGATCCCCGCGCTCACCGTGGTCCTGCTCGGCGGCGTCGCCTGGATCGGCTCGCATGATCTCGATCCCGGCAAGCCGGTCGAAGGCACCGGGCTTCCCATTCGCATCCAGGCGGTGTCGCTGGACTGGAAATGGCTGTTCATCTATCCCGACCAGCGCATCGCCACCGTCAACAGCCTCACCGTGCCGATCGGCGCGCCGCTGCGCTTCGAGCTGACCTCGGGCAGCGTGATGACCGCGTTCTTCATCCCGCAACTCGGCGGCATGATCTACACCATGAACGGCATGGTGACCCGGCTCGACCTGCGCGGCGACCATGTCGGCACCTACAAGGGCCTCGCCTCGCAGTTCAGTGGCGACGGCTTCCCCGACATGATGTTCGACACCCACGTGGTGTCGCAACCCGACTTCTCCAACTGGGTCGCCAACGCAGCCAAGTCCGATCAGGTTTTGGACGAGGCGAGCTACAAGCAGCTCGCCGCTCAATCCGTCGAGAAGGCGCCGACGACCTATCGGCTCGCGGACCCCGAGCTGTTCGGCAAGATCGCCACGCA
The DNA here is from genome assembly GCF_000239795.1 of Bradyrhizobium sp. STM 3809. GTDB lineage: Bacteria > Pseudomonadota > Alphaproteobacteria > Rhizobiales > Xanthobacteraceae > Bradyrhizobium. The sequence continues at coordinate 3,940 of NZ_CAFJ01000781.1, read as the reverse complement.
GAAGATTCCACCCGCTCCGGGGCCGCAGCTCAGCGAGAACCAGTCCCGAGAGGAGAGCGGAGCGTCGCATGGCCACTGATCTCCTTGCGGCCGGAGCGAACCGATGTCGGTGACATCCGTCGAGCAGGCGCCGGCCTATGCCGATCCGCATCATCTTCACGCCGCCGAACACCCGGGGCCGGCGCCGAAGCGGATCGTGACCGGATACGGCTTCTGGATCTTCCTGCTCTCCGACATCGTGATGTTCTCGTGCTTCTTCGCGAGCTTCGCGGTGCTGTCGCGCGCCACCGCCGGCGGGCCGGGCGGCGCCGAGCTGTTCGACGTCCGCAACGTCGCGATCGAGACGGCGCTGCTGCTGCTGTCGAGCTTCACCTGCGGCATGGCCAGCATCGCCGCCGACCGCCACAACGCGCTGTGGTTCCAGGTCGCGATGGCCGTCACCGGCCTGCTCGGCGCCGGCTTCCTGCTGCTCGAGATCAGGGAGTTCGTCGATCTTGTCGGCCGCGGCGACGGGCCGAGCCGCAGCGCCTTCCTGTCGGCCTTCTTCACCCTCGTCGGTTGCCACGGCCTGCATGTCGCTTCCGGCATTCTCTGGCTGCTCACCATGATGGCCCAGGTGGTGGCGAAGGGTTTCCGCGCCGATATCGAGCGCCGCATCCTGTGCTTTGCGCTGTTCTGGCATGCGCTCGACATCATCTGGGTCGCGGTGTTCTCCGTGGTCTATCTGCTTGGGAGCGCGACATGACCGATCACGCGCAGGAATTCGACGATCGCGGCGATCTCGCACCTGGCGAGCAGCAACATGGCGATCTGCGCTCGCGCATCCTGTTCTACGTCGCCGGCCTCGGGCTCGCGGTGCTGTTGACGGCGACCTCCTTCTTCATCGCCGGCACGAACCTCGTCTGGCAGCCCTCGATTCCCGTCGCGATCATCGTGCTCGCGATCGCGCAGATGGGCGTGCATCTCGTGTTCTTCCTGCACATCACCACCGGTCCCGACAACACCAACAACGTGCTGGCGCTGGCCTTCGGGCTGATCATCGTCTTTCTCGTGGTCGGCGGCTCGTTGTGGATCATGGCGAACCTCAACCACAACATGATGCCGATGGATCAGCTGATGCAGATGCAGCAGTGACGGCGACCCGGCGCGGTCCGTAGGGTGGGCAAAGGCGCGCCCCTGCCGTCGGCTGGCTGGTTCCGATCTCGCGCGCGCAGTGCCCACCGTCAGCGTCCGCGAGTGTCGATTAGATGGTGGGCACGCGCCGCCTGCGGCGTCGCTTTGCCCACCCTACGGACTCCCGCCTTGAGGAGAGGGCAACGCGCAGTTTTTGCTGAGCTCCTGGATCGCTTCGCTTGCGCTCGCGATGACGGAGTTTGCGGAGGCTTCAGTGTCCGCCACAGGCGTCATTGCGAGCGCAGCGAAGCAAGCCAGGGGTAACGCGAACGGTCTCAATCGTCTCCGTGCGACGGTACAAGCGGAAGTCAATCTGCTGATCTCACCTCTTCGGCGCCCGGCAGTTGAAGGCGCGGCGGAAGCCGGAGGCCTTGGCGTCGTCCTCGGAGCAGAACCAGCGATCGGGCTCGGTGGTCGCGGGGTAGCTGGGACAGCCCTGCAGATGATAGATCCCGATGTTGCCGGTGACGCGGGCGCGCACCGCGAACTTGCCCTTGATGGTGCAGCCGGGCGGGGCGCTCGGCGTATCCGGGAACAGCACCGCGCGGATCTCGCGGTCGCGATCGGCGCGGCAGGACGCGCCGAGCAGCGCGCCGTCCTTCTTGTCGGTGCGGAACTCGGCCGGCGCAACGAAGCAGCCCTTCCACAGTCCGCGCAAGCCTTCCTTGGCGGCGGCGACGTCGTCCTTGACGCGCGCCTTGGCGGCCGGCTCGGCGCTGACCGCGAAGCCTGCGCGCGCCATCTGCTGGTTGAGGCTGGCCTTGTCGCCGTCGACCGCGCAGATGCCGATCCTGCGGGTCTTCAGCGGCTTGTCCGGACCGAGATCCTCGCAGCGCACGGCGCGGCCGCCGATCAGCTTGCCGAGCTGATCGCGCGCCTCGACGCCGCAGCTCCAAGGATCGGCGTGATCGTCGATGCACAGCTGATCGACCTCCGGCGCATCGATGCCATCGAGCCGATACACGGTATCGCCGAGCTGGATGGTGTCGCCGCTGCGCACCGTCGCGGTCGCGGCCCGCGACGCGCCGGGCATGCCGGCTCCCATCAAGAGCGCCGCACTTATTGCCAACAGCCGGTCGCGCAGCCGCATGTGTCCTCCCGCAATCACATTCATGAAATCGGCAATTGAAGTCCTATCACATCGACCATGAGTCTCGCCAAGGCCCCTCCGGTTCGCGGGCGGGTGGTCCGCCTTGCGCCGGGGCGAGCAGCTACCCATCTGACGCTGCGAAGGAAAATAACGTCATGCTGGATTTCACCTCCGATGCCGCCGGCGACGCGCTGTCGCCGGCGCAAGCGTCCGATGCTGCGCCTGCGGATGACCGTGCGCTGCTCGACGCCTATTCCAATGCGGTCATCGACGTCACCGAGCGGGTCGGCCCGGCGGTCGTGCGCGTCGAGACCGGACCGAAAGCCGGCTCCCGCGGCGAGCGCGGCGGCCTGGGCTCGGGCATCGTGATCTCGCCGGACGGGCTCGTCCTGACCAACAGCCATGTGGTCGGCAGCTCCAAGGCCATCCGGCTGCGCGACGTCGAGGGTATCGTCACCGACGCGCAGGTGCTCGGCGTCGATCCCGACACCGATCTCGCGTTGCTGCGCGCCAATCATGCCCGCGATTTGCGCTATGCGGCGCTCGGCAACTCCAAGAGCCTGCGCCGCGGCCAGCTCGTGGTCGCGATCGGCAATCCCCTGGGCTTCGAATCGACGGTCACGGCCGGCGTCGTGTCGGCGCTCGGGCGCTCGATCCGCTCGGTGTCGGGGCGGATGATCGAGGACGTCATCCAGACCGATGCGGCGCTCAATCCCGGCAATTCCGGCGGCGCGCTGGTGTCGTCCGCGGCCGAGGTGATCGGCATCAACACGGCGATCATCCAGGGCGCGCAGGGCATCTGCTTTGCGGTCGCCAGCAACACCGCGCAATTCGTGCTGTCGGAGATCATCCGCCACGGCTATGTCCGCAGAGCCTATATCGGCGTCTCCGGCCAGACCGCGCCGGTGCCGCGGCGTCATGCCGTGCTGGCCGGCGTCGAGAACAAGATGGGCGCGCTGCTGATGCAGATCGAGCCGGACGGGCCTGCGGCCCGCGCCGGCCTGCTGCCCGGCGACGTCGTGATCAGGCTCGACGGCGTCGACATCAACGGCGTCGACGATCTGATCCGCGTGCTGGACCGCGACCGCATCGGCCGCACGGTGGCGATGGACGTGCTGCGGCTGGGACGATTGCGCGGCATCGACATCCACCCGGTGGAGCGCAGGCCGGCGGCACGACAGGCATCGTAATCGTCGTGCGACGCCAAGTAGCCGTGGGACGCTGAGCCGTCGCCACGACAACCGCCGTCGTCCCCGCGAAAGCGGGGACCCATACCCCCGGCAGACATTTGAGGCAGGCTGGTGATTGGCCTTTTGCCCAACCCGACCGCCGCGGAGTATGCGTCCCGGATCTGCGCCACGCCGCGCTGCGCGCGTCGCGGCTTGTCCGGGACGACGGCAGTGGGGGGCGAGAATCAGTAGGGTGGGCAAAGGCGCGCCAAGCTGTGAGTTGTTTACTCGGCCGCATCGCGCGCCGTACCCACCATTGCTTCGGAACACGCGGATGGACGGTGGGCACGGCGCGTGATGGAGCTCGGTTGTCAACGTTCGGCCGGGGCGCGCCTTTGCCCACCCTACGGCAGTGTCGCTTGTGGTCGGCTTCACGGTCTCAAACAGCACGACGCGTTCTCGCGGCGAGGCACGCCCGAGGCCTGCGATCAGTTCGTCCCTCGCAAGC
>NZ_CAFJ01000782.1 GCF_000239795.1 Bradyrhizobium sp. STM 3809 | reverse complement strand
CGATGAGGGCTTCGGCCACGCATCACTCGGGCGCGAATGCGCGGCGAGATCGAATGATCATGTTTGCGCTGGATCGTCTGAGGCACGATGCGCGCCCCACACTCCACTGTCGTCCCGGCCCCCGAGCCGGGACCCATACCCACAGGGAGCAGTTCGAGGCACGATCGCCATGGGCATCTCGTCCTCACAACTTCTGCTGCGGCGTATGGGTCCCGGCTCAAGGCCGGGACGACGGCGGAATATGCAACAGCTACCTGATCATCGCCGGGCCGTGATCCGGCACGGCGACATCCAGCACACGCAGCTGCACGCGCTCGACGCCCTGGTAGCGGTCGACGGTCAGGGTGCCGGCGACATGGAGGAGCTGGCCGCGATGCTGCACCAGCGCGTTGCCGAGCTTCTGGCCGACCGAGCGGAACGCGATTGCGTTCACGGTGGCGCCGTCGCCGGACTTGAAGCGCAGCTTGAGATGCGCCTGCCCGACCTCGTCGGCATAGACCAGCTGATGCGACGGCAGCGCCACGATCGGCTCGGGATTGCCGCTGCCGAACGGACCGGCGCGATTGAGCGTCGCGACCAGCTCGGGCGTCGCCGCGCGCGCGCTGATCGCGCCGTCGATCAGGATCTCGTTGACGTGGCGCGCCTCGGCGACGTCGGCCGCCAGCGCGCTTTCCAGATAGGCGCGAAACTCCGCCAGCCGCTCCTTGCGCAGGGTGACGCCGGCCGCCATCGCGTGTCCGCCGCCCTTCATCAGCAGGCCCTGCTCCACCGCGTGACGCACCGCCTTGCCGAGATCAACGCCGGGAATGGAGCGCCCCGATCCCGTGCCGATGCCGCCGGGCTCGAGCGCGATCGCGAATGCCGGCCGCGCGAACTTCTCCTTCAGCCGCGACGCCACCAGCCCGACCACGCCGGGATGCCAGCCTTCGGACGCGGTGACGATGACCGCGCCCTTGTCCTCCAGGCCGAGCGAGGCCAGCGCCTCGGCCTCAGCCTGCGCCTCCGCCTGCTGCTCGATGACGCGGCGCTCGGTGTTGAGGCGGTCGAGCTCGGCGGCGATGCGCGCGGCCTCGGAGACGTCGCCCTCGAGCAGCAGCCGTACGCCGAGATCGGCGCGGCCGATGCGACCGCCGGCATTGATGCGCGGCCCGAGCATGAAGCCGAGATGCCACGCCTCGGGCGGGCCGTTCAGGCGCGCGACGTCCATCAGCGCGGTGTGGCCGACATGGTCGCGCCGGCGCATCGCGATCAGGCCCTTGGCGACGAAAGCGCGGTTCAGCGCGATCAGCGGCGCGACGTCGGCAACGGTGCCGAGCGCGACGTGATGCAGCATCGACAGCAGGTCCGGCTCCAGCCGCGTGGCGTTCCAGAAGCCGCGGCTGCGCAGCTCGCGATTGACCGCAACCAGGGTCACGAAGGTCAGTCCGACGGCTGCGAGATAACCGAGGCCGGACAGATCGTCGGGCCGGTTCGGATTGACCAGCGCCTCGACCTCCGGCAGCTCCTCGCCGCATTGGTGGTGGTCGATCACGACCACGGACATGCCGAGCCGCCGCGCCTCCGCCAAGGGCTCCAGGCTGGTGGTGCCGCAGTCCACGGTGACCAGCAGGGTCGCGCCCTTGCTGGCGAGCGCGCGGATGGCGTCAGTGTTCGGGCCGTAGCCTTCGAAGATGCGATCGGGAATGTGGATCAGCGGATCGAGCCCGCAATGCCGCAGATGCCAGGCGAGCAGCGCCGCCGAGGTGGCGCCGTCGACGTCGTAGTCGCCGAAGATCGCGACCTTCTCGCCCTTCGCGGCGGCATCGGCGATGCGCTGCGCCGCCGCCTCCATCTGCGTCACCGTGAACGGGTCGGGCATCAGCTTGCGGATGGTGGGATCGAGAAAGTCGTTGACGGCATCGAGCGCGACGTCGCGCCCGGCCAGCACTCGCGCCAGCATCTCCGGCAGCTGATAGCGCTGCACGATGGCCAGCGCCCGGGCCGCGCCGCGGGCGTCGAGCCGGTCACGCCACAATTTGTTGGTCAGCGACAGCCGCACGCCGAGGAACGCCTGGGGGGCGCTGATCGGCAACGCGGTGGCGGACAAGGTCATCAGTCGCAAAGCCTCACAGGCGCATCGGCGATTCGCAAGCAGGCCGAAAATCTATCGCAAGCCGGCCGCCAGATCAGGTTCTCGGCCGGGAACCCC
>NZ_CAFJ01000783.1 GCF_000239795.1 Bradyrhizobium sp. STM 3809 | reverse complement strand
CGCGTCATGAGGGGTGTCCTGCTCCGTCATCTGCACCGACCTGATTTGCCCGACGGCCACAGCTCGATGCCGTCTCGCAACGGGTTTGACACCAAAACAGCCATGCGTGCAAAAACTAAATCCCGATGCGCGATCAGCGGCATGACCCCTGTCCAGTCCGATCGTCAAAAACATTCTTCTTTCGCTTGAGACGAATTTCGGTTTTCCTGTCGCCGTCCCGCCCGCACGAGAGGGGCGCGTCGCGGTCGTCACGAGCGTTGCGGGTGGGATGCGATGGACGTCACGGGCCCGGTGCTTTTGCGCAAGACGACGGGCCGCGGGGCGTACGGCGAAATCGTGTGGTCCCGACCTCCCGACGCTGAGGTCAAATCGACGGCGCCAGCTGACGCGGCGCGGCGATGACGGTGGCCAGAAAGCCCGGCGCACCGAGGAGAGCACGTATAAGCCGTTCAAACCGTCGCGCAGGGAAGGCCGGTTGCTCGGCCAATCCTGTGGTGACTGCCGCCTGC
>NZ_CAFJ01000784.1 GCF_000239795.1 Bradyrhizobium sp. STM 3809 | reverse complement strand
CGGTGGGCACGCTGCGCTTTGCCCACCCTACGGTTCGGTGGCTGCTGATCGGCTCCGAGCCCGCGATTGTGGAGACCGCTCGCTTCATGGAATGGACCGACGACGGCATCGTGCTCGGCATCCGGCGTCACGGCGAATCCTCCGCCGTGCTGGAGCTGCTGACGCGCGAGCATGGCCGTCATCTCGGTCTCGTGCGCGGCGCCAGCGGCAAGCGGATGCGGCCGGTCCTGCAGCCGGGCAACACGGTGCGCGCGATCTGGCGCGCCCGGCTCGACGAGCATCTCGGCATGTACGCGATCGATGGCCTGACCTTGCGCGCCGCCGAACTGATGTCCGCCCCGCACGGCGCCTATGGCGTGACCCATCTGGCGGCGCTGGCGCGGCTGCTGCCCGAGCGTGATCCGCACGAGGACATGTATCTGCGGCTCGAACAGGCGCTCGACGACTTCGCCGATGCCGGCGGCGCCGCCGTGCACATCGTCCGCTTCGAGCTTGCGATCCTGGCTGAGCTCGGTTTCGGCCTCGATCTGGAGTCCTGTGCGGCGACGGGCGAGACCACCGACCTGATCTACGTCTCGCCGAAATCCGGCGGCGCCGTCTCGCGCAGCGCCGGTGCGCCCTGGGCCGACCGGCTGCTGCCGCTGCCGCAATTCCTCCGCGAGAGCGAGGAGGAGCACGGCTGGTCCGACCAGGATCTCGCCGATGGCTTCCGCCTGACCGGCCTGTTCCTGCTGCGCCACGTGCTCGAGCCGCGCGGGCAGGGCCATTCCGACGCGCGCGAGGCGTTCATCAACGCGGTGGCGCGGGCAAGGGCGCGGCTGGCGCGGGCTTAAGCCGGAGGACAAACCAACATGGGATTGCTCGTCGACGGCCAGTGGCATGACGTCTGGTACGACACGGCGGCCTCCGGTGGCCGTTTCGTGCGCAAGGATTCGGCGTTCCGCAGCTTCGTCACCGCGGACGGGGCGCCGGGCCCGACCAGCAGCGGCGGCTTCAAGGCGGAGCCCGGCCGCTATCATCTCTATGTCAGCCTTGCCTGTCCCTGGGCGCACCGCACCCTGATCATGCGCGCGCTGAAACGACTCGAGGGAATGATCTCGGTGTCCGTCGTGCACTGGCTGATGCGCGAGCAGGGCTGGACGTTCGCCGACGGTCCCGGCGTCGTGGCCGATGACATCAATCACGCCGAGGTCCTGCACCAGGTCTATACCGCCGCCGATCCGCATTACTCCGGCCGCGTCACCGTGCCGGTGCTGTGGGACAAGGCGCAGCGGACCATCGTCAACAACGAATCCTCCGAAATCATCCGGATGCTCAACTCGGCCTTCGACGGCATCGGCGCCGCGCCCGGTGACTACTATCCGCAGGCGCTGCGCGGCGAGATCGACGCGATCAATGCCCGCGTCTACGACACGCTTAACAACGGCGTCTACAAATGCGGCTTCGCCACCACGCAAGCCGCCTACGAGGAGGCCATCGCGCCGCTGTTCGCCACGCTCGACTGGCTGGAGGAACGGCTGGCGACGCGCCGCTTCCTGCTCGGCGACACCATGACAGAGGCCGACATCCGGCTGTTCACGACGCTGATCCGGTTCGACGCCGTCTATGTCGGCCACTTCAAATGCAACATCCGCCGCATCGCCGATTATCCGCATCTTGCGGCCTATACGCGCGATCTCTATCAATGGCCCGGCATCACCGCAACGGTGAATCTCGAGCACATCAAGCGGCACTATTACGAGAGCCACCGCACCATCAATCCGACCGGCATCGTTCCGGTCGGGCCGCAGCAGGACTTCACCGCGCCGCATGATCGCGCGCGCCTGACCCGGTCGTGACGAGGTCCCATGACCGGCGAGCGTGACCTCGATACGCTGCTGCGCGCGATGTCGCCCGAGCTGCAGGACGGCGTCTTCGTGTTCTGCACGCTCGACCCCGGTGACAGGATGGCCGCGATGCTGTCGCCGCTGATGCGGTTCCGCGAGCGCGAGGGCGACACCCTCATTCTCCGGCGCGACGACGCCGAGCGGGCAGGGCTGGCCTATCGGTTCGCCTCGCGCCTGATCACGCTCTCGGTGCATTCCGCGCTCGACGCGGTCGGCTTCCTCGCTGCGGTCACGACGGCGCTGGCGGCCGCCGGGATCAGCGTGAACGCGGTCTCGGCCTTTCATCACGATCACCTGTTCGTACCGGACGCGCAGGCAGGGCAGGCGATGCGGGTGCTGCAGGAGATGTCGCGCAGCGCGGCCGGTCCTTGATGGCGCGGCACGCGGCGAGCCGCCTCAGGCTTTACCCCTGGTGTGATCACGCGACCTGACGCGTCGCGGCGCGGTCGGTTTCTTTCGTGCGTTCGGCCGGGATCGATGCGCGTTGCGCACGGCGCGGGGAGCCGGCGGCCGTCGCGGTCCCGTCAGTATTCGCGCGGCTTGTGCGCGCACCATGTCCATCAGCATCATCGCGGCCGGCGACAAGGTGCGGCCCTTCAGGCGCAAGATGCCGAACTGCGCCAGCAGCAGGTCCGACGCACGCGGCTCCCTCAGCTCGGCCACATTGAGCCGGACCAGCTGACCGGAGGCCAGCTCGTGGGTGACGACCGCATCTCCGGCGACGAGGACGACGTCCGAGCGGACGGCCATCTCCACCAGCAGGCCCGCATTCTCGGATTCGAGGGCGACATCGAAGCCGCGCCCCTTTGGCGCGGCGATCAGGTCGTCCAGCCGCCTGCTGAATTCCGGCGGCAGCGCGACGGAGGCGAAGTGCTGGCCGGCCAGATCGCGCGCCGACAGCTCCCGTCGACCCGCCAGCGGATGCGTCGGCCGGCAGTAGAAGTAGCCGGGAAGACTTCCGAGCGGCTCGAGGTCCAGGCTGTCGTCGGCCCTGATGTCGGTGATGTGCGCCAGGAAGAAATCCAGCTTGCCCTGCTGCAGCACGTCCATCAGGGCGCGCCAATTGTCCTGCACCACCTTGATGCGCACGGACGGATGCTCCGCATAGAGCCGCGCCATGGCATCCGGCAGCAACACCAGGCCGGTGAACGCGCCGACGCCCACCGTCACCTCGCCGACATCCCCCGAGCGCAACAGCCGCATCTCGCGGCCGAGATCGTCGGCGCCCGACAAGAGAGAGCGGGCGCGCGCCACCAGCCGCTCGCCGACCGCGGTGATCTCCACCGAGCGCGAGCTGCGGTCGAACAGCTGCATTCCCGCGGCGTCCTCCAGCGTCTGCAGGCTGCGGCTCAGCGCCGACTGGGTGACGTGGGCGCGCTTGGCGGCCCGGGCGAAATGCCGCTCTTCCGCCAGGTAGACCAGCTGCTGCAACTGACGCAACGTGGGCGTGTGCATTGATGATCCTAGCTCATTGATCAGAGCACAACAATTCATTGGATTTCTGAGACCGTCAATCCCAGAATAGCCGAAACAAATCAGGGGAAATGCCGAACAGGCGGGTCTTGTCGCGCCAGGCGTCGGTACCCCGCCACAAGAGGCTTTCTTCATGCCCAATGGCGCACAAGCGCTGGTCCGCACCCTGGTCGATTCCGGTGTGCGGGTCTGCTTCACCAATCCCGGCACCTCCGAGATGCACTTCGTCGCCGCGCTGGACTCCGCGCCCGAGATGCGCGCCGTGCTGTGCCTGTTCGAGGGCGTCGCGACCGGGGCCGCGGACGGCTACGCGCGCATGACCGGCTCGCCGGCCGCCACGCTGCTGCATCTCGGCTGCGGGCTCGGCAACGGTCTCGCCAACCTCCATAATGCCCGCAAGGGCAAGGTGCCCGTCGTCAACATCGTCGGCGACCATGCCACCCATCACGTCAAGTACGACGCCCAACTGCAGTCGGACATCGAGACGGTGGCGCGCAACGTCTCGCCGGGCTTCGTCTGGACGTCGCAGGTGACCTCCGAGCTCTGCCGCGATGCGGTCGCCGCCGTGAAGGCGGCATGCTCCTGGCCCGGCCAGGTGGCGACCCTGATCCTGCCGGCCGACGTGTCCTGGGGCGAGGGCGGCGTGCCCGAGCCCGCCCCGGTGATCGAGCCGCCGCCGCCGGCCGACGATGCCGCCGTGCAGGCGGTTGCAGAGGCCATCAAGGCCGGCGGCCGCAGCGCCATCCTGCTGGGCGGAACGGCGCTGCAGGAGGAGGCGCTGCTCGCGGCGGCGCGCATCGCCGCGCATTGCGGCGTCAAGGTCTTTGCCGAGACGTTTCCGACCCGGATGGAGCGCGGCGCGGGTCTGCCTGTTGTCGAGCGCATCGCCTATCTCGCCGAGATGGCGCAGCTCCAGCTGAAGGAGATCGACACGCTCATCCTGGTCGATGCCAAGGCGCCCGTGTCGTTCTTCGCCTATCCCGGCAAGAAGAGCTATCTTCCCCACGATGGCTGCAAGGTGCTGACGCTGTCGACGCCGGAGCAGGATGCCGCGGGGAGTCTCGCCAGGCTGGTCAAGGCGCTCGGCGCCGAACAGGCCGCGCCGGTGCTGTCGGTCCCGTCGCGGCCGGGACGGCCGCGCGGCAACAAGCTCACCGCCGAAAAGGTCTGCAAGGCCATCGGCCATCTGCTGCCCGACAACGCCATCATCATCGACGAGGCGATCAGCTCCGGCCTGATGCTGCCGAAGTTCACCGCCGGCGCGCCGCGGCACGATCTGATCACCCTGACCGGTGGCGCCATCGGGCAGGGGCTGCCGAACGCGATCGGCGCGGCGATTGCCTGTCCGGACCGGCCGGTCATCGCGCTGATCGGCGACGGCAGCTCGATGTACACCATCCAGTCGCTGTGGACGATCGCGCGCGAGCGGCTCAACGTGACCACCGTGATCTTCAACAACGCGTCCTACTCGGTGCTCAATGTCGAGCTGGAGCGGGTCGGCGCCGAGAAGATCGGGCCGAAGGCGCGGTCGCAGCTCGACCTGCATGGGCCGGTGCTGAAATTCGCGCAGATCGCCGACGGCATGGGCGTGCGCGCGACCCGCGTCACCACGCCGGACGAATTCACCTGCGCGCTGAAGGGCGCGCTGGAACGGCCGGGGCCGCATCTGATCGAGGTGATGGTGCCGCCGGCGCTCACCGGGCTGAAGCTGAAGCTGCTGCCGCATCTGCTCGGCTCGCTCGACCGCATGCCGATGCCGATGGCGCGGATGCTCAAGCGCAAGATCGCGCCGTGACATGAGCGGGATCCTGCAGGCGGATGTCGTCGTCGCCGGCGGAGGTCTCGCCGGCATCGTCACCGCGCTCGAGGCGCTGCGCACCGGCAAGTCGGCCGTGATCATCGACCGCGACACGCCGGAGCGCTTCGGCGGCTTGGCGCTGTGGGCGTTCGGCGGCATGGCGCTGGTCGGCACGCCGTTGCAGGCGCGGATGAGGATCCCGGATACGCCGGAGATCGCGCTGCGTGACTGGATCAGGTTCGGCGAGCTCGATGCAAGCGAGCACTGGCCGCTGCAATGGGCGCGCTGTTACGTCGAGCACTCGCGCAGCGAGGTCTACGATTGGCTGTCGTCGCATGGCGTGACCTTCATGCCTGCGGTGAACTGGGTCGAGCGCGGCCTCGTGGGCGACGGCAACGCGCTGCCGCGCTATCACATCGTCTGGGGCACCTCGCAGCGGCTGACGCGCGTGATGATCGACGCGATGCGCGCGGCCGACCGCGGCGGCAAGCTGACGGTGCTGCATCGGCATCGCGTCGTCGGCCTCGATCGGGCCGGCGGCGCCGTGTCGGGCGTGGTGGCCGTCAACGAGGAGAGCGGCGCCGAGATCCGCATCTCCGCGCCGCTGACGGTGCTGGCGATGGGCGGCATCAATGGCAGCCATGACGAAGCGCGCGCCAACTGGGTGAAGGGACGGCCGCTGCCGGCATCGATGCTCAACGGTGCGCATCCCTTCGCCGACGGCAGGCTGCATCATCATGCGGCCGAGACCGTCGGCGCCCAGATCACCCATGCCGGCGAGATGTGGAACTACGCCGCCGGATTTCCACATCCGTTCCCGCATTTCGACGGTCACGGCCTGTCGCTGGTGCCGTGCAAGTCGGCGCTGTGGCTCGACCATCGCGGCGAGCGCATCGGCCCGCAGCCGCTGGTCACCGGCTTCGATACCCATGACCTGTGCCAGCGCGTCGCGGCGCAGGAGAAGCCGTATACGTGGCACCTGTTGAACTGGCGCATCGCCGCCAAGGAGTTCGCGATCTCGGGCGCCGAGCACAATCAGCGCATCCGCGACCGGCAGATGCCGATGTTCCTGAAGGAGACGCTGCTCGGCAACCACCGCCTGGTCCGGCAGATGCAGCGCGAGAGCCGGCACTTTCTGGTCGATGAGACGCTCGCTGGTCTTGCGGCGAAGATGAATGCGCTGACCGGGACTGATGACGTGAAGCCAGCGGTGCTGCAGGCCACCGCCGACGCCTTCGACGCCAACTTCACGAACGGCGACAAGCTCCACAACGATGATCAGATCCGCCGCATCCTGCACGCGCGGCAATGGGGCCCCGACAAGCTCCGCACCTGCAAGCCGGCGCCGCTGCAGATGCGCGGAGCAGGGCCGTTCATCGCCATCCACATGCAGCTCATCACCCGCAAGAGCCTCGGCGGCCTGAAGACCGACCTGCAGAGCCGCGTGCTCGATGCGACGGGCAGCCCGATCAGCGGCCTCTACGCCGTCGGCGAAGCCGCCGGCTTCGGCGGCGGCGGCGCCTCAGGCAAGCGCTCGCTGGAGGGCACGTTCCTGCCGGGCTGCATCCTCACGGCCAAGGCCGCGGTGCGGGCGATGTGACGGGAGGCGCCGGGGAGGCACCTCGCGATGTTCCGCAGCACTGGTGCATCGCCCGTGAGCGGCAGGATCTCTCCGCTCGTCATTCCGGGCTCGCCCTGCGGGCGCCCCGGAATGACCTCGGCGAGAGGGCGTGCGTCATCATCACGAAGTTTTTCGCCGCCCCCTGTCGATTTGCCCCTCATGCGTTCGTCTTCAAGGCATCAGCCATGGAGACCCCGTCATGAAGATCTACTGGATCAAGGCCCAGGCCCCGCGCCGCGTGCTGGCGCTGGTTAAGCATCTCGGCGTTCCCGCCGAGTTCATCGACATCACCTGCGGGCTGAAGACGCCGGACTTCGCCGCGCTCAATCCCAACATGAAGGCGCCGGTGCTGGTGGACGGCGAGACCGTGCTGTGGGAGTCCACCGCGATCATGGCGCATCTCTGCGTCCGCGAGAGCTGCGACATGTGGCCGTCGCGCCATCCGCAGGAGCAGATCGAGGTGCTGCGCTGGCTGGCCTGGACCGACAGCCATTGGAACCCCGCCGTCGCGCCGTTCTACTTCGAGCACATCGTGCGCAAGAATTTCGGCCTCGGCGCGCCGAACCGGGCGGTGCTCGTCGACAAGGTCGCGCCGCTCAAGACCTTCGCCGCCGTGCTCGACACCCATCTGCGTGCGCACAGCCACATCGCCTGCGACCGGCTCACCATCGCCGACTTTGCCGCGGCCTCGATGGCCACCGACTGGCGCGAGGCGGAGATGCCGCTGGAGACGTTTCCCAGCATCGTGCGCTGGCTCGACGGCCTGATGCGGCTGCCGGCCTGGGCCGAGCCGTGGCCGGAGCAGCGCTCGGCGGCGGCGTGAATCCAGCCCTGCGACTGAAATCCGCGATCGTCGAGCACGGTCCGTGCGGCGCCGCTGTGAGTTCGATCGTCAGAAGAACGCGTCAACCGGGATCGCTGCGCCGCAGAGCGCGGCGATCAGCGTGACAAGCAATCCAATCCCGCAGAATATTGCGATTGTTTCCAGTTCCTGGCGCCACTTGGTTCTGTCGCTTTCAAGCGTCGCGGGCCGCGACGACAGCCGGACGAGGACATCGTGGTGACTTTTGTCGAACATCAGTATGCTCCAGCTTCCTGAGAACCGGAATGGGATGAGCCACGGAACACGTCTGAAATCAGTTTCGAGAGGCTGCCTCAGGCATCCGAAGATCTCGCTCTCGTACTGATTGGTCTCGATCGGCGGATACAAGTTCAAGCCGGCACTCTCATCGACCCCATGAGCGCGCACGCTATCCTGCATATGGAACGATGATCTGGCCGCTCGGTCGCGGTGCGAAACCTACGGCTGCACGGTGCCGTGGCCGAGCTGCTTGGAGATCTCGGCCGCGCAGGCGCGCAGCCGGTTGGCGAGCGGCGACTGCCAGCCGGCATCGAAGCTGCCGGCCGGCCCCATCGCGGTGATCACCAGCGCGACGTGGCCGGCGTGATCGAACACCGGCGCGGCGAAGGCATTGACGCCGGGCAGGGGATCGCCGACCGCGCGGGCGAGGCCCTGCGCCCGCACCTCGGCCAGCATCTCCGCCACCTTCGGACTCTTCGGCGCGCGCTTCGGATTGTAGCCGACGCCGAGATGGTCGAGGCCGGACTCCAGCGCCGCCTTCACCGTCTTCGGCGGCAGGAACGCCGCAAAGGCGCGGCCGGTCGCGGTCTCCAGCAGCGCCATGATCGAGCCGACGCGCATCACGATGTGCACCGCATGGCTCGGCTCCTCCAGCCGCACCACGGTGGGACCATTGGTGCCCCACACCGCGAGCGACACGGCGTGGTCGATCGCGCTGGCGAGCGCCGCGATCTTCGGCGTCGCGATCCGCACCGCCGACAGCCGCCGCAGGCTGATCAGGCCGAGCTCGAGCGCGAGCGGGCCGATCTCGTAGCGGCCGGTGGCCTCGTCCTGCTCGATCAGGCCGATGCGCGAGAAGCTGACGAGATAGGGATGCGCCTTGGCCGGCGGCAGCCCGGCCTCGCGCGCGAGGTCGCGCAGCATCATCGGCTCGCCGCTGCGCGCCAGCGCCTGCAGCAGCGCGCCGCCGACCTCGATCGACTGGATGCCGCGGCTCTCTCTGCCCATGCTGTGGTGCTCCCGGTCCGGCCGCTGCCTACACCGCGAGGAAGCCGCCGTCGACCGGCAAGGTCACGCCGTTGACGTAGGAGGCCATGTCGGAGACCAGGAACGCCACGGGCCCCGCCAGCTCTTCCGGCTGGCCGACGCGGCCGAGCGGCGTGCGGCTCATGAAGCCGGCCAGCCGCTGCGGATCGTTGCGCGTCGACTCCGTCATCGCCGTCGCGATCACGCCGGGCGCGATGGCGTTGACGCGGATGCCGTCGGCGGCGAGCTCGCGCGCCAGCGCCTGGGTCAGCGACTTCACGCCGCCCTTGGACGGCGAATAGCCGAGCGTGTTGCTGATGCCGATGAACGAGGCGACCGAGGCGATGTTGACGATCGTGCCGCGGGTCTCGCGCAGCGCGGCGAGAAACCCATAGGTGACATTGAACACGCCGTTGAGATTGACGTCGAGCACGCGCTGCCAGTTCTCCTCGGCGCGTGGTGAGTCGATATTCTCACGGATGATGATGCCGGCGTTGTTGACGAGGATCGCGATCGCGCCGATCTCGGCGCGCAGCTGCGCCGCCAGCGCCTTGCAGCCGGCGGCGTCGGTGACATCCAGCCGATACGCCCAGGCCTTGCGGCCGTGATTGCGGATCTCGGCCACGCAACGCTCGGCGCCCTCCAGGTCGATGTCGGTAATGACGACGTCGGCCCCGCGCTCGGCAAGCCCCAGCGCAATCGCGCGGCCATTGCCATGCGCCGCGCCGGTGACCAGCGCGAGCTTTCCGGCCAGCATGTGGTGGTCGCTCATGCGGCGCTCCGCTGTTTTGCGCGTTCGGCGAGATGCCGTCCGGCAATGTAGCCGAAGGTCAGCGCCGGTCCCAGCGTGATGCCGGCGCCGGGATAGTTGCCGCCCATGATGCTCGCCATGTCGTTGCCGGCGGCATACAGCCCCTCGATCGGCTGGCCCTGCGCATCGAGCGCGCGGGCGTTCTCATCGGTGCGGATGCCGGCATAGGTGCCGAGATCACCGATCACCATCTTGATGGCATAGAACGGCCCATCCTTGATCGGCGCGACGCACGGGTTCGGCCCATGCAGCGCATCGCCCTGGTAGCGGTTGTAGGCGCGCGAGCCCTTGCCGAACGTGGGATCCTGCCCCAGCGCGGCATCGGCGTTGAACGCCGCGACGGTCGCTTCCAGCGACATCGCATCGATGCCGGTCACGCGTGCGAGTTCGGCCAGCGTCGCGCCGCGCTTGAGATAGCCTGACCTCAGATGATGCCCGAGCGGCATCGGGAACGGCGGCACGCAGCCGAGGCCGTAGCGGCGCAAGCTGCGGTGGTCGGTGATCAGGAACGCCGCGATCTCACGGCCGGGCTTGGCCGCCTTGACCATCGCCTGCACGAAGTCGTGGTAGGAATTGCCCTCGTTGGCGAAGCGCACGCCGTCGGCGGTCACCGCGATCACGCCCGGCTTGGCGCGGTCGATGAAGTGCGGCATCACGCCCTTGCTGCCGTCCTTGCGCGTCGTGACGGACACCGGCACCCACGCCGCCGCATGCGGCAGGCCGTCCTCGACGCGGCCGCCGACCGCCTCGGCCAGCCGCAGCCCATCGCCGGTGTTGCCGACGGGACCCGGCGAGAAATGCTCCTGGCCGCTCGGTGCATGCGGAAACATGGCCTTGCGACGTTCGACGTCATGCGGAAAGCCGCCGCAGGCGAGCACCACGCCGAGCCGTGCATTGACCCTGACGCGCTTGCCCTGCCGCGTCACGACCGCACCGCGCACGGCGTCGCCGTCGCGGATCAGCTCGGCCACCGGCGACGACAGCCATAGGGGAATGCCGAGGTCGAACGCCGACTTCGCGAGCCGCCCGGCCAGCGCATTGCCGTTCGTCAGCGTCATGCCGCGGCCATGGCGCAGCACGTCCATCGCGTGCTTCGACAGCCGCTTGGCGACGTAGAACGCCGAAGTCAGCGACTTCGTCGCGCGCATGAAATGGATGATCTCCTTGCCGGAGCCGAGCATCATGCCGAACACGGTGAGCTCGGGCAGGGGCTGGCCGAGATCCTTGATGTGATCGCCCAGTTCGCGACCGTCGAACGGCCGCGTCACCATCGAGCGGCCGCCCTGCGTGCCGCCCGGCGCCTCCGCGTGATAGTCCGGGAAGGTCAGCGGCATGTCGAATTTCAGCGCCGTCTTGCTGGTGAAGAAGTCGACCGCCTCCGGTCCCTTGGTCAGGAACGCATCGACGCGCGCCGCGTCATACGCGTTGCCGGCCTCGTGGCGCAGATAGGTGCGCGCCAGCTCCGGCGGCTCGTCGATGCCCCAGGCC
>NZ_CAFJ01000785.1 GCF_000239795.1 Bradyrhizobium sp. STM 3809 | reverse complement strand
GCGCCCTCGTCTTGTCGAGGGTGTCCATCCGGACAAGACTCGGGCGCGCCATGCGCCGCGGGACTGCGAGCGCTTGGGCGCTTCGGCGATCCGCCCCGCGCCCCCCCCTGGGCGGCTGCGCCGTTCACGCGAGCAAGCCATGCCAAAAAATGGGCGTGTCGGCGCGCCGCGCATCACCTAGGCTCCATGACTTGATGACACGGGATCACGCGCATGATGGCAGGCGGCGACGACAAGATCTTCGAGGCGGGCGATGTGATCCTGCAATCCGGATCGACCTTCCCCTCGCTGCGGCTCGCCTACAAGACCTATGGCACCCTCAATGCGGCCAGGGACAATGTCATCCTGTATCCGACGTCGTTCGGCGCCCAGCACCACGACACCGAATGGTTGATCGGCCCCGGCGGCATTCTCGACTCGGACAGATACTTCGTCATCATCCCGAACCTGTTCGGCAACGGCCTGTCGTCCTCGCCGTCGAACACGCCGCTCGGCGATGCGCCGTTTCCCGCAATCACCTATCACGATGCGGTGGCGGTGCAGCGGCGGCTGCTGGTGGAGCAGTTCGGCATCGCCAAGCTCGCGCTGGTCTATGGCTGGTCGATGGGCGGCATGCAGGCCTATCACTGGGCCGCTCTCCATCCGGACATGGTCGAGCGCGCGGCGGTGGTCTGCGGCAGCGCGCGCTGCTCGCCGTATAATCATCTGTTCCTCGATGCCGTGAAGGCGGCGCTGATGGCCGATCCGGCCTGGCGGAACGGCCGCTTCGTCGACAAGCCCGTGGCCGGCCTGCGCGCGATGGGCCGCATCTATGCCGGCTGGGCGATGTCCTACGAATTCTACCGCGACGAGGTCTGGCGCGAGCAGGGCTTCGCTTCGCAGGAGGATTATCTCGCCGCGACCTGGGACACCGCCTTCGCGCATCGCGACGCCAACAATCTGCTGACGCAGATCGCGATCTGGCAGGGCGGTGACATCAGTGCCTGCGCGGCTTTCGGCGGCGATCTCGACCGGGCGCTGTCGGCCATCACCGCGCGCATGCTGCTGATGCCGGGACAGACCGACCGCTATTTCGACTGGCGCGACAACGAGCGCGAACTGCCGAAGCTGGTCAACGCCCGCTCGGCGGAACTGCGGCCGATCCCGTCGGTCCATGGCCACCGCGCCGGCAATCCCGTCAAGATTCCGGCCGATCGTGAATTCATCAGGGCCCACGTCAGGGCGCTGCTCGAGAGCTGATCCCGGAAGTTCGACATGACCGATGCCGCCGCCGAGTTCGCACCCCGCCCGAAATTGCTGACGCCCGTGGTGCTGCAGGAGCTGTCCCGGCGCTCCGATCTCTGTGGTGCGCGCCGCGCGCTCGGCCATTACGGCGCGATCCTCGGCAATGGCGTCCTGATCTGGCTGGTCGCCTCGACCCACGGCGTCGGATGGGCGCTGCCGCTGATGCTGCTGCAGGGCGTGCTGGTCGCGTTCCTGTTCATGGCGATGCACGAGACCGCGCACAAGACCGCGTTCGCGAGCCCCGCGCTCAACATCGTCGTCGGCTATGTGTCCGGCTTCCTGATCGCGTGGCCTTACGAGTATTACTGCCTGTTCCATTGGGAGCATCACCGTCACACCCAGGATCCCGCGCGCGATCCGGAGCTGATCGTCGGTCCGCGACCGCGGACGGAAACGCAGCTCGCGATCGCCTATACCGGGCTGCTGCAGCTGATCGGCCGGCTGCGGCTGCTCGTCAGGCACGCGGTCACGGGAACGGTCACCTTCTCCTGGGTGCCGGCCCGCCGCCGCGCCACCGTGGTGCGCGAGGCGCGGCTCTATCTTGCCGGCTATGCGCTCGCGCTGTTCGCCTCGCTGATGCTGCACAGCGCGCTGCTGCTGTGGGTCTGGGTGCTGCCGCTGATGCTCGGGCAGCTCGTGCTGCGGCCCTATCTCTATGCCGAGCACACCGGCTGCGATCACACAAGGAGCGCCTTCGAGAACACCCGCACCACCTTCACGACACGGCTGGTGCATTGGCTGGCGTGGAACATGCCCTACCACGCCGAGCACCACGCCTATCCCGCGGTGCCGTTCCACGCGCTGCCGAAGCTGCACGCGATCGTGGATGGCGAGATCAAGTATCGCGGGGAGGGGTATGTCGCGGTGACGCGGCAGACCTGGGCGTGGTTTCGCGCGCATTTTGACGGAACGAAACCCTGAAGCAAATGAGCTCGCGCTCAAGTCATCGCCACACAGACGGTGCACCCTCTCCCCCAATGTCAAGAAATAGCTTCGCCAGGG
>NZ_CAFJ01000786.1 GCF_000239795.1 Bradyrhizobium sp. STM 3809 | reverse complement strand
CCTGGCCTTCCCTGCGCCCTCGGCCTATTCGGGGGCTTCGATGAGCATGATCTCGGGTGCAAGCGCGCCGCGGGAGGCGTCGCTGCGACCGTGACATGGATGCCGGCATGATGTCCAGGTACGCGGCTCGATGATCAGGACCTGGAGTCAGCGGGCGGAGCGAGGGAGCTCAGTAGAGATGACGGCAAAGCAGGGCTCAGCCCTTACGGCAGCCCAGCTCCGCTGATGTCTCATGCGGATCCGCCTGGACCTCGGCAGGCCGCTCGCGGATAGTCTCACCAGCTCCGAACAAAGCCCGCGCGAGACCTCATGACCGATACTCAGCTTTCGAATGATTCCTACGACCTCATCATCCGCGGCGGCACCGTCATCGACGGGACGCGGGCGCCGCGCTTCGCGGCAGATGTTGCCATCAAGGATGGCCGGATCGCCGCCATCGGCGAGATCGATGGTCCGGCGCAGCGCGTGATCGACGCTTCAGGCCGCATCGTCGCGCCGGGCTTCATCGACGCGCACACCCATGACGACAGCGCGGTGCTGGTCGACCCCGGCATGACCTGCAAGGTCTCGCAGGGCGTGACCTCGGTGGTGACCGGCAATTGCGGCGTCAGCATCGCGCCGCTGAAGCCCGGCTCGCCGCGGCCGATGCCGCTCGGGCTGCTGTCGCCAGGCGACGGCCGGATCGCGGAGTATGCGTCGTTCGCGGACTATGTTGCCGCACTTCGCGCAGCGCCGGCGGCCGTGAACGTCGCGCCGATGACCGGCCACACCTCGCTGCGCGCCTCCGTCGTCAGCGATCTCGGCCGCGCGGCAACCGCAGCCGAGATCGTGGAGATGCGGGCCTACGTGCAGGAGGCGCTCGACGCCGGCGCCATCGGCGTCTCCACCGGCACGTTCTATCCGCCGGCCGAGGCCGCGCCGACCGAGGAGATCATCGAGGTCTGCCGTCCGCTCACCGGCAGCGGCGGCGTCTATGCGACGCATATGCGCAATGAGGCGAACGACGTCGTCAAGTCGCTGGAGGAGAGCTTCGCCATCGGCAAGGCGCTCGACGTCCAGGTCGTGATCTCGCACCACAAGGTGGTGGGCCCGGCGAATTTCGGCCGGACGAAGGAGACACTGCCGCTGCTCACCAAGGCGATGAGCTGCCAATGCGTCGCGCTCGACTGCTATCCCTACAACGCCTCCTCGACCATGCTGCATACCGACCCGGCCAAGCTGCAGGTCAAGGTCGTGGTCGCCGCCTCGAAGCCGCATCCGGAAATGGCCGGCCGCGATCTCGCCGACATCGCCGCCAGCTGGGGCGTCGACCGGCTCGAAGCCGCGAAGCGGCTGCAGCCGGCCTCCGCGATCTACTTCTCGATGGACGAGGCCGACGTGCGGACCATCCTCGCCTTCGAGCCGACCATGATCGGCTCCGACGGCCTGCCGTTCGGCGAGCGGCCGCATCCGCGGCTGTGGGGCACGTTCCCGCGCGTGCTCGGCTATTACTGCCGCGTGCTCGAGCTGTTCCCGCTGGAGACGGCGGTGTGGAAGATGAGCGGCCTGACCGCGCAGAATTTCGGCATCAAGGGCCGCGGCACGCTGGCGATCGGCCATCATGCCGACATCACGATCTTCGATGCGGCCAGCGTGCGCGACAGCGCGACCTATGACGAGCCCTGCGTGCCGGCCGCGGGCATCGACGCGGTCATCGTCAACGGCGCGCTGACCTGGTGGCAGGGCGCGCACCAGAACGCGCGCGCCGGGCAGGTCATCGCGCGCAGCGCGCGGCCGTGATGCTAAGCCGCCGCGGCCATCGATCGGGCGAACTCCGGATAGCACTCCGCGAGCTCGTCGAGAATCCGGCCGCGGATCAGCTCGGCGGTGGCGCGATCCGGCGCGGTCGTGGCCGGCACGGCCTCGGGCACCTCGTAGTC
The DNA here is from genome assembly GCF_000239795.1 of Bradyrhizobium sp. STM 3809. Taxonomy (GTDB): domain Bacteria; phylum Pseudomonadota; class Alphaproteobacteria; order Rhizobiales; family Xanthobacteraceae; genus Bradyrhizobium. The sequence continues at coordinate 4,792 of NZ_CAFJ01000786.1, read as the reverse complement.
GAAACCCGTGCGGTCGCGCACATCCTCGGCGGTATAGCCCGGATGCACCGAGCGCAGCCGGAAGCCGCCGCGGTCGCGGTCGAAATCGAACAGCGCCAGATTCGTCAGCAGCGCCTGCGGCCCGCCGCGCCGCTTCACCTCCGGCGTAACAGCCGCGGCGCTGACGAAATCCACCTTCGGCACCAGCACGCGCGGCGAATGCTCCTCGCGAAACAGGATCACGCGCGGGATCAGGTGATAGAGATAGGCCGAGCCGAACGAGCCCGGCCAGCGCACCTCCATGCGCGGATAGCCGCCGGTGCCGACCAGGTTGATGTTGCCGGCGCCGTCGATCTGGCCGCCGCCGAGGAAGAATGCGTCGACCCGGCCCTGCGCGGCGCAGTCGAACAGCTCGACGCCGCCATTGGTGAAGAAATTGTGCCGGCTCGAGCCGAGGATCGAGATGCGCACCGGCGGCTTGCCGGCCAGCGCATTGCGCGCCCGCAGCAGCATCGCGCCCGCCGCGGGAATCGGCGAGGAGGCACCGACCGCGACATGGCGGACGCCGTCGAGCAGGCCGGCGATGGTGGTGATCAGGAGCTCCTTGCGCGCGCGATCGTCCTGCCCGGTCATGCGACCTCCTTGCTGCGGCTCAGGAAGGCGGAGAGATAGGCATGAAACCCTTCCTCGGTGCGGGCCATCGTGGCGTAGCGGGCGAGCTCGGCGCCGTCGGTCTCGTATTCGTCCCACAGCGGCAGCGGCCAGGCGCCGTTCTCGGCGACCGCGATGGCATCGACATAGAGCGCCGGCAGCACGCCGGCGGCGGAGTCCTCGGTCGCCATCAGGTCGCGATCGGTGATGCGCTCGACGGTGACCAGCGTGCGCCTCGCGGCATAGGCCATGGTCGCCAGCTCGCGATAGCGGCCGATGCGCACATTGCCGAAGCGGTCGGCCTCAGGCGCATGGAACAGCGCGACATCCGGCGTGATCGCGGGCACCACGACCACCTTGCCGGGCTCGCCGACCGGGCTGTCGATCACCTTCCAGTCGGGGCGGACCTGCAGCAGATCGCTGCCGATGATGCCTGCGATCGGCATGAACGGCACGCCCTTCTGCCCGGCCAGGAGGCCGGCATGGATCGCCGGGCAGGTGGCATCGCGCAACTTGATGCTGCCGCTGCGCACGGCCGCCGTGAAGCGCGGCGCGCCGCCGGCCTCGCCGAGCGACACCGCGCTGGTCTCCACGACCGCGGCCACGCCGGCGCCGATCAGCAGATCCGCCTGCAGTCCGCTGATCGGGACGCAGACCAGATGCAACCCGGTCAGGCCTGCCTCGATCATCGCCGCCGTGGCCGCCATCGAGACGCCGGCGCGGTCGACCGGAATCGCCACGGACTGGCCAGGGGCGATCGATCCGACCAGCGCCTGCAATCCAACCCTCTCCGTCATCGCGGCCTCCTCCTGCTGTTGCTTTTGCGGCGAGTGTACCGGCTCGCACCGGCGCTGTCAGCGCTCCCACGCCGATGTCGATCCGCGGATGATGATCTGCGGAGCCAGCACGATATGGTCGTCCACGACCCCGCGATCGGCGATGCGCGCCAGCAGCAGCCGCGCCGCGGCTTCGCCCATGTCGCGTTGTGCGATCCGCACGGTGGTGAGCGGCGGCGACACCAGGTCGACGAACGGCATGTCGTTGTGACCGACCACCGAGACGTCGCCGGGGCAGGCGAGGCCGCGCGCGGCGAGCGCGTCATAGACGCCGAGCGCGAGCAGATCGTTGGCGGCGACGATCGCCGTCGGCCTGGTCCGGCGCGCCAGCAGCCGCAGTGCGGCCTCGCGACCGGCGGCCCGCGTATAGGCGTCGGCGATCTCGATCGGCGCATGGCGCGCGGGCAGGCCCGCATCCCTCACGCTCGCCTCGAAGCCGGCGCGCCGGCGCGCACCGGTCGAGATGTGCTGCGGACCGGCGACATGGCCGATGCGCTGATGCCCGAGCCCGACGAGATGCTCGACGGCGAGGCGCATGCCGGCGGCATCGTCGCTGGCGGCCGAGGGCAACAATCCGGCGGCATCGACGCGGTTGACCAGCACGACCGGCAGCGCCGCATCCTGGCAATGCTGCACGACATCGTCGCGCAAGGTCACGGTCGCCAGCACCAGCCCGTCGACGCCCCGGGCGATCAGGCGGTCGACCAGATCCTGCTCGGAGCCCTTGCTGCCGACGTCGACGACGATGGTCGCGTAGCCCTCCGCATTGAGATGATCGGCGATGCCGGACAGCACCGGCGGAAAGCCGGGATCGGCGATATCTGGGGCGAGCACGCCGATCAGCCCGCTACGGCCCGTGCGCAATCCCTTCGCGGCCATGTTGAGCCGGTAGCCGATCGCGTTGGCGGCGGCCTGGATCCGCGCCGCGACATCATCGGCAACGAGATGCTTCATCGCCGGACTGAGCGCGCGCGACACCGTCGAGGGGTGCACGCCGCAGCGGGCGGCGACGTCCTTGATGGTCGGACGGGGCGATGCCGCCGCGCGAGGCCCCGTGACGGATCGCATTGGTCGCTTCATTTCCCAGCCCTCGATGCCGCAGCGCAACGACGTTTTGATCACACCTTAGCTTGACACTCTTAACGTGCATGCAATAAATCCGGCTCTGCAATCGATTGCAATAACAGAATGGGGAACGTCCACATGACAGCCAGCGCGCTGAAGCCATATCTGGTCAGTCCCGAGCATCTCGATCCGCATTGGCGCTGGAGCCGGGCCATCCCGTCGCACGGCCATGTCTCGGTGGATTTCGAGCGCCGTGTCGATTTCGACCGCCTCAGGCGATACCGGCTGGCGCGCGCGCGCATGGCGCTGAAGGCCTCGGGCTGCGGCGCGCTGCTGCTGTTCGACGTCAACAACATCCGCTACGTCTCCGGCACCAAGATCGGCGAGTGGGAGCGCGACAAGCTCTGCCGCTTCGCGCTGCTGGCCGGCGATGGCGAGCCGATCGTGTGGGATTTCGGTTCCGCCGCCGTACACCACCGCATCTTCTGCGACTGGCTGGCGCCGGAGAACTGCCGCGCCGGCATGCTGGGCATGCGCGGTACGGTGCCGCCGGCGGTCGGGCTGATGAAGGCGCATGCCGAGGAGGTGATGAGCCTGCTGCGCGCGGCCGGCGTCGCCGACATGCCGGTCGGCGTCGACCTCGCCGAGACCGCGATGTTCTTCGAGCTGCAGAAAGCGGGCATGAAGGTGGTCGACGGCCAGCAGATCATGCTGGACGCGCGCGAGATCAAGAACATCGACGAGATCATGCTGCTCAACCAGGCCGCGGCCATGGTCGACGGCGTGTATCACTCGATCTACGAGAACCTGAAGCCGGGCGTGCGCGAGAACGACATCGTCGCGCTGGCCAACAAGATGCTCTACGAGATGGGCTCCGACGACGTCGAGGCGATCAACGCCATCTCCGGCGAGCGCTGCAATCCGCATCCGCACAATTTCACCGATCGCATCCTGCGTCCGGGCGATCAGGCGTTCTTCGACATTTTGCAATCCTATCAGGGCTACCGCACCTGCTACTACCGTACCTTCAATGTCGGCCGCGCCACGCCGGCGCAGCATGATGCCTACAAGCGTTGCCGCGAATGGCTCGACAACGCGATCGCGCTGATCAAGCCGGGCGTGTCGACCGACACGGTCGCCAAGGTGTGGCCGGCGGCCGAGGAGTTCGGCTTCCCGTCGGAGATGGCGGCGTTCGGCCTGCAATTTGGCCACGGTCTTGGTCTCGCTCTGCATGAGCGCCCGATCATTTCGCGCCTGGTCTCGCTGGACAATCCGATGGAGATCAAGACCGGCATGGTATTCGCGCTGGAGACTTATTGCCCAGCCACCGACGGCTTCTCCGCGGCGCGCATCGAGGAGGAGGTCGTGGTTACCGACAAGGGCTGCCAGGTGATCACGCTGTTCCCCGCGGAAGAGCTGCCGATCGCCAATCGTTATTAGGTGAACGCGATTTGAGTTCTTCGTCGTTGCGAGCGAAGGCGGAAGCAATCCAGGGCCGGGCGTGATCCTGGATTGCTTCGTCGCTTCGCTCCTCGCAATGACGACGGCCGTGACAAGTATGATGAGGAAACGATAATGACTACGATGCATTCGCTCGGCTGGATCGGCATGGGGCGCATGGGCTACCCGATGGCCGAGCGGCTGCTGAAAGCCGGACACAATGTCTCGATCTTCAACCGCACCCGCGCCAAGGCCGAGCCGCTCGCCGCGAAGGGCGGCGTCATCGTCGACCATCCCCGCGATCTCGCGTCATGCGAGATCGTGTTCACGATGGTGTCGACGGGCAAGGATCTCGAGCAGGTCTATTTCGGCGACAACGGTCTCGTCGCGTCCGCTTCGGGACCGCGTCCGAAGATCCTGGTCGACTGCTCCTCGATCGGGATCGAGCAGTCGGAGGCGATCGCGGCGAAGCTGTCGCAGCTTGGCATCGAATTCGTGCGGGCGCCGGTGTCGGGCAACGGCAAATGCGTCAAGGCCGGCAAGCTGTCGTCGGTGGTCTCGGGCCCCAAGGCCGCGTTCGAAATCATCGCGCCGTACCTCGGCAAGATCGCCGTCTCCGGCGTGTCCTATGTCGGCGAGGGCGAGCTCGCGCGCATCTGCAAGATCGCGCACAACGTTTTCCTCGGCGTCGTGATCCAGAATCTCGCTGAGATCACCATCCTGGCGCAGAAGGCCGGCGTGCCGCGCCATGCCTTCCTCAATTTCATGAATGCCAGCGTGATGGGCTCGACCTTCACCAAGTACAAGAGCAACGCGCTGGT
>NZ_CAFJ01000787.1 GCF_000239795.1 Bradyrhizobium sp. STM 3809 | reverse complement strand
ACGTCCAGCGCGCCGATCGCACGGGCGGAGCCCTTCAGGGTATGGGCGACGGTGGCCGCGTCCTCCGGCATCACCTGCAGCCGCTCCAGCAGGCGCACGGCCTGGGTCGAGAACATCTCGAGCACCTCGCGCTCGAGCGTGGCGTCGCCGAGCGTCATGCGCCTGAGGAGATCGAGGCTGATCGGCCCGTCATCTGGAACCAGCGGCGGCGAAGGCATCCATTCGATCCGTGACAGGTCGGGAATCATGGCGGTCATCCGGTCCGGCGGGCACGCTGCGCGCGCCCCTGTGGTCACCCAAGCACGGCAATGGTTAATGTATGGTTACCACCCGATTGCCGCGGGTTTGCCGCGATTTGGGCCCGGCTCCGCCCCAATCGCGGCCGAAACCGGAATTCGCAGAACTTCTAAAGTGTTAACGGCGGTAGCTGTTAACGATGATTAAGAATCTCTTAACCACGGCCATTTCTTTCAACAGGCACAGCCAATAGGATGATCCCCGGATGGAGTGGGTCACCCGGCGGAATTAGCCACCCCTGGTGCCTGCGAGGGATGACGTCCGGTTCGAGCGCGTCGAGGGGGAACTCGTACGCGGCTCGCCGGAACGAAATTAAGACGAGGGCTCGGATTCAACATGGCGAACACCCCCAAAAAGGTCAAAGACCCGACTGAAGTTGCGCTGTCCGCCATTCAGGAGGCTTTGAACATCAGCGATACGTCCGCGCCCCCGGACTTGCAGGGCCCGGTCCACGCTGACGGGGCGCCGCCGGTCATGCCGACCGGCGGATCCGCGTTCGATTCGTTCGACACCCGTCCCGGTGTCGACAGCCGCAGCCTCGACGAGATCGAGCCGCCGCCGCTGGCCAAGCGCCGTCCGGCCAATGACGACCGCGAGACCATCGGCCAGCTCTTGCAGGCGATCCAGAAGGGCCGTCCGTCGCGCGGCGTGTACACGCTGGCAACCGCCTTTGCAGGCATCTGGATCGTCGGCTGCGTGCTGCTGACGATCGGATTCCTGCCCGCGCTGCAGTCCCTGATCGGCCAGAGCGGCGGCGTGCTGGTGCTCGCCGGCCTCGCCGCGGTGTTTTTCGCGCCCATCCTGCTGTTCTATTTCCTCGCGAGCCTCGCCTGGCGGGGCCAGGAGTTGCGCATCATCGCGCAGTCGATGGCCCAGGTCGCGATCCGCTTCTCCGAACCGGAAGGCGCAGTCAGCGACTCCATCGTCACGGTCGGCCAGGCGATCCGCCGCGAGGTCGCGGCGATGGGCGACGGCGTCGAGCGCGCGATCGCGCGCGCCGGCGAGCTCGAAATGCTGGTCGCCAACGAGGTCGCCGCGCTCGAGCGCGCCTACAGCGACAACGAGGTCCGCATCCGCGCCTTGCTCCAGGACATCGCGCATCAGCGCGACAATCTGGTCGGCCAGGCCGAACAGGTCCGCAGCGCCATCTCGGGCGTGCAGATCGACCTGCGTCACGACATCGCGCTGATCTCCGACGCCATCGCCTCGCGCGTCGACGAGGTCGCCAAGAGCATCACCGGCGCGCTGGAAGAGCGCGGCGCCCACATCACGGCCGCGCTGGGCAACGCCGGCGACAACATGATCCTCGCGCTCGGCGAGCGCGGCGGCGACCTGCTCGACCGTCTGGAGGAAGCGAGCGCCGAGACCACCCGCGCCGTGCTGGACGCCTCCGAGCGGCTGACCACCAGTCTCAATTTCAAGACCGGCCACGTCCACGACGAGTTCGCCGATCTGTCCGACCGCGTCCACGAGATGCTGAACGAGCGCATCGACCGCATCACCAGCGAGTTCGAGCAGCGCACGGCCGCGATCGTCGACGGCATCTCGGTGCGCACCGAGCAGGTCCACGATCAGCTCAAGGCTTCCGGCGACTCGCTGCTGCTCGAACTCGAGCTGCGCAGCGGCGATCTCGTCACCAAGATCGACGAGGCCAGCCAGCGTCTGTCCGGTCACATCGTGACGTCCGGCGAAAAGGCGAGCGAGTCGCTGGACGCGACCGTCAACTCGCTGGTCGCCAAGGTCGTGAGCCAGACCGAAAGCACCCACGACACGCTGTCGATGCAGATCAGCGCCTTCGATGAGCTGGTGAAGAACCAGGGCACGGAGCTCGCCGAGCGCTTCGCCCGCGACAGCTCCACCCTGGGCGCCCTGATCACGCGGCACATCACCGAGTTCGACCGCACCGTGAAGACCTATGGCGGCGAGATCGTCGAGCGCATGGGGCAGCGGACCCAGGAGATCTCCGACAATCTCAAGACCTATGTCGACACTTTCGACAGCCGGCTGTCGTCCAACAGCGGCGAGATCACCGCAACGGTGGACCAGCGGCTGAGCCAGTTCGAGACCAACCTGCAGACGCGCATCTCCACCTTCGATTCGACGCTCGACTCGAAGATCAAGACCTTCGACGACACCGTCGAGGGCCGGCTGAAGACGCTGGAGGAGAACTTCGACAGCCGCGCGACCTCGGTCACCTCGACCATCGAGGGCCGGCTCGGCACGCTGTCGAACTCGCTGACCGACGGCGCGGCGCAGGTGCTGCACGCGATCGACTCGCGTCTGACTGTGCTGACCTCGTCGCTGACCGACGGTTCGGCGCAGGCGATCCAGTCGATCGACTCCCGCCTCAACATCCTCACCTCCTCGCTGACCGAAGGCACCGACAAGGCGCTGGAGGCGATCGATCAGCGCATCGTCAGCCTGTCGAACATCATCGACGGCCGCAGCTTCGAGCTGACCGAGGCCGTCACTGCCCGCTTCCAGGACATCCACCAGGGCATCGAGACGCGCGTCGGCACGATCGCCACCGAGATCGACCATCGCGTGTCGCAGTTCGAGGACCTGCTGGGCTCGCGCGTCGAGGCCGTCGCCGGCCGCATCGAGAGCAGCGGCCGCCAGGCGAGCGACGAGCTGATGACGCGCGCCGAGCTGCTGTCGGCCAGCATCAAGTCGCATGTCGAGGATGCCGAGCGCTCACTCACCACCCTCGTCGTCAACACCAGCGAGACCATCCAGACCGGCGCGCGCTCGGCGCAGCAGGCCCTGCTCAACGTCTCGACCGATGTCGGCTCGCAGCTGAAGAGCACCTCCGCGGAAGTCGAGCGCGCCCTCACCGGCGCCGGCAGCGCTGCGGCGAACTCCATCCTGAGCAGCGCCCGCGAGGCCCAGGCCACCCTGGTCACGGCGTCGAGCGAGACCGCCGAGCAGATCAAGTCGCTGTCGGCGGATGTCGAGCGCACGCTGACGGCGGCCGGCTCGACCACCGCCGCGTCGATTCTCGCCGGCGCCCGCGAGGTGCAGAACACGCTCGTCTCGGCGTCAGCCGACGCGGCGACCCATGTGAAGTCGCTCGCCACCGACGTCGAGCAGGCCCTGACGGCGGCCGGTTCGGCCACCGCGGCCTCGATCCTCGCCGGCGCCCGCGAGGTGCAGAACACGCTGGTGTCCGCCTCCTCGAACGCCGCCGAGCATGTGAAATCGCTCGCTGCCGACGTGCAGCGCTCGCTGACATCCGCCGGCACGGATACGGCAGAGACCATCACGGCCGGTGCGCGCGAGGCCCAGAGCGCCCTGCTCGCCGCCTCGCAGGAGGCCGCCGACCAGGTCAAGGCACTCACCGTCGACGTGCAGCGCTCGCTGTCGATTGCCGGCACCACCACTGCGGAGGCGATCACCGGCGGCGCCCGCGAGGCGCAGACCACCCTCATCAATGCCTCGTCGGAAGCGGCCAATCACGTCAAGTCGCTGGCGGCCGACGTCGAGCGGACCCTCGCCGCGGTCGGCACCAGCACCGCGACCGCGATCATCGACAGCGCCCGCGACGTCCAGTCCAAGCTGATCTCGAGCTCGACCGAGGCTGCCGAGCACGTCAAGTCGCTCGCTGTCGACGTCGAGCGGACGCTGTCCTCGGTGGGCGCCGATACCGCAAGCTCGATCCTCAACAGCGCCCGCCAGGCGCAGATGTCGCTGACGGCGACGTCGGCCGACACTGCGGCCAGCCTGGTCGGCAGCGCACGCGAAGCCCAGACCCTGCTGACGACGACCACCACCGAGACGGTGGCCGTGATCGTCGCCGGTGCCCGCGAGGCGCAGACCGTGTTGACGGCGACCTCGACCGACACCGCCGGCCAGCTCAAGGCGATCTCCTCGGAGATCGAGCGATCGATCAACACCGTCGCGGCCAACACGACGGATGCGATCCAGAGCAGCGCGCTGAACGCGCAGAGCGCGCTCGTTGCGGCCTCCAACGAGGTCTCGACGCGGGTGAAGTCGACCTCGACCGAGATCGAGCGCTCGGTACTGGCGGCCGGCAACTCGTTCGGCTCCGCCATGACCGGCAAGACCGACGAGATCGTCACCTATGTGCAGCAGCAGAGCGAGCGGCTGTCGCAGATGCTCGACGGCAAGCGCGGCACCCTGGTCGAGACGCTGAACTCCAAGACCAACCAGCTCACGATCGAGATCGATCGCGTCACCACCGATGCGCTGAAGCAGATCGAGATGCGCGGCCAGGCGTTCGCCCAGACCGTCAACGGCAACGGCTCCGAGGTCGCCCGCACCATCACCTCGGCCGGCGAGATGGCGACGACGGCGATCACCAAGTCGCTCAAGGATCTCGAGCAGGCCTCGCGCGCGGCGATCGAGCAGTCGCGCCAGGTCTCGGTGGCGGCCGTCACCGAGATGCAGGAGACCAGCAAGATCCTGCGCACCGACACGGTCGCGCTGTTCGAGCGTCTGCGCGAAGGCAACATCCTGCTGCAGGAGGTGCTGACCGGAGCTCACGACAACCTCAACTCGCTGGAGCGTGCGCTGGTCGCCCGCGTGGCCGATTTCGTCACCGCGATGAACGACGTGACGTCGCGCAACGGCACCGCGACGCAGACGCTGGAGGACCAGCTCAACGTCTTCAACGCCAAGACCTCGCGCGCGCTGCAGGATCTCGGCTCGCTGTCGACGCAGTTCGACGCCCATGGCAAGGCCCTGATCGAGGCCGCCGCCATCGTCGAGCAGAGCAACCGCGACGCGACCGCCTCGATCTCGGATCGCAAGACGACGCTGGAATCGCTGGTCACCACGATCGACCTGCGCACGGCCGATCTCGACCAGCGCCTGACCCGCTTCACCACCCTGCTCGACGAGTCGCTCGCGGCCGCCGAGGAGCGGGCGCGCGACATCGCCCGGGTGGTGGCCGAGACCGCCGGCGCCGGCTCGACCGCGCTCAGCCGGCAGTTCGAAGCCATCCGCGCCAATGCCGAGGAGGAGCGCCGCCTCACCACCTCGCAGATGCAGGAGATCTACCAGCAGAGCACGCAGGAAGCCGATGCGATGTTCAAGCAGTCGGCGGAGAAGTTCGCCACGCTGGTGTCGAGCATGAAGCAGATGACGGCCGAGATGCATCGCGAGCTCGAGGCGACGCGCAACGAGCTGCGCCGCGGCGTGCTGGAGATGCCGCAGGAGGCGGCCGAGAGCACCGCGCAGATGCGCAAGGTGATCGTCGACCAGATCGAGGCACTGGCCGAGCTCAACCGGATCGTCGCGCATCACGGCCGCGGTCTCGACGTGGTGAGCACGTCGCGTCCCGTCGCCGCGCCGGCGGCGGTCATGCGCCAGGAAGAGCCGGTGCCGGTGGTGGCAACCGCCGTCGTCGGCGGCCGCCCCGACATGCGCCTGCGCGAGCCGGCCGCGA
>NZ_CAFJ01000788.1 GCF_000239795.1 Bradyrhizobium sp. STM 3809 | reverse complement strand
TCCGCCACCACCTCCGCAGCCGCCGCCGCTGCAACCCCCACCACCACTGCTGCCGAGCGCCCTGGACGTCGCAAGCACCGAGGCGTAGGCGGTGCCGGACAGCACTGTCGCGCCCGTGAGGGCGACGGCGAGCAGCAATTCATGATCGCGCGGCGCGCGGGCCGCGCGGGCATGCGTCGCCTGATAGCCCTGCAGCACCTCGTTGCCGGCCTTGGTGCGGGTGGGGGCCCGTGCGAGCGCGCCCGCGCCCAGCACAGTGGCGAAGATCAGCAGCATAAGAAAGCCCACGTCGTGGTGCCGCGACACGCCGACGAGGACCTTGGTCAACCCGAACAGGACGAGCACGCCGACGAACGGCAGGACGGTTTTGCGGAATTCCGCCATCTGGCTGCCGGTCGGAGCATAGCCGAGCGCCTCCAGCCGCGTCTGGATTCGCGACATGAGCGGCGCCAGCGCCTGCTGAAATTGCTGCCGTGTCATCTCCGGGTGCAGCGCAAGCCGCGGCGGATGGTCCATCAGCGCCGTCAGCGGCGCCTGATCGGTCACCGTGATCTTGTGATCGCGGGCCGTGAACGTAGCTGCCCCCTTCGCCGCGAAGCCGAGCAAGACAGCGTCGCCGAGACGCTGGGCGCCGCCGGCGAGATAGGCGAGCTCCAACTCGCTCAATGACGGCCGGGACGAGCCCGCCGCCGGTCCGATCGTGCCGCGAAGCACGAAGCCCTTGAGAAAAAGGATGGCAGCGAGAACGATGTAGACAAGTAGGAATGGGCCGGCCGTCCAGTTGAACGGGTTGAGCGCCATAGTCATCTCCTGAATAGCCGCCGCAGCCATGCGCGGGGCCGCGGCAGGATGAGCCAATGAGTGCGGTCGGTGACATGATAGCGCGGGCCGGCAAAGCGGATGTGTGTCGCCGGCCACAGATCGGGGCTGGGCGGCCCGAAGAAACGTTCGTGCAGCGCCAGGGTCTCGGCATATTGGCGGCGGTAGGTCAGTTGCGCCTCGGCGCCGCCGGGCGTCGGGTCATGATGCAGCGAGGCCTGTAGCCGTTCGCCGCACCAGATCGTCCAGTAGTCACGCGAATAGATCAGGTGCTGATGCCAGACCTCGTCCACTACCTCGCTCGGTGTCACCGGCGCGGGCGAGACCATGGCGAGGAAGCAGAACCGGCGATAGGCTTCGATAGCGGCCCGGGCCTCGTCGAGGCTCCAGCCATGATCGCGCGCCAGACGCTGGGTGAAGTTGAAGGGTGTGTCCGGCTCGAAATCATGCGCGGCGATGCGCCGCCACAGGTCCTGTCGCGCAGGCGTCCAGTCCGGCTCGCCGGCCTGGACATCGACCTTGAGCTGCGCGCGCTGTACCGAAGGGTCTCGGAGATCGTGCACGGCAGGATCATAGCATGGAAGCGGATCGCGTTCCAATGGCCACCCGGCAAGGCGGCCCGTTATGCTGAATGTCAGCCTCCGAGACGTACCCTGGCCTGTGCCAATTTGCGCCACTCGGCATCGAGGCGGGCCGACAGGTCGAGCGCGGCACCGGGGGGCAGCAGTCGCTCGATGGCCGGCGCCTCGATCGGATCGACCGCCGGGAGCGCGGCATAGCCGAGATTGGCGAGGCTCGCGCGCAGCGGCGGGTGGGTCGAGTCCTTGTCCTCCATGGGCTCTTCCTCCATCCTCTTGGCCGCCGCGGCGGCGAGCGCATCATGGTCGCGGATGGCGACGAGATGGGTCGACATGCGCTGCAGCGGCGTGGCCGGCAGGCTGATGGCGCCGAGCAGATCGGTCTGCAAGGGCGCAAAGACAAGTTCGCGCAGCCGCGCCGCGCCGCCGGCGATCAGCACGAGCGATCGCGCCATCTCGGGTGATCCCATCAGCGCCGCGGCGCGCCGGTCGGCGGCCAGCTCGTTCTGGCGCGACAGCACGAGATACTCCCGGTTGACCCATCCAAGCACGGCGCGCAGCAGAAAGGCCGCGATCCGGCCGGTGACGGTGCGATCGGGGTTCGCGTAATGGAGAACGTTCTCGCAGGCGCGCAGAAAGTCGAACAGGTTGCCGGCCCCGGTGGTGTGACGCAGCTCGGCATGGGCGACCTCGTGGGCGATGGTGGCGCGGATGGCCCGCTCGTCGAGGATCATCAACAGCGGCAGTCCGACGGTCATCGTGACATGCTGGCGGAAGATACCGGCGAAGCCGCGCGCCTCGCTGATCGACGCATTGAATTCGGCGTCGAACCGCAGGGTCCGCCGCGGCTTGGCGAAGGCCGGATCAAGCTCCCGCCAGATCTGCCACAGCGCGGGCGCCGTCGCTTCGTCCAGGACGTTGCTCCGCTCGCGCCGCGCCGGCACGAACAGGATCCCGAGCGCCAGCGCGACCGCGGCCGCGATCACGCAGAACATGATGGGCGCGGTGGCCAGCACGACCCGCGTGTAGTCGTCCAGCAGCATCAGCCAGATGAACAGCAGTCCGCCGGCCAGCACCACCACGGGCAGCACCGCGTAGCGCCCAAGCAGCAGGATGGACGACAGAACGAGTCGCTTCATTCATCGACCCTGATCGCATCCTCCGGCCGCACCAGCTTGATGTCCTGCGCGGCGGCCCAGGACCAGATGTCCTGGCGCTTCAGCGCGGTGGCCATCAGCTCGGGAAACTGGTGCGGCGTGCAGGCGAACACCGGGCAGCCGAGCGAGGCGAGGATCGCGGCGTGCTTCGCGTCATAGGCCGGGCGGCCGTCGTCATTGAGCGCGAGCAGCACGATCAGGTTGACGCCCGACGACACCAGCGCCTTGGCGCGGGCCAGCATCTGCTCGGCGATTCCGCCCTCGATCAGATCGCTGATCAGCACCATGTGCGTCCGTGTCGGCTCGTGCACCAGGCGCTCGCAATAGGCCAGCGCCTGGTTGATGTCGGTGCCGCCGCCGAGCTGCACCGAGAACAGCACCTCGACCGGATCGGCGAGCTCCTCGGTCAGATCGATGATGTTGGTGTCGAACACCACGAGCTTCATCGCGATCGCCGGGATCGAGGCCAGCACCGCGGCGAAGATCGAGGAGTACACCACGGAGGTGCCCATCGAGCCCGACTGGTCGACGCAGAGGATGACCTCCTCGAGGTTCGTCCGTCGCGCCGCGCGGGCGTGGCCGACCAGCGTCTCCGGCACGATCGTGCGATGCTCGGCCTGCCAGTGGCGCAGGTTCTTGCCGATGGTGCGCGGCCAGTCGATGTCACCAGCGCGCGGTCGCCGCGTGCGGCGGCGACGGTCGACCGCGCCGCGGATCGTCTCGGTGGTGCGCGCGTCGAGCTTTTCCATCAGCTCCTTCACCACCTTGGCCACCACCTCGCGCGCGGTCGCCTTGGTCTTCTCCGGCATCACCGCGCGCAGCGCCATCAGGTCGGCGACGAGATGCACGTCGGCCTCCAGCGCGGCGAGAAACTCCGGCTGCAGCAGCATCTCCTTCAGCCCGAGCCGCTCGAACGCGTCCTTCTGGATGACCTGCACGACGTTCGCCGGAAAGAACTCCCTGATATCGCCGAGCCAGCTCGCCACCCGTGGCGCCGAGCCGCCGAGACCGCCGCGCCGGCCGCCGCCGCGCTTGCCGCCGGAGCCCGCGTCATAAAGTCCGGCGAGCGCCGCATCGAGCCTGCGGTCGCGATCCGACAGGCCGGCCTGGTCGTCGCCGCCGAGCACGAGGCGCCAGCGGCGATTGCGCTCGGCATCTGCATCATGGCTCATCGGTTCGCATCCTTCCTCGGCCGGTCGGCACCCAGGATGGTCAGCAGCAGCGGCAGGGCGGCCTCGAAGCCCGCTGCGTGCGCAGGCAGTGGCGCGAGCGGTTGCAGCGGCGCGACGTCGGTCGTTGCCGAGATGGCGACGGGGCGCTGTCTGGCCAGCTCGTCAAGCAGGCGCCGCCGCTCGTTGCGGTCGAAGCTCGAAAACGCGCGCCGCATCACCGGCAGCAGATTGTTGAACGCCTCGTCGTCGATCGCGGCCAGCCAGCCGTCGATGATCCGGCGCAGCGCGTGATCGTGCAGCAGCACCTGGCCGCTCTGGCCGAGGAAGCCGTCGAGCCAGTCGCCGGCCTCGAGCGTCGGCACGCTGTGGGACAGCGCACGCGACAGCGCCAGCGCGGTCTGCTCCGGCGTGACGACGCCATGATCGTAGAGCGCGCGGCTCGCCAGTCCATTCAGCAAGGGATGCGCGGATGCGTCATTGGCGACCGATGCGAGCGCGCGCCGCCATCCCTCGCGCAGGCTGGCATCCTCGATCAGGCCGATCGCGCCATCGAGCCGCGCCAGCTTGCCGCGCAGCTCGGTCGCGACGTCCGACTGCAGGTTGCGGCAGGCATAGACGAGACCGGCACAGATCGCCTCGACGAGGCTGGTCACCAAGAGGCGCAGCGCCTCGGTCGGCAGCTCGCGCGCCGTGCCGTAACGCAGGATCTCGGCGAGCGGCGGCACCGCCTCGGTGAGATCGCCGACATCGCTGGTCGCCGCCGAGCGCTGCTGCAGCAGCACGATCGTCGCCTCCGCGGCCTCGCTCAGGCCGGCCTCGAGGCAGCCGCGCACGATGTCGGAGACGGTGTTGAGCGATGCGGCCGCCTGTGCGTTGCTGATCGCGGCATTGCCGGCGGCCTGCGCGACGGTCGTGCCATGCACCAGCGCCTCGACGAGGCGCACCGAGAATTCCGGCTCCCAGCGCAGTCGCCAGTTCTCGCGAAACGTGCCGCGGCTCTGGCCGGAGCCCTGCAGGCGTCCCCACGGCACCTGGATCAGCGTGAGCCGATGCAGGAGTTGCGACTTCGCGAGGCCCGCCTCGCTGCGCAGGTCCAGCGCGATATCGCTGTCGAGCGCCTCGGGCTTCAGCTTCAGCTTGCGCTGCCAGCGCGCGAGATCCGCGGCGAGCGGCATCTGCGGCACGCTGTCGTCGATCTCGCCGACGCGTTGGCCGATGATCAGCTGCTGCTCGATCAGGCGAAACAGCGCGGACTCGCCCTCGCACAAGGTCGCCAGGCTCGCCTCGCGCATCTCGGCCAGTCCCGGCAGTGCGACGTCGCGCAGCGCGGCCAGCGTGATCGCCAGCCGCGACGCCTCGATGACCGAGGCCGTCGATGCCGGCCGGCCGTTCCGCCGCAAGAGCTCGGCGACGCGCGCCTGCCAGCGTGTCGTGAAGCCGGTGGCATCGAGCGCGGTAGACTGGCCGTGCTGCAGCCCCTGCCAGAGATGCGCGTACCAGCCGGGCGAGATCACGCCGGCGCCATAACCGGAGGACGCGGCGAGACGCGTCTCGGTCCACGGCACCCAGGTGGCGGTGACCTTGATCTGCGGCAGCCCCTTGAGCAGCGCGCGATCGTCCTTCAGCGCAACCCTTCTGCGCAGCGCCGGCACGTGCCACGCGCCGCAGACCACGGCGACAGGGCCGGCCTGTTCGTTCAGCGCGGCGGCGATTTCCAGGCGCATATGCGCCTCGCGGCGCAGCTCGCGCTGCGCTTCGTCAGCGGGCTGATAGGGCAGGGGATCGATCTTTTCGCGCAGCGCGCCGATGGCCGCTTCCAGAGCGGCGAAGATCTCCGGTCCATGCGCGCCCTGCTCGACGATCGCGTTCCACCAGGATTCGCTGTCATCGTAACCGGCGAGCGTGGCGAGATAGGCCAGCGGATCGCGCCGGATCTGCGCGAGCTCCGGATCGGGGGCACCAGATTGATCTTGCGCAGCCGCGCCGGCGTCCTCCGGCGCGGCCTCGCTCTCCTCGTTCTCCTGCTTTGCCGTTTTGGCCCGCTCGGCGAGCCGATGCGATGCCGGCAGGTCGATGAAGCGGACGGGACGCTGCTTCGCCAGCGCCCAGCGGATCGCCTGCCATTCCGGCGAGAACAACGCGAACGGAAAGAAGCTCGCATTGGCGGCGTCGTCCTGCGCATGCACCAGCAGCGCGACCGGCGGCACCATCGCCGCCGAGGCTGCGAAGCTGATCAACTCGTCGGCGTCCGGCGGTCCCTCGATCAGCACGACGGCGGGATCGGCCGCGTCCAATGCAGAGAGCACGGCGCGCGCCGAGCCCGGCCCGTGATGCCGGATACCGAGAAGATGCAGGCGATCGGGCGTTGCCGCGGCCATGTCACATCACGTCGCGGATCGCGCCATAGAGATCGGCCCACGGCTTGCGCTCGCGGACGACCGTCTCGAGATATTCCTGCAGCACCACCCTGTCCTGCACCGGGTCCTTGACGATGGCGCCGACCAGGTTGGCGGCCATGCTCTGCGCGTCGATCACGCCGGAGCCGAAATGGCCGGCCTCCGCCCAGGCGCCGATCGTGACCGCGATCGCCTCCGCCGTCGACAGCGAGCCGGACGGAGACTTCAGCTTGAGCCGGCCGTCGAGCGTCTGGCCGTCGCGCAACTCGCGGAACACCGTGACGATGCGCATGATCTCCTGGTCGGCCGGCGCGATCTTGGGCAGCTCCAGTCCGCCGCCGATCTCGCCGACGCGCTTGGTGACGATCTTCACCTCCTCGTCGAGATCGGCCGGCAGCGGCAGCACCACGACGTTGAAGCGCCGCTTCAGCGCCGACGACAATTCGTTGACGCCCTTGTCGCGCGCATTGGCGGTCGCGATCATGTTGAAGCCGCGCTGCGCATGAATGGAGTCGTTGATCTCCGGGATCGGCATCAGCTTTTCGGAAAGCACGGTGATCAGCGTGTCCTGCACGTCCGAGGGCATGCGGGTCAGCTCCTCGAAGCGGACGATGCGGCCGGCCTCCATCGCCCGCATCAAGGGCGTCGCCACCATCGCCTCGCGCGACGGGCCCTTGGCCAGCAGCAGCGCGTAGTTCCAGCCATAGCGGATCTGGTTCTCGTCGGTCCCGGCCGTGCATTGCACGATCATCTCGGACGAACCGGAGATCGCTGCGGCGAGATGCTCGGAGACCCACGACTTCGCCGTACCGGGCACGCCGAGAATGAGCAGCGCGCGGTCGGTCGCGAGCGTCGCCACCGCGGTCTCGATCAGCCGGCGGTTGCCGATGTATTTCGGCGAGATCTCGCCGCCCGATTTGGTGCGGCCGCCCATCAGATAGGTCACGACCGCCTGTGGCGACAGCCGCCACTGCGCCGGCCGCGGCCGCGTGTCCTCCTGGGCCAGCGCCTCGAGCTCATGGGCATGCAGCGCCTCGGCTGAGCGGCGCAGCTGCGCCTCGTTCGGGCTCGCATCGGCAAGGGTCATCGGCAAACTCCCGGCATCATGTGCGCGCTCACGCTGGCAGCGCGAGAACGAGATCGGTGAAGTCTTTCGCCGCCCGCGTGGTCGAGAGCGGCAGCGCGGCGAGCGAGGCGGTGAACGCTGACATCGCGGCCCGCGGCATCAACGCGGCCATCAGCACCAGCCGGCCGTCATCCTTCTGCGCCGCCGGCGTGGTCGCATCGGCGAGCTCCTGCACGGTCTTCTGCCAGGCGGACGAGGCGAGCACGCGTTCGGCGATGCACGGCGCGAGCGGCTGGCGGGCCTTCGCGGCGAGCGACATCAGGATGTAGCCGTTGAGCGACTCGCCGGCGCCGAGCCGCGCGCCGATGATGCGCGTCACCGCGTCGTCGTCGCCCTCGGCGACGGCGGCGTCCATCAGCAGCATGAGCACGCGATGTTCGCTCGGCGGCAGCGCCGCGATCAGGGCTTCAGCGGTCGCGCCGACGGCGTCCGCGAGCGCCGACAGCTGCAGGCCGCCGAACAGCCGCTCGCGCAGCACTTCCGCCTCCTGCCATTTCAGTCCGTCGCCAGGCAGCTTGAAGGTCAGGGTCGAGGCGGAGCCGAGGCCAATCTTGGCGAGCAGCGAGCCCGAACGTTTGAAGCATTGCGCGGCCTCCGCAAGACGGGCGCCGCGTTCGGCACGTTCGGCAATCCGCGCCAGCAGCTGCGCGGCGAGCTGCTTGACGCTGTCGGCGCGGTCTGTGCTGAGACCATCCAGGAACGGCTTGTCATCCTCGCCGAGGCCGACGGTGAGCGCATCGAGCAGCGCCGCGCGAACCGGCGCGGGTTCGGTTTTCCAGACGGACTCGATCAGCGCGCGGCCCCCGGCGGGATCGTCCCGGCGCAGTCTCGCGACGAAGCCGCGGCGCTGCGCCCTCGGGAAGGTCGTCCAGTTCTCGGCGGTGATCCGCTCGAAGAACAGGCCTTTAGTGGTGTCGTCATCGGAGTCCGGGGCGATCAGTGCGAGGAAGGCGCGCTCGGCGAGGCCGAGATCGTCCGCCTCCGCCTTGATGTGCGCGGCGAAATCCGGCAGGTCGAACGGATGCAGCCGGCAGCCGGCGGCATGGATGCGGCGCAGCGCCAGCGGCAGGACGTTCGAGGCGAGCGACTTCTCGACGCTGCGCGCCAAGACCTTCAACGCGCGGCGTGCCGCGTCGGGCAGGATCGGCCGCGCATCCTGGTGCAGCCGCAGCGCAGCGTCCGGAACGGGATCGGTCGCCGGCGCGGGCGTGCCGGCAAAGCGCTGCCATTGCGCTGACAGCGCGAGCAGCGGCAGCGCCGGCTCGCGATCTCGCGGCAGCAATTCGGCGAGCTCCGGCGGAATCGTCGGCGGCTGCCGCGTCAGGCCGAGCAGGAACGACTGGCGCAGCCTTGCATGGATCTGCGGATCGATCACGCTGGCCATTCTCAGTCCTCGTGATGCCAGCGGCCGAGCGGCGTGTCGGCGGCGAGCACCTGCGCAACCCTGCCGTCCCACAGGCACAGCAGCGACAGATCGTCGAGGCCGAGCAAGGGCATCAGCTGCTCGCGCTGGCCGCGCTCGACCGCGATGGCTTCGCCACTGCCGTCGATGATCCCAAGCGATGCCTTGCCGGCGGTGCGCAGCGCGACGCCCGACAGCAGCAGGGGCCAGCGCTCGAGCCATGGCAGCGCCGCGAGCGTCGCCGCGTAGTCGTGCAGCGCCGGCGCAAGTCCCGGCAGCGGACGCGGCCATGGCGCCACGCTGGAGGTCTTGCGGCTCGCCAGCAGGCCGCGCAGCGGCGCGGCCGAGGGATAGAACACCACCTCTGCGTCGATCACATCGCCCGGCGCGAACGGAAAGCCGGCGCCGCCGCCCGAGACGGGGACGAAATCGATCAGCACGGCCGCGCGCGGCTGGCTTGGTTCGGTGCTCGCATTGACCAGCCAGGTCTCCAGCCGGCGCAGCTTGTCCGGCTGCACCTCGGACAGGTTGGCGGCGACGATCCACACGCTGCTGACGCGCGGTGCCGTGGCATCGGCCAGCAGCTCCTCGCGGCGGACCGTCCAGCCGACGGCGCGGCGGACGTCCTGGCGCAGTGCCGCGGGCAGGCGGTCCTGGTGCCGATAGGCGGAGGCGATCAAAATCATCGCGCTCAGCCGCTCGATCGCGAGATCGGCGCGGCGCTCGTCGCCGACGCGAAACAGCTCGGTGCCGAGCTGATCGAGCCGCGCGGCCAGTCCGCCGGCCTTGGCGTCGACGAGGCGCGTCGACAGCGTCCGCGCGGCGGCCGCGGCGCGGCTCGCGAAATCGACGAGGCCCTGGTTGAGCTGGTCGGCGATCCAGCGGTCGAGCTCGTCGAGCCCGGCAAGGATCGCCGCCTCGCGCTCGGTCTTGATGCGCTCGCGCTGCGCCTCGGCGCGCGCGGCCGCTTTCGGATCGACCGCCACGGGTGTCGCGGCCTCGGCGAGCGCCGCGTCGAGCGACGGCGCCGCGCCGGCCTCATCGCCGTCGGGCTTGGGCTTGCCGGGCGGACGTCCGGTGCCGCCGCGCCGGCGCGCGCTCCAGTCCTCGACCCATTGCGGCGGGCTCGCGCTCTCGAACCGCTCCGGCTTGTCGACGCGCAGCCACAGTACCGCGAGCACGTGCTTGCAGGGAAACTTTCGGCTCGGACAGGTGCATTTGTAGCCGCCGCCATCGGCGGCTGTAACGACGCGATACGGCGTGGCGCCGGAGCCCTGGCATTCGCCCCACAGCACCTCGGCATCGGTGCTCGTGGCCAGCACCGGCCAGCTGGCGGGCTTGACCAGCTTCAGCGCCGCGCCGAGCGAGGCCTGGTCGGGCGCGAGCCCCTCGATCCGTTCGCGTGTCAGAGACACTCGCTCTCCCAACCGGCTGATCGCGCGATGCGCACTACCTAGCAGATGGCAGGAGAGCTGCACAACAATCCAGGCGGGACGGCGGCAGCCGTCACCGCGCTTCTTCCGCTCTCATTCCCGGGAGACAACAGAGTGTGGCCGCGAGGGCGCTTGCGCCGTCAGGGCCTCGCCATCCACGCCACGACTCTCCGCGTGCATCCGGCCCGCCCGAGCAGCCGTGATTGCACCACGAACTCGCGCCGGACGGAGTGGCCCGCGCGAGCCGCGGCCTGCTCCGCGCCCGCGATGCAATCCGGCTGGTCGCGGAAGCAAAGCGAAACCCAGCCGCGCTCGTCATTCGCGGTGCCGGCGCCGGTGGTTGGGGTTGATGACGGCAGTCCGTAGGCGGGATGGTCGGCGCTGTAGAACGCCGTCGCGAGCGCGAGGCTCTCGGTGCCGCCGACATATCGGAGCGGCTGCCCCGTCCATTCCCGCCATTGCCGCGTCGCCTCGTCCGCGACCTGCCGGTAGTAGGTGCGACCCTCTTCATAGCCATGCGCGTTGCGATAGAGCGCGTGCACCGGTGCCGCGACGAGGGTCGCCACGACCGCGATTCCGGCGGTGAGCATGGTCATGTTGACGGTGTGGAAGCGTTCGATCGGATAGCTCGCGCCGCACACGATCACCACCACGAACAGGAACAGACCCTGGAGCGCCCACAGCGAGGGCAGGTCGGTGCCGATGATCAGCGCGTTGGCGACCGGCAGGCCGATGCTGCCGATGCCGATATAGGCCAGCAGCCGCAGCCCGTCGTTCAGTCCGGCCATGTCGGAGCCGAAGCTCTTCAGTCTCGGTCCGGTCACGATCACCCAGGTCAGCGCCGCTCCCGCCATCGCCGCGAGCAGGCCGAGTACGAAGGAGATGGAATCGTGCAGCGACGTCGCGAGGTCGGACCGCGCATGCGTCAGCGCGTGCTGGATTGGCGCGGCATCATGGACGATGAGCCAGTCGAGGTGCATCCACAGCAGGGCGATGCCTGCGGCGGTCGAAATCCACGGTGATGCCGATGTGAAATAGGCGCGGCGCTGCGGATGGGCTGCGGCGGCCAGCGCGAAGCTCATCAGAAGGAAGATCGAATAATATTTGCCCAGCACCGTGATCGCGGCAGTGATCCCGGCTGCGGCCGACCAGGGCGTCGTCCGGCTCTCGAACGCGCGCAGGAAGCAGTAGGTCGCCAGCGGCCAGGTTGCCAGCTGCACCGAATTGGCATTGAAGCGCTGCGCATGGAATTGATAGGCCGGGGTCAGCATCAGCAGGAGCAGCACGATCACCCGCTTGTCGCCGGCCGCGAAACGCCGCGTCACCAGGTCGACGCACCACAGCGCCAGCGCGGCGTTGGTCATGGCCATCAGATGGAAGGACCAGTCGGTCGCCGGCAGCACGGTCGACCAGGCGCCGGCGATCCAGCCCATCAAGGGCGGATGCTTGGCGTAGCCCCAGCCGAGTTGCCGGCCGAAGCTCCAGGTCTCCAGGACGTCGGGATGGAGCGCGGCGCCGGCATAGGCGATGCAGAGATAGATCGTCCAGACAGCCACAAATCCCGCGAGCAGCAGCGGGATCGCCCAGCCGGCGCCGATCCCGTCCAGCCAGCGCAGGAACGGCCGGCGCCACGCCGCCGGATCGCTGTCCGACCGTGCGGCAATGGCTGAGAACCCGAACTCGCGGACCATGTCGGCGCCTTTCAAGGAAAGCGAGCCGGTCCCGGCGAGCGGCGCCGTGTCCGATCGATCATGCGTCAGTCCTCATGCGCGCGTGTTCTCGGCAGTCACTGGGAACGTGATCCTGCGCCAAAGGGATTACGCCACGCTGACATTTTGCACGCGAGCCCGTAATCGCGCGGGCCGGGAAGGCAAGGTCTGTCATCTGATCCCAATCGCACTGACGCGGGTGCGCGGTCATTGCTTCAAAGATGTCCGTATCCGCGGGCATGATGCCCGGTCCGGAGAGGGAAGATTGCCCGGTCGATCGCGGCCGGCGCGTCGAACGAGGCAATTCCATCAAAGCCGCAATTCAGCAAAGTGCAAATAGAAAGCCACAACGAGACACAGCAATGAGGAGGCAACGGGCGCGCATCGACGTCGCCCCATTGTCATCTGGCGCAGTGACAGGAGCACCACGTGGAGATATCGCGGGACCATGGCGAGCCGCATCCGGTGCTGAGGATGCTCCCCGGCCGGGACTCCGGCTGCGGACCTGCTCGCTTCGCGAGTCGGGCTTGAGCCCGGACACGCCGCGCCTCAGCGCGTCTCTCTGCTCCGCTGCCACTTCAGGAAATCGCTGTAGAGCTTGGCCGCCTCGTCCGGCGACATCCGCGCCTGCGCCTTGCGCTCGTCGAGGAATTTGCGGAATTCGGCCGGGTTGCCGTCGGAGGCCGGCGACTGCACCGCCCGCGCGCCGTCGAGCCAGTCCTGCGCCGCCTTGAAGCGGATCATGCCCTGCACCGGCGCCGACAGCACCGTGTCGCGCCATTTCGGATGCCGCGGCGGCGACTGCAGCACCTGGATCTTGCCGAACAGCGCGTCGACGAACCGCGCCGTGCGGCGATAGCGCTCGCTGTTTTCAGGCCAATTATAGACCATCAGCACGGTGGAGGCGGCGACCGCGTCCACCTTGGTGCCCGGCGGCACCAGATTGGGATATTCCTCCGACGAGAACGTCGTCGGCAGATAGATGTCCTGCAGCACGCGGTCATACGGGACCGCCAGGAGATGCAGCCGGCCGCCCTCGTTCTTGATGCCCTTGATGATCGGCGCGTCCTTCGACACCGAGGCGATCCAGGCATCGCCCTGGCCGTCGATCAGCTTCTGCAGGCCGCCGGTCGGATCGGTCACGGAATCGATGTCGGCGCGAATGCCGAGCCGGCGGAAGATCGTGGTCGCGGCCGGCAGGCCGATCGACTTCTCGGCGAAGACGCGCTTGCCGTTCAGATCCTCGAGCGAGCGGATCTCGCGCCGCGCGATGATGTGAACGTCGTTGTGGAAGAGCTTCGCGATGTAGCGCACGCGCTGGGCAATGTCCGGAATGTTGTATTCCGTCTTGACGAATTCCAGCGCGTCGGTAGCGACGAAGCCCATGTCGATGTTCTTCAACATGATGATGTCGACGAGGTTCTGCGCCGAGCCCTTGCCGAGGATCGGCAGCACGCGCAGGTTCTCGCCGTCGTCGAGTACCGCCGCCATGTCGGAGCCCATGACCGACATCGGCCCGCCGATCGGCGCGGTGATGACGGTCACGGTGCCGGAGTTCAGCGACTCGCGGTCCGGCAGATCGCCGATCTTGGCGGCGCCGGCCGCCGGACGCGCCTGCTGCTGGGCCTGGGCACTGCCGCCCGCCAGTGACGCGGCCGCCAGCAAGATTGTCGAAACGAGTGCGCAAATACGACCACGCGACACACGAACCCCCGAACGCTTCCTTGAGTCATTCTAATTTGGCAGTGCACTTAGCATCTCGATCCAGGCCGAATTTTGTTCTTCACGTGATGATGCACAAGCCGCTGCAAATTAGCCCCACCAGGTCCATGTCTCCGCTGAAATTCATGCGTGCGATGAGGCGTGTGCGATCCGCGCCCTGCGTCAACGCGCCGCGCACACGCCGGACGAACTAACAACTCAAGCGCTTGCGGTGTCGAGCCGCGCAACCTGTTCGGGCGTCAATGTCAGCTGCGTGGCCGCGACCAGGGTATCGACATGCTCCGGCTTGGTGGCGCTCGCGATCGGCGCCGTCACCGAGGGCTTGGCCAGCAGCCAGGCCAGCGCCACCGAGGCCTGCTGGGCGCCGGTCTCGGCGGCCACCGCGTCGAGCGCCGCCAGGATGCGCATGCCGCGCGGGTTCATGTATTTCGGAATGCCGCGTTGTCCGCGCGGGCTCTTGCCGAAATCGGCCTCGGAGCGGTACTTGCCGGTGAGGAAGCCGGCGGCGAGCGAGAAGAAGGTGATGACGCCGACCCGGTTCTGCTCGCACACGCGCTGCAGCGCGCCCTCGTAGACCGAACGCTCGGCGAGGCTGTAGTCCGG
>NZ_CAFJ01000789.1 GCF_000239795.1 Bradyrhizobium sp. STM 3809 | reverse complement strand
CCCCTTGGGGTGCGTTTCTCAGCCGCTCGGCAGGATTGCCGGGGCGACCGGGCGCGGTGGGCCGCGGCCTTTATCAGCAGCGGAAGGTATCAGGCTGGAGCGGCCGCGTCCGCAGTGCTCCTGCCTGTGCCGCCGTTCACATCGTTGTCAGCATAGGAGAGCGGCGCGCGCGCGCCAAGCGCATTGCACGCCGATCCACGGTTCCCTGCGCGGCTGGCGGTCGCGGCCTTCGCTACAGATTGCTCTCGGCGATGGCCGCATAGACCATCGTGCGCAGCTCGCGCCGGATCGGATAGGCGCTCGACGGCAGCACCTGGGTCATGAAGATCGTGATCAGCTCCTCGGCCGGGTCGATCCAGAACGCGGTCGAGGCGGCGCCGCCCCAGGCATATTCGCCGGGGCTGCCGGCGATCAGCGTCTTGGCCGGATCCATCGTCACCGAGAAGCCCAGGCCGAAGCCGATGCCGTTGTAGGCGGCTTCCGCGAACATCGAGCGCGACAGCGCCGGCAGGTCGACGCCGCCCGGCAGATGGTTCGAGGTCATCAGCTTCAAGGTCTTCGGTCCGAGCAGCCGGACGCCGCCGAGCTCGCCGCCATTGATCAGCGCGCGGCAGAAGGTGAGATAATCGGCCGTCGTCGCGCACAGGCCGCCGCCGCCCGAGACGAAGTCGGGCGGGCTGAGGAAGGTGCTGGTGGCGGGATCGTCCTGCAGGGTCAGGCCGCCCTTGCGGTCGGCGGCGTGGAACGACATCATGCCGGCCGGATCGGCCGAGTAGCACGCCGCCAGCCGGTGCGCCTTGGCGGCGGGGACGTGGAAGCCGGTGTCGGCCATCCCGAGCGGATCGAAGATGCGCTCTTTCAGGAATTGCTCGAACGGCTTGTCGGCGATCTTGCCGACGAGATAGCCGACCACGTCGGTGGAGACCGAGTAGTTCCAGGCCTCGCCGGGCGAGAACTCCAGCGGAATCTTCGCGAGGTCGTCGATCATCGACTGCAGCGTGCCGGCCTTTTCGACCGCGCCGATCTTGGCGTCGCGATAGGCGGCATCGACGTTGGAGCGCTGCTGGAAGCCGTAGGTCAGGCCCGACGTATGGCGCAGGAGGTCGACGATCAGCATCGGTCGCGCCGGCGGCCGGCTGATGAAGGCCGGTGCGGTGCCCGCGACGAACACGCCGAGGTTCTTCCATTCCGGAATGTATTTCGCGACCGGCTCGTCGAGCGCGACCTTGCCTTCCTCGACCAGCATCATGAAGGCGACGGAGGTGATCGGCTTGGTCATCGAGTAGATGCGGTAGATGGTCTGGTCCGTCACCGGCACCTTGCGCTCGACGTCGGCATAGCCGAGCGAGCTCTGATGCACGACCTTGCCGCGGCGATAGACCAGGAGCTGGGTGCCGGGAAAGCGGCCGGCATCGACATAGCGCTGCTGCAGATGCGCGTCGATCCGGTCGAGCGCGGCTTTCGACATGCCGACGGTGTCGGGCGAGGCGGGGGTCGGGGCAAGCATCGGGACGTCTCCGCTGTGGTCTGGTTGTTGTGGGCGCCCGCAAACCTCAAGCGCACGGCCATTTGTGCGGGTGATAGCCGAAAATCGCCCCACTTCCAATGGCAGGGCAGGGATGCCTCGTGTAGCCTTTGCCCGGGAGGATTGGCCATGACACAATTCAACGAAGCCGAGCTCACGGACGCCGTCGTCGCCAGCTTCGAGAGCACGCCGGACGCACGCGCGAAATTCCTGCTGCAGGAGCTGGTCAGATCGCTGCACGATTATGTGCACCGGACCAACCTGACATTCGACGAATGGGCCACGGCCATCGACTTCCTCACCCGCACCGGGCAGACCTGTACCGCGAGCCGGCAGGAGTTCATCCTGTTGTCCGACGTGCTCGGCGTCTCGATGCTGGTCGACGCCATCAACCACCGCGACCGGGCCGGGGCGACCGAGACGACCGTGCTCGGGCCGTTCTATGTCGGCGAGCACAAGGTGACGCCGCACGGCACTGACATCTCCGCGGACCTGAAGGGCGAGAAGATGTTCGTGCAGGCGCGGGTGACGGACCTCGCGGGCGCACCGCTGGCGGGCGCCGCGGTCGACGTCTGGCACGCGGACGACGAGGGCTTCTATGATTCACAGCGGTCTGATTATGCCGCCGACCGGCCGTCGTCGCGGGCGCGCTTCATCACCGACGCCGATGGGCGCTTCTTCTTCCGCACCATCCTGCCCTGCAGCTATCCGATTCCCACCGACGGTCCGGTGGGACAGATGATCGTGAGCACCAAGCGGCATCCGATGCGGCCGGCGCATGTGCATTTCCTGGTCGACGCCGAGGGGCATGAGCCGCTGATTACGCATGTGTTCATCGGCGGCGACGCCTATCTCGACAGCGATGTCGTGTTCGGCGTGAAGAATGAGCTGATCGCCGAGGTGGAGCAGCGCACCGATCCGGTGATGCCGGACGGCAAGCTCGCAGCGTCCCCGTGGCATTTGATGAGCTACGAATTCCGCATGAAGCCGGGCGCGGGCGTGGCGCCCAAGCCGATGCTTTCCAAGGCCCCGGATCAGGCAGCGGAGTAGGGGGCAGGACACTCCGCCCACTTCTTGTGCAACGCACAGGAAGTGGGCGAATCGCAAATTTTGCGTGCGGCCGCAGGCCTGCGAAGCTCCCGGTCGATTTCGCTAGTTATTTGATAATTCAATACTTCCTCTCCCTGCGACGCTTGGCACGAAGCTTGAATAACGTGCTTCGACGCCATCGATGCCGTCTGCGCAAACCCTCATCCGACATCCGACGCTGCCCCTCCGAGGCTTTCCTCGGAACGCGCCCCTGTGCGCGACCGCGCGGCGTCCTTCGGACGGGTTTCAATCCACCGAAGCGCTTTTCAGACAAGGACGACTGCACTCATGACGAAGACCGCCGATCCTGCCCGCCGTACCGGCCTCAGCCGCCGTCAGCTCCTCAAGGCCGGTGCCGGCACCGCAGCCCTGCTCGCGGCCGCGAAGCTGAACCTGCCGGGCGGCGCCTTCGCGCAAGGTGCCGGGCCTGAAGTCGCCAGCGCCAAGCTCGGCTTCATCGCGCTCAGCGACGCCGGCCCGCTGTTCGTCGCCAAGGACAAGGGCATCTTCGCCAAATACGGCATGCCCGATGTCGACGTGCAGAAGCAGGCCTCATGGGGCACGACGCGCGACAATCTCGTGCTCGGCTCCGAAGGCAACGGCATCGACGGCGCGCATATCCTGACGCCGATGCCGTATCTGATCTCGTCGGGCAAGGTGACGCAGAACAACCAGCCGACGCCGATGTACATCCTGGCGCGGCTCAATCTCGATGCGCAGTGCATCTCGGTGGCCAAGGAATATGCCGATCTCAAGCTCGGCCTGGACACCGCGCCGTTCAAGGCGGCGCTGGAGAAGAAGAAGGCCTCCGGCAAGTCCGTGAAGGCGGCGATGACCTTCCCCGGCGGCACCCATGACCTGTGGATCCGCTACTGGCTCGCGGCCGGCGGCATTGATCCCGACAAGGACATCGAGACCATCGTGGTGCCGCCGCCGCAGATGGTGGCCAACATGAAGGTCGGCACCATGGACTGCTTCTGCGTCGGCGAGCCGTGGAATGCGCAACTCGTCAACCAGGGCATCGGCTACACCGCGGTGACCACCGGCGAGATCTGGAACAAGCATCCCGAAAAATCCTTCGCGATGCGCGCAGCCTTCGTCGACAAGTTTCCGAAGGCCGCGAAGGCGCTGACCATGGCGGTGATGGAAGCCCAGCAGTGGTGCGACAAGATGGAGAACAAGCAGGAGCTTGCGACCATCATGGCGAAGCGGCAGTGGATGAACTGCCCGGTCGAGGACGTCGCCGGCCGCACCGCGGGCAAGTTCGACTACGGCACCGGCAAGGTGGTCGAGAACTCGCCCCACATCATGAAGTACTGGCGCGACTTCGCCTCCTACCCGTTCCAGAGCCACGATCTTTGGTTCATCACCGAGGACATGCGCTGGGGCAAGTACGAGGCCGGGTTCGACGCCAAGGCGCTGATCGCCAAGGTCAACCGCGAGGACATCTGGCGCGAGGCGGCCAAGGAGATGAACGTCCCGGCCAGCGAAATCCCGACGTCGAAGTCGCGCGGCAAGGAGACGTTCTTCGACGGCAAGGTGTTCGATCCCGAGGATCCCGCCGCCTATCTGAAGTCGCTGTCGATCAAGCGCGTCGACGCCTGATCAGGACCTCATGCCGCGCGCGGACGGGCGCGCGGCTCCTCTCATTGCACGGAGAAAGGCTTCCGATGTCCATGCCAGCGTTGATCAACGATAACGCGCCCAAGGTCGTGCCGACGGCGTCCACGGCGGCGACAGCGTCCGTCGTGACGATGACGCCGAAGCAATCGCCGAAGGCGGAGCGCTATGTGAAGATGGCGCGCGAGGTCGCGGTGCGCGTGGTGCCGCCGCTGATCGTGCTCGCGCTCTTCATGCTGATCTGGGAGCTGCTGTGCCGCCGCTCCGGCTCGGCGCTGCCGCCGCCGTCGCGCGTGTTCGCCGACACCCGCGAGCTGATCTTCGATCCGTTCTTCGATCATGGCGGCATCGACAAGGGCCTGTTCTGGCATCTCGAGGCGAGCCTCCGCCGCGTCGCGATCGGCTACGCCATCGCCGCGGTCGTCGGCGTCGCGCTGGGCACCTTGATCGGCCAGTCGGTCTGGGCGATGCGCGGGCTCGATCCGATCTTCCAGGTGCTGCGCACGATCCCGCCGCTCGCCTGGCTGCCGCTGTCGCTCGCCGCATTCCGCGACGGTCAGCCCTCGGCAATCTTCGTCATCTTCATCACCTCGGTGTGGCCGATCATCATCAACACCGCGGTCGGCATCCGCAACATCCCGCAGGACTACCGCAACGTCGCCGCGGTCGTGCAGCTCAATCCGCTGGAGTTCTTCGCCAAGATCATGATCCCCGCGGCCGCGCCCTACATCTTCACCGGCCTGCGCATCGGCATCGGCCTGTCGTGGCTGGCCATCGTCGCAGCCGAAATGCTGATCGGCGGCGTCGGCATCGGCTTCTTCATCTGGGACGCGTGGAATTCCTCGCATATCAGCGAGATCATCCTGGCGCTGTTCTATGTCGGCATCATCGGCTTCGTGCTCGACCGCCTGATCGCGGTGGTCGGCAAGGTCGTCACCCGCGGCACCGCGACGAACTGAGAGGGACAGCATCATGGCCTATCTGAAGCTCGACCACGTCGACAAGGTCTTCACCCGCGGCACGGCGACGACCGAAGTTCTCAAGGACATCAACCTGACGATCGAGAAGGGCGAGTACGTCTCGATCATCGGCCATTCCGGCTGCGGCAAGTCGACGATGCTCAACATCGTCGCCGGCCTCACCCAGGCCACCACCGGCGGCGTGCTGCTGGAGGAGCGCGAGGTCAATTCGCCCGGACCGGACCGCGCCGTCGTGTTCCAGAACCACAGCCTGCTGCCCTGGCTCACGGTCTATGAGAACGTGCGCCTCGGCGTCGACAAGGTGTTCGCCAAGAGCAAGACCCGCGCCGAGCGCGATGCCTGGACGATGCACAATCTCAACCTCGTGCAGATGGCCCATGCCAAGGACAAGCGCCCGAACGAGATCTCCGGCGGCATGAAGCAGCGCGTCGGCATCGCCCGCGCGCTCGCCATGGAGCCGAAGGTGCTCTTGCTCGACGAGCCGTTCGGCGCGCTCGACGCGCTGACGCGGGCGCATCTGCAGGATTCGGTGATGGCGCTGCATCAGAAGCTCGGCAACACCATCCTGATGATCACCCACGATGTCGACGAGGCGGTGCTGCTGTCGGACCGCATCGTGATGATGACCAACGGCCCGAGCGCGCATATCGGCGAGGTGCTGGAGGTGGCGCTGCCGCGTCCGCGCAAGCGGCTCGAGCTCGCGACCAACCCGACCTACGTCAAGTGCCGCCAGCGCGTGCTCGAATTCCTCTACGAGCGGCACCGCTTCGTCGAGGCGGCCTGATGATTGCATGATCGAGGCGGAGCGCGGATCGAACCGCTCTCCGCCCCCGGCGACGAAGGGTTCTCGTTTCAGCAAAAGGATGTCCGATGACGCCGTCTCAGATCGCCTTGGTTCAGGAGAGTTTTGCCAAGGTCGCGCCGATCTCCGATCAGGCCGCGACGATCTTCTACGATCGACTGTTCGAGGTGGCGCCGCAGGTGCGCGCGATGTTTCCCGACGATCTCACCGAGCAGCGCAAGAAGCTGATGGCGACCCTGGCCGTCGTGGTGAACGGACTGACTGACCTGCCCGCGATCCTGCCGGCCGCGAGTGCGCTGGCCAAGCGCCATGTCGGCTACGGCGCAACGCCGGAGCACTATCCCGTGGTCGGCGCTGCGCTGCTGTGGACGCTCGAAAAAGGGCTTGGCGCGGCCTGGACGCCCGATGTCGCCGACGCCTGGACCGCCGCCTATGGCACGCTGTCCGGATTCATGATCGCGGAAGCCTATGGCAAGGCCCAGGCGGCGGAGTAGGCGCGTTGAGTGAGCCGCTCGTCATTGTCGGCAATGGCATGGCCGCTGCGAAGCTGGTCGAGGAGCTGTCGCAGACCGCGCTCGGCCGCTACGCCATCGCCGTGATCGGCCAGGAGCCGCGGCTGGCCTATAATCGTGTGCTGCTGTCGTCGGTGCTGGCCGGCGAGGCGGCCTCGCACGAGATCGAGCTCAAGCCCGCGGAGTGGTGGCGCGCGCGCGGCGTGACGTTGAAATATGGCGCACGCGTCACCGGCATCGATGTCGGCCGCCGTGAGCTGCAGATCGAGAACGACGAGAACATGGCGTTCTCGCGCCTCGTCCTCGCGACCGGTTCGCTGCCGCTGCGGCTGCCGGTGCCCGGCAGCGATCTGCCCGGCGTGCATACGTTCCGCGACAGCCGTGATACCGACGTGCTGCTCAGCCTCGCTGCGAAGAAGGCGCGCGTGGTGGTCGTCGGCGGCGGGCTGCTCGGGCTGGAGGCCGCCTACGGCCTGGCGCGCGCCGGCGCCACGGTGACGCTCCTGCATCTGATGGATCGGCTGATGGAACGGCAGCTCGATGCCCCGGCCGCGGCGCTCTTGAAGGCGCTCGTGGAGCGGAAGGGGATCGAGGTCCTGCTCAATGCCAATACCGCCGCCATCGGCGGCGAGTCCCGGGTCGAGCGTGTCGAGCTCGCCGATGGGCGCAGCCTGGCCGCGGATGCGGTGATTTTCGCCGCCGGCATCAAGCCCAACGTGGCGCTCGCCAAGGAGGCGGGGATTGCCGTCAATCGCGGCATCGTGGTCGATGATGTCCTGCAGACATCGGCGCCCGGCATCTTCGCGCTCGGCGAATGCGCCGAGCATCGCGGCACTTGCTATGGCCTGGTGGAGCCTGCCTATGAGCAGGCGCGC
The DNA here is from genome assembly GCF_000239795.1 of Bradyrhizobium sp. STM 3809. Classification (GTDB taxonomy): domain Bacteria; phylum Pseudomonadota; class Alphaproteobacteria; order Rhizobiales; family Xanthobacteraceae; genus Bradyrhizobium. The sequence goes on along the minus strand of NZ_CAFJ01000789.1, from coordinate 6,849 downwards.
GCGCTGGCGCGGCATCTGGCGGGCCGCAAGGCGGCCTATGGCGGCAGCGTCGTGTCAACGAATTTGAAAGTCTCGGGTGTTGCGGTGTTTTCGGCCGGCGACTTCATGGGCGCTGACGGCAGCGAGGCGATCGTGCTGAACGACGCCAGGCGCGGCATCTACAAGAAGCTGGTCATCGCCGACGGCCGGCTCACCGGGGCCGTGCTGATCGGCGACACGCAGGATGCGCTCTGGTATCGCGACCTGATCCGCAAGCGCGAGCCGATTGCGTCGATCCGGACCGAGATGATGTTTGGCCGCGCGGGGATGCGGCCGAAGGCGGCGTGAGAGGGGGCCTCGCACGATGACGAGCGTTGATCCGAAGTTGCGTACGGTCCGAACCGCGTGTCCCTATTGTGGCGTCGGTTGCGGCGTGCTGGCTACGCCGGACGGCAGCGGCGGCGCGGCCATCTCGGGCGATCCCGTCCATCCGGCCAATCTCGGCCGGCTCTGCTCCAAGGGCTCGGCGCTCGGCGAGACGCTGGGGCTGGAGAGCCGGCTGCTCTATCCGATGGTCCGCTGCAAGCACGGCATGGAGCGGGTGGCCTGGAGCGACGCGCTCGACCACGTCGCGACCCGGCTGAAGCACATCGTCGCGCGCGACGGCGAGGACGCGGTCGCGTTCTATCTCTCCGGCCAGATGCTGACCGAGGACTATTACGTCGCCAACAAGCTGATGAAGGGCTTTCTCGGCTCGGCCAATGTCGACACCAATTCGCGGCTATGCATGGCGTCGTCGGTCGCCGGCCATCGCCGCGCGTTCGGCGCCGACACGGTGCCGGGCACCTACGAGGACCTCGACCAGGCCGATCTGCTGGTGTTCGTCGGCAGCAATGCCGCCTGGTGCCATCCGGTGCTGTACCAGCGCATGCTGGCGAACAAGCAGAATCGTGGCGCGAAGTTCGTCGTCGTCGATCCGCGCCGCACCGACACGTCCAGCGAAGCAGACCTGTTCCTGGGGCTGAAGCCCGGGACCGACGCCGCGCTGTTCTCCGGCCTGCTGGTGCATCTCGCCGACAGCGGCGCGCTCGATCGCGATTACATCGTCGAGTACACCTCGGGCTTCGACGAGACGCTGGCGCGCGCCCGCCACCTCGCCGGCAGTGCCGGCGCCACCGCGCTCGCCACCGGCCTGTCCGAGGCCGACGTCGCCGCCTTCTTCAAGCTGTTCCGCGACACGCCCAAGGTCGTCACCTTGTACTCGCAGGGCGTCAACCAGTCGGCGCAGGGCACCGACAAGGTCAACGCGATCATCAATTGCCATCTCGCCACCGCGCGCATCGGCAAGCCGGGCATGGGGCCGTTCTCGCTGACCGGGCAGCCGAATGCGATGGGCGGCCGCGAGGTCGGCGGGCTCGCCAATCAGCTCGCCGCGCATATGAGCTTCACGCCGCCGGACATCGATCGCGTCCGTCGCTTCTGGAAGGCGTCCGACATCGCCACCCATGAGGGGCTGAAGGCGGTGCAGATGTTCGAGGCGATCGCGCGCGGCCAGATCAAGGCGCTGTGGGTGATCGGCACCAATCCCGCGGTGTCGCTGCCGGACGCGGATCTCGTCCGCACGGCGCTGAAGAAGCTCGAGCTGTTCGTCATCTCCGAGAACGTGCGCTCCAACGACACCGTGGATGTCGGCGCGCATGTGCTGCTGCCGGCGCAGGCCTGGGGCGAGAAGTCGGGCACCGTCACCAATTCCGAGCGCCGCATCTCGCGCCAGCGCGCGTTCATGGCCCCGGCGGGCGAGGCCAAGCCGGACTGGTGGATCCTGAGCGAGGTCGGCAAGCGGCTCGGCCACGCCCCTGCGTTCAACTACACCTCCGCCGCGGACGTGTTCCGCGAGCATGCCGCGCTGTCGGCGTTCGAGAACGACGGCAGCCGCGATTTCGACATCGGCGGCCTCGCGACGCTGTCGGACGAGGAATACGACACGATGGCGCCGGTGCAGTGGCCGCTGCGCGCGGGCAAGCCGCCCGAGCCGCGCTTCTTCGCGAATGGCGCCTTCTACACCAACGACCGCAAGGCGCGCTTCGTCGCGCCGGAGGTGCCGGCGCTGCGCAGCGAGACCACCGCCGCGCGGCCTCTGCGCCTCAACACCGGCCGCATCCGCGACCAGTGGCACACGATGACGCGCACGGGCCTCAGCCCGCGGCTGTCGGCGCATCTGCCGGAGCCGTTCGTCGAGGTGCATCCGGACGACGCGCTGCGTTACGGCCTGATGCCGGACGGCTTCGCCAAGGTGACGACCGAGCACGGGCAGTGCATCCTGAAGGTGGTCGTCAGCGAGCGCCAGCAGCGCGGCATGCTGTTCGCGCCGATTCATTGGAACGCGAGCAACGCCTCTCATGGCCGCGTCGGCGCGCTGGTCGCCTCGCACACCGATCCGTTCTCCGGCCAGCCCGAGGCCAAGGCGACGCCGGCGGCGATCTCGCCTTACGAGTACGTCTTCCGCGGCTTCATCCTGTCGCGCACCGAGCTCACGCTACCGTCGAACTTATGGTGGGTGCGCGCCACCGTGCCGGGCGGCTTCGGCTATCTGTTCGCCGACAATGGCGACCTCCTGCGCTGGCCCGGCTGGTTCAAGGCGCGCGCCACCGACGATGTCGCCGACTACATGGATGTCGGCGGCGGCGTCTATCGCGCCGCGTCGTTCGATGGCGATCGCATCGCGACCGCAGTGTTCGTCGGCCCTGGCCATGACGCCGGCGACTGGAATGTCGTGAAGACGCTGTTCGCCGCCGACCGCCTCGACGACGAGCAGCGCCGCATGCTGCTGTCCGGCCGCGCGCCGGATGGCGTCGGCGGCGGTCCGATCGTCTGCGCCTGCTTCGGCGTCGGCCGCGACACCATCTGCGATACGATCGCCGCGGGCGCGCGCACGCCGGCCGCCATCGGTGCGGAGCTCAAGGCCGGTACCAATTGCGGCTCGTGCATCCCGGAGATGAAGCGCCTGATCGCGCAAGTGCCGGCGCAGGCAGAGGACGCGGTGAAGGTGGCGAGCTAGCTCGCCCAGCCCCGTCATTCCGGGGCGAGGCCGCAGGCCTCGAACCCGGAATCTGGAGATGGTGGAAACGAGCCGGTGCAAACCAATGTCGGGATTCCGGGTTCGACGCTGACGCGTCGCCCCGGAATGACGTTGCTGGGCGAGAGGCAATCGACGTTGTCATTCGCATCCTCTATGCTCCCGCGCATGAAGCACAAGACATTCGGAACCGGCGGCACTGGCGTGTCCGTCGTCGGGCAGGGCACCTGGTATCTCGACCACGCCGACCGCAAGCGCGCGATCGCGACGTTGCAGCGCGGGCTCGACCGCGGCATGACGCATATCGACACCGCCGAGATGTATGGCGACGCCGAGCTCGTCATCGCCGAGGCCATCGCCGGCCGGCGCGACGAGGTGTTCCTGGTCTCCAAGGTGCTGCCCAGCAACGCCTCGCGCAAGGGCACCATCACCGCCTGCGAACGGTCGCTGAAGCGGCTGAAGACGGACAGGCTCGACTGCTATCTCTTGCATTGGCCCGGCTCCTATCCGCTCGAGGACACGGTCGCCGCGTTCGAGGAGCTCAAGGCCGCCGGCAAGATCGCCGCCTGGGGCGTGAGCAATTTCGATGTCGACGATCTCGACGAACTGCTCGACGTCGCGGGAGAGGGCCGGATCGCCTGCAACCAGGTGCTCTATCATCTGCAGGAGCGCGCCATCGAGCACGCCGTCGTCCCATGGTGCGGCCAGCACGGCGTCGCCGTCGTCGCCTATTCGCCGTTCGGCCATGACGACTTTCCGGAGTCGCGCCGTCCCGGCGGCGAGGTGCTGCAGCGCATCGCCGGGCAGCACCAGGCGACGCCGCGCCAGATCGCGCTCGCCTTCCTGACGCGCGCGTCGTCGCTGCTCGCGATCCCCAAGGCCTCGCGGCCCGAGCATGCCGAGGAGAACGCCGCCGCTGGCGATATCGAGCTCACCGCGGCCGACATCGCCGCGATCGACCGCGCCTTCCCGCGCGGGCCGAAGCCGCGCGGCCTGCCGATGCTGTAGCGCAGCATCACGGAGTATTACGGATTTTTGCTACTCCGGCGCGACCAGCGCATAGATGCTGCCCGCTTTCAACGGGTTGTCGCGGCGGCGTGATTGGCGTTTTGTCGCCTCTCACCGAATCGTTCCGCCTCTCAACCTTTCGAGTTCGACCGTGACCCCGCCCCCGAGTGCGGCAGCCGCCGCGCGACTCGACGATTTGCCGACACAGGTGCCGCAGAAGCCGACCGCCGCGCGCAAGCGCGCCCCCGCGCGCGCCGACCGTCCGTTTCGCGGCATCGCGCTGATCCTGTTGTCGACCGTGTTCCTCGGCACCTCGGACGTCACCGCCAAATATCTCTCCAAGACGCTGCCCTCGATCGAGATCACCTGGATCCGCTTCGTGGTGTTCGCGCTGATCATGGTGCCGGCGATGATCCCGGGATCGCCGCTGTTTGCGATGCGCACCGAGCGGGTGAAGTTCCATCTGCTGCGCGGCGTCGCGCTGCTCGGCTCCTCGATCATGTTCATCTCCGGGCTGCGCTATCTGCCGATCGCGGAGGCCTCGGCCACGGGCTTCGTCGCGCCGCTGTTCGTCACGGCGCTCTCGATCGTCTTCCTCGGCGAGAAGGTCGGCCTGCGCCGCTGGATCGCCACCGCCGTCGGCCTGTTCGGCGTGCTGATCATCCTGCGGCCCGGCACCGGCGCCTTCCATCTCGCCGCATTGTTTCCGATCGCGTCAGCCTTCGCCTGGGCCTGCACCCTGATCATGACGCGCATGATGAGCGGCCGCGAGCATGCCATCACCATCATGACCTATTCGTCGATCGCCGGCGTCTGCGTGCTCACGGCGATGGTGCCCTTCGTCTGGACCACGCCATCCTGGCAGGACATCGGGTTCGGCGTGCTGGTCGGCGTCGCGTCGACCATGGGGCAGTGGATCGTCGTGCTGGCGTTCCGCTATGCCGATGCCTCGGTGCTGGCGCCGTTCTCCTACACTCAACTCTTGTGGGTCAGCATCCTCGGCTTCCTGGTGTTCGGCGAACTGCCGGATGTCTGGACCATCGTCGGCGCCGCCTTCATCGTCTCCAGCGGTCTCTACACCGCCCATCGCGAGCGCGTCCGCCGCTCGCAACTGCTGCAGGTCGCCGGCGAGAGCTCGCCGAATCCGTAGACGCCTCTCCGCACGGCCGTCATTCCGGGGCGGAGGCCGCGAGGCCTCGAACCCGGAATCTCGAGTTTGGTTCGCTCCCGCGTCTCATCTCGGGATTCCGGGTTCGAGGCCTCGCGGCTCCGTCCCGGAATGACGGCGCGTGTGGCTTGGAGTTGGCTCCCGCCGATGCTACCTGTGCTCTCCAGCAACAAGAACAATGGGGAGCACGCCGCGATGATCAATCTCACGCCCGAGACGGTTCTGCCCGACGACGGCACCAGCGGCACGCTGGTCGGCCGCGTCTGGCGCCCCGATGTCGACGGCCCGGCCGTGGTCGCCGTGCGTGACGACGGCGTGTTCGACGTCACCTCCGCTTTCCCCACCGTCACCGCGCTGTGCGAGCACGATGATCCCGCGGCGGCGCTGCGCGCGATGAAGGGCGAGCGCATCGGCGCTCTCGCCGACATCCTCGCCAACACGGCCCCCGATCGGCGCGATCCGGCCAAACCCTGGCTGCTGGCGCCGGTCGACCTCCAGGTCCTCAAGGCGGCCGGCGTCACCTTCGCGATCTCGATGCTGGAGCGCGTCATCGAGGAGCGCGCGCGCGGCAATCCGGCCTCGGCCGAGGCGATCCGGAAAGAAGTGGTGCGCCTGGTCGGCGACGATTTCTCCAAGCTCAAGCCGGGCTCGGACCAGGCCATGCACCTCAAGCAGGTGCTGATCGAGCAGAACGCCTGGAGCCAGTATCTTGAGGTTGGCATCGGCCCCGACGCCGAGGTCTTCACCAAGGCGCCGACGCTCTCCTCCGTCGGCACCGGCATGGATGCCGGGCTGCATCCGAAATCGACCTGGAACAATCCCGAGCCCGAGGTCGTCCTCGTGGTGTCGAGCCGCGGCGCCATCGTCGGCGCGACGCTCGGCAACGACGTCAACCTGCGCGACTTCGAGGGCCGCTCGGCGCTGCTGTTGTCCAAGGCCAAGGACAACAACGCCTCCTGCGCCATCGGCCCGCTGCTGCGCCTGTTCGACAAGACCTTCACGCTCGACGATGTGCGCAAGATGGACGTCGCGCTCAACGTCACCGGCAGCGACGGCTTCGTGCTCGACGGCCATTCCTCGATCAGCAAGATCAGCCGCGACCCGACCGACCTGGTCGCCCAGACCATCGGCGCCGTGCATCAATATCCCGACGGCTTCGCGCTGTTCCTCGGCACCATGTTCGCCCCCGTCAAGGACCGCGACGCGCCGGGGCAGGGCTTCACCCACAAGCGCGACGACATCGTCACCATCTCCGCCCCGCAACTCGGCCGCCTCGTCAACCGCATGCGCAACAGCGACGAATGCGAGCCCTGGACGTTCGGCGTGAGTGCGCTGATGCGCAGCCTGGCACGACGCAAGCTGATTTGAGGCACGGCGGCCTCCACAAACTCGCTGTCATTCCGGGGCGCGCGACAGCGCGAGCCCGGAATCAAGACGCCGCAGCGGGCGCGAGTGAGACGAGCCGGGCGGCGACCTTTTCTTCATATCGGGGGACGCTTTCACCCCTCACCCTGAGGAGCCCGCCCAAAGGCGGGCATCTCGAAGGGCGAGGCCCGCGCTGTGGCCTCATGGTTCGAGACGCGCCGCGCACGACGATCTTACAGTTAACGACCTGATG
>NZ_CAFJ01000790.1 GCF_000239795.1 Bradyrhizobium sp. STM 3809 | reverse complement strand
CTTCACGTCCGCAAGCTGCCGTTCGTCCGCGCGCCGAAGCGCGCTGCGGCAAACCAGCGGCCATCGCCTCCCCGCCTCACGTGTCGTGACGATCGCGATACGCCCCTCGTGGCGAAACGGGATGGCGGGAGTAGAGCATATTTTCTGGAAAAGCGAAAGAGGAATCTTTTTCCACGATCGACATGATCCATGGGGGTGTTGGCCAGCTCCAGATGTTTTGCTTCGTCACATTCCCCCGGCCGAACACACTCGATCACTGGGACGGACTTGAAACGTGGAGTCGCATGATCGAAACTGCGTCTAGCCGCTCGCACGCGGTCGCCGCGGCCGGTTGTTACTGCGCTGCCCAGGCCGGATCATCCCGACGTCGAGTGAGATCTTGGAGTTGAAGCGTGGCGCAAGTGGTCGTGATCAGTGGCGGCGGCACCGGCATCGGGCTTGCGACAGCGCGGACCTTCGCTGGACGTGGAGCACAGGTCGTGATCGTGGGACGCCGCAAAAGCGTGATCGAGGCCGCGGCCGCGTCGATCGCCGCTGAGCAGCCGCATGCGCCGGCTCCCTTGGCCATCACGGCGGACCTTGCAGAGGTGGAGCAGGTCGAAGCAACACGAACGACGCTGGAGCAGCGGTTCGCGGCCGTCGACGTGCTGGTGAATGCTGCCGGCGGCCATGTGGCGCGGCGTGCGCCGACCAACACCTATGATGACAGTCTGGCGGGCGTGGCGCGGCGCTGGACCGACAATTTCCGCCTCAACACGCTGACGGCCGTGCTGCTCACCGAAGCGCTCATGCCGCGCCTGCGTGCGCCGGGCGGACGGATCATCTTCGTGAGTTCGATCGCGGCCTATCGCGGATCCGGCGAAGGGTCTTATGGCGCGGCCAAGGCAGCGCTGCACCCCTACTCCGCCGATCTCGCCAGACGGCTCGGACCACGCGGCATCACGGTGAACGTCGTCGCGCCGGGCTATGTCGCGGACACGGAATTCTTCGGCGCGGCGATGAGTGAAGCACAGCTGAAATCGAGGATCGATGAGACGATGAACGGCCGCGCGGGGACGCCCGACGACATCGCCGCGACGATCAGCTGGCTCGCCTCGGCGGAGGCGGCGCATGTCACCGCGCAGATCGTTCAGGTAAATGGAGGGGCCGAACGCGGGCGTTGAGACTGGAGATTCCTCGCGGGACGCATTACCGAAATGGCCAAGCATGGCATGCGTGAAGCTCCGCATTCGATTGAGTGCATTGTCACCGAAGGTCGGTCTCGTCATCGATCGAGCGGCGGGACCGTGCCTGATGATCACCAGGGCAGTCCGCAGAGATCGAGCGCGCCCTCTCGCGGACTGGTCCGGAGGTCGAACACGAGCGGGTCCGTGACCGCGAACCGGACACGGCCTTGCTGCGGTTGCTCGACGTAAACCTCTCCCTCGAATGCACGCCAACCGAGGCGCGCGTAGAGTGGCGCGTGGCGCGGCTCGCAGAATAGCAGCCCGAAATCGGCGCGATGCGTGTCCCGCATCTCCGTCACCGCACGGCGCATCAGTGCAGCGGCGAGGCCTTGTTCGCGACAGTCGTAACGTGTCGCCACCCCGCCGACGCCGCAGATCCTGACCGGACCAGCATCGAGCTGCGCATCCCGCAGGTGCAAGCCGGCATGGGCGATGACGTCGTCATGATCGTCCAAGACGAGGATGCGGTGGTCGGCATCGGCCCAGGCGATATCCTTCCAAGGCAGTTGCGCAACGACGTCGATGGGCCAGACGGCGTTCAACAGCGGGCGTGCGAGCCGCCATCCGCTCTCGCCGCTCATGATCTCGATGCGATGGTGCATCCTGATGCTCGCCAACTGATGAGAAGGTTGATCTCAGAACGCCGGGCGCATGATTTTCGTCGTCGCTCCAATGCATTCCAGGACCGGGGACCGTCCATCGGCGCCGTCGACCGAGCCTCAGTTCCTGCCAAGCGCCAAGCGGATCGCGATCTCCACCGGCGAAGAGGCGCCGTCCTCGCGATCGGGCCGCAGCGGCTCGCTCGGATGCAGCGGCGGCTGGGCGAGAAAGCGCGGCTGCCTGCCCCGGTGCATCTGCGCCGCATGCGCCAGGAACGGATGGCAGAGATAGACATCGCCGGCCTCTCCGGTCGCGAGTACTTGCGGACGCTCCAGGCTGTCGGCGAACTGGCTCAGTTCGTCCGCGGAGCGACCGGCCTCGCCGGCCGGCGCGAGATAGCGCGCGACGTCGAGATGCGAGGCGGTCTTGATGCGCGTCGGCGCGTCATGCTCGCCTGTGTCGGAAAACAGGAACAGCATCAGCAGCGCGCGGCCTTCGGAACGCCAATTGACGCGCCAATCGGGGAAGCCCGTCTGGCGGTCCGGGCTGCTGTCGGGGCCGGCAAAGCTCAGATCGATGTGCCAGCCGGCATCGCCGGGATCGTCCGGATGCGGAAAGCGCACCGGGAAGGTGCCGAGGCCCGGACGTGGACGCCAGCGTCCGGGGCCGACCAGCTGATCGAAGGCGGCGTGGAGGCGCGGCGTGTTGACCGCCTGCTTGAACGGCGCGCCATGATACTGACCGAGCCGAACCACCGGGCGTGTCCATGAGGACGGATCGTCGGCACGGCACGGCAGGTCGCGCCAGAGAATGTCCCGCGCGGCCGCGGCGAGCTCGCGCGAGAATGCGTGCTCGAGCTTGACGAAGCCGTCACGGATGAACTGATCGATCTGCGCAGACGACAGCGCAGGCGGCTGCGCCGCCAAAATAGAATTGTCGGGCATGGAAAAGCTCACATCGCTTAGCCGAGTGAGATGGGTCCGCGCGCCGCGCGGTCACTGGCCGGGTCTGATCCAGAAAAACGCGGCGGTAGGCCGCGCCATGTCGTGCGCCCGCAGGGCGGGCCGCACTCAACGGTTCAGAAAGAAGACCGACGCGATGGAGATGATGCTTTTCATGCCGAGTTACTAACACGCGTGCTGATGGTGATCAAGACGCCGCGGGAATTGGACGTCCATGGCTACGGCGTCAGAACGAACTTCGTTTCCTGAAAATCGATCGTCCTGCCCTGGAAATGCGGCGCATGCCGCGGCGTGACGAGAAACGCCAGGCTCACGCCATCGACCTGCTGCACCAGCCGCGCTGGCAGCTCGTCGACAGCGTACCAGCCGGTCGACACGCCATGGACGATGACCCGGCGCTTGATCTCGTCATACTCCTCCGCCCAGAAGATTGCCGGCAGCGTCGTGCGGCCGCGGTCCTGCGAAGCCAGCTCCGTCAGCTCGCGCAGCATCGCGGCAGCCCTCTCGCTCAGGTGGAAGTTGGCGGGGATGAACACGACCTTCTCGAAACCGTTGCTTGGCATTGCGCACTCCGCCTGACATTGTTGGTCCCTATCGTCTCCCCGAAGACCACCATTAGTTCTGCGCACTCGTACCGACCATGGCTATTGCTTGTGATCAGTATGAGCTTTTGGCAAAACTGTCTCCACAA
>NZ_CAFJ01000791.1 GCF_000239795.1 Bradyrhizobium sp. STM 3809 | reverse complement strand
AGCAGCGAGGAGTTCTGAGGAATCGTTGAAAATATTTTGGGAATCTTGCGCAACACGCGCGACATAAAACTTAGTAGTATAGTCGCCGTAAGTTTTTGAAAATGTTGGCGATCCCAGCAGGACTCGAACCTGCAACCCGCGGAGTAGAAATCCGCTACTCTATCCAGTTGAGCTATGGGACCGTCGTCGCGACGTGAACGGCGAACGCGTGAACGGACACGATATGAACGGACACGACATGAACGGACCTCGCGGCCGGTTCACGGGACCGGTGCCGGCGGGCGGGGCCGGCCGGCGCGGAATCCATAGCACGGGTCATATGAAAAATCTTTGGTTTCGCCAAGAGCGGCCGAACCGGATCCGGTGATGGCGCGACCAAGCGGAGGCGGAGGAGGGCTTTGCGCCGTTTTCCGCGTCGGTGGCGCCGGATGAACGGCGGCCGCGGGCCTTGCCGGGTTGCCATGCGCTGTGAATTGCCGTTGATGATTCCATTTTCCCGGCTGCGGCGAGGCGCCGGTGGCCGCCCCGGCCAAGGTCCGCTATCCTGGTCCGCTCTCCTGGCCGCCACAACCTTTGCCATCAGTCCGTCACCATTTCGCGTCCATTCTGGCCACGAATCGGCCAAACACGGCCGGCGTCCCGTCCCGACGCGCCGTCCCAGAGATCTCCGCACAACACGTCTCGAGAACCGTCCAAGGAGCTGTCCCATGATCGGTCTGGTTCGCGCCGCCGCCGTCTGCGCCGTCATGGCGCTCGGCCTCGTCTCCGCCGGGTCCGCGGCGCTCGCCGCCGACAAGGCGTTCAAGCGCGACGACCTCGCGGATGCCGCGATCAAGCTGGAGGCGCAGATCAAGACCGAGGCGGGGGCGGTGAACAAGCCGCTCGCGACGCTCCGCACCGATGCCGACGCGGCGCTGCGGCGCAACGACCTGCGCACCGGCCTGCAGATCCTCGGGCAGATCGCGACCGCCGCGCCGGAGGATTCCGGCAACTGGCTGCGGCTGGCGCGAACGGTGATGACCCAGATCTGGCCGGCCAATGCATCGGAGAAGACGTTCCTGCTGGAGCGCGCCTCGACCGCGGCCTACATCGCCTATCAGCGCGCCGGCAATGCCGGCGAGGAGGCCGATGCGCTCGCCGTGCTCGGCAAGTCCATGGCCGAGCGCAAGTTGTGGCGGCCGGCGCTGGATACGCTGCGGATGTCGCTCGAGCTGCGCGAGGTCGCCGATATCAGAGGGCAGTATGAGCGGATGCGCGACGAGCACGGCTTCAAGCTGCTCGACTACACCGTGGATTCGGACTCGGCGAGCCCGCGCGCCTGCTTCCAGTTCTCCGAGGACCTCGCCAAGCGCACCGACTTCTCGCCCTTCGTGGCGCAGGCCGGCAATGACAAGCCGGCGCTGACCTCGGAGGACAAGCAGCTCTGCGTCGAGGGCCTCAAGCATGGCGAGCGCTACAACATCAATCTGCGCGCCGGCCTGCCATCGTCGGTCAAGGAGAGCCTGCCGAAATCGGCCGAGTTCAACATCTATGTCCGCGACCGCAAGCCGTTCGTGCGCTTCACCGGCAAGGCCTATGTGCTGCCGCGCACCGGCCAGAAGGGCATTCCGCTGGTCAGCGTCAACACGCCGGCGGTCAACATCAACGTCTTCCGGATCGGCGACCGCAATCTGATCAACACCGTCATCGACAGCGACTTCCAGCGGCCGCTGTCGAGCTATCAGCTCAGCGATCTCGGCAACGAGCGCGGCATGAAGGTGTGGAGCGGCGAGCTCTCGACCGCGATGACGCTCAACCAGGACGTCACCACGGCCTTCCCGGTCGACCAGGCGCTCAGCGACATGCAGCCGGGCGTCTATGTGATGACCGCGGCGCCGAAGGGCCCGGCCAGCGGCAATGACGAGGACAGCGGCGGCCAGCTCGCCACGCAATGGTTCATCGTCTCCGACCTCGGCGTCGCCGCGTTCTCCGGCAATGACGGCATCCACGTGTTCGTCAACTCGCTGGCGTCCACCGATCCGGTGGCGCGCGCCGAAGTGCGGCTGGTGGCGCGCAACAACGAGATCCTGGCGACGCGCAAGACCGACGAGGCCGGCCATGTGCTGTTCGAGGCCGGGCTGGCGCGCGGCGAGGGCGGGCTGTCGCCGGCGATGCTGACGGTGTCGGGCGAGAAGGCCGACTATGCCTTCCTCAGCCTGAAGACATCGGCGTTCGACCTGTCCGATCGCGGCGTCGCCGGGCGCGAGGCGCCGGCCGGGCCGGATGCCTTCGTCTATTCCGAGCGCGGCGTCTATCGCTCCAACGAGACTGTCTATCTCACCGCGCTGCTGCGCGACGGCCAGGGCAACGCCATGACCGGCACGCCGCTGACCTTGGTGGTCGAGCGCCCCGACGGCGTCGAGTTCCGCCGCGCCGTGCTGCCCGACCAGGGCGCCGGCGGGCGCTCGCTGAGCGTGGCGCTCAATTCGGCGGTGCCGACCGGGACCTATCGCGTGCGCGCCTTCACCGATCCGAAGGGCACGGCGGTCGGCGAGACCACCTTCCTGGTCGAGGACTACGTGCCCGAGCGGCTGGAATTCGACCTGTCCTCCAAGGACAAGCAGATCAAGGCTGATGCTCCGGTGGAGGTGAAGGTCGACGGCCATTTCCTCTATGGCGCGCCGGCCTCCGGCCTGCAGCTCGAGGGCGACCTGCTGGTGACGACCGCCGCGGAGCGGCCGGGCTTCCCGGGCTATCAGTTCGGCGTCGCCGACGAGGAGAGCGCCTCCAATGAGCGCACGCCGATCGAGGGCCTGCCGGAGACCGACGACAAGGGCGCGGCGACCTTCCCGGTCAGCCTGGCGAAGCCGCCGTCCTCCAGCCGGCCGCAGGAGGCGCAGATCTTCGTGCGCATGGCCGAGACCGGCGGCCGCGCGGTCGAGCGCAAGCTCACTCTGCCGGTGGCGCCGAAGGCGGCGCAGATCGGCATCAAGCCGTCGTTCTCGGGCAAGAGCGTCGGCGAGGGCGACAAGGCCGAGTTCGACATCGTGTTCGTCTCGCCGGAGGGCAAGACGCTGGCGCGCAACGGCTTGCGCTACGAGCTCCTGAAGATCGAGTCGCGCTATCAGTGGTATCGGCAGAACGCCTATTGGGAGTACGAGCCGGTGAAGTCGACGAAGCGCGTCGGCGACGGCGACGTCACGATATCGGCGAGCAAGCCGGCGCGGCTGAGCTTCCAGCCGGAGGCGGGACGCTACCGGCTCGACGTCAAGTCGGCGGATGCCGATGGACCGGTGACCTCGCTGCAGTTCGACGTCGGCTGGTACACCGATGGCAGCGCCGACACGCCGGATCTCCTGGAGACCTCGCTCGACAAGCCGCAATACCAGTCGGGCGACACGATGGTGGTGACCGTCAATGCGCGCACCGCCGGCAAGCTCACGGTCAACGTGCTCGGCGACCGGCTGCTGACGACGCAGACCACCGAGGTCAAGGAAGGCACCAACCAGGTCAGGCTCCCCGTCGGCAAGGACTGGGGCACGGGCGCGTATGTCGTGACGACGCTCCGGCGTCCGCTCGATGCGGCCGCGCAGCGCATGCCGGGCCGCGCGCTCGGCGTCGCCTGGTTCGGCATCGACAAATCGGCGCGCACGCTGAATGTCGCGCTGACGCCGCCGGCGCTGGTGCGGCCGGGCTCCAGCTTGAAGATCCCGGTCAAGATCGGCGGGCTCAATCCCGGCGAGGACGCCAAGATCGTCATCGCGGCGGTCGACGTCGGCATCCTGAATCTGACCAACTACAAGCCGCCGGCGCCGGATGACTATTACCTCGGCCAGCGCCAGCTCTCGGCCGAGATCCGCGATCTCTATGGCCAGCTGATCGACGGCATGCAGGGCACGCGCGGCCAGATCCGCTCCGGCGGTGACGGCGGCGGCGCCGAGCTGCAGGGCTCGCCCCCGACGCAGAAGCCCTTGGCGCTGTATTCTGGCATCGTCACCGTCGGGCCGGACGGCACGGCGGAGGTGAGCTTCGACATTCCGGAGTTCGCCGGCACGGCGCGTGTCATGGCGGTGGCCTGGAGCGCGACCAAGGTCGGCCGCGCCAACATCGATGTCACCGTGCGCGATCCCGTGGTGCTGACGGCGACCCTGCCGCGGTTCCTGCTGTCGGGCGACCGCGGCACGCTGTCGTTCGACGTCGACAACGTCGAGGGCGCGCCGGGCGATTATGTCGTGGCCCTCAAGGCGAGCGGGCCGGTCAAGGTGTCCGGCAATGCCAATGTCACGCTGAAGCTCGCGGCCAAACAGCGCTCGTCATCGACCTTGCCGCTCGATGCCTCCGGCACCGGCACGGCGCAGCTCGATGTCGACATCAAGGGGCCGAATGGCCTATCGCTGGCGCGGCATTATCAGCTCGACGTCAAGCCGGCGACGCAGGTGCTGGCGCGGCGCTCGATCCGGACCTTGGCCAAGGGCGAGAGCCTGACGCTGACGTCGGACATGTTCAGTGATCTCGTGGCGGGCACCGGCACGGTGTCGCTGTCGGCGGGGCTGTCGACCGCGCTCGACGCGGCGACCATCCTCAAGGCGCTCGACCGTTATCCGCATGGCTGCTCGGAGCAGATCACCAGCCGCGCGATGCCGCTGCTCTATGTCAACGAGCTCGCGGCCGGCGCGCATCTGGCGATGGACACCGAGGTCGACCAGCGCATCCGCGACTCCATTGACCGGCTGCTGGCGCGGCAGGGCTCGAACGGCTCGTTCGGGCTGTGGTCGGCCGGCGGCGACGATCCGTGGCTGGATGCCTATGTCACGGACTTCCTGACCCGCGCCCGCGAAAAGGGCTTTGCAGTGCCCGACGTGCTGTTCAAGAGCGCGCTCGACCGCGTCAGGAACTCGGTCGTCAATGCCGAGGAGCCGGAGAAAACCGGCGGCCGCGATCTGGCCTACGGCCTCTACGTGCTGGCGCGCAATGGCGCGGCGCCGATCGGCGACCTGCGCTATCTCGCCGACACCAAGCTCGGCAATCTGGCAACTCCAATCGCCAAGGCGCAGCTCGCAGCCGCGCTGGCGCTGGTCGGCGACCGCGCCCGCGCCGAGCGGGTCTATGGCGCTGCCGCCGACAGCCTCGCGCCGAAGCCGGTGCTGGTGTTCGGCCGCACCGACTACGGCTCGGACCTGCGGGACGCCGCGGCGCTGGTGTCGCTGGCCGGCGAGGGCAACGCACCGCGCGCGACGCTGACGCAAGCGGTGGCCCGCGTCGAGGCCGCGCGCGGGCTGACGCCGTACACCTCGACGCAGGAGAATGCGTGGATGGTGCTGGCGGCGCGCGCGCTCGCCAAGGAGACGCTGACGCTGGATGTGAACGGGCAGGCGGTGAAGCAGGCGATGTACCGCAGCTACAAGGCGGCCGAGCTCACCGGCCAGCCGCTGAAGATCACCAACACCGGCGAGGCGCCGGTGCAGGCGGTGGTCTCGGTCTCCGGCTCGCCGCTGACGCCGGAGCCGGCGGCCTCGAACGGCTTCAAGATCGAGCGCAGCTACTACACGCTCGACGGCAAGCCGGCCGACATCAAGACCGTGAAGCAGAACGACCGCTTCGCGGTGGTGCTGAAGGTCACCGAGGCCAAGCCGGAATACGGGCACATCATGGTGTCGGACTATCTGCCGGCGGGGCTGGAGATCGACAATCCGCATCTGGTGTCGTCGGGCGACAGCGGCACGCTGGACTGGATCGAGGACGGCCAGGAACCGGTCAACACCGAGTTCCGCGACGACCGCTTCACCGCCGCGCTCGACCGTGCCGCGAACGCCAAGTCAGTGTTCACGGTCGCCTACGTCGTCCGCGCGGTGTCGCCGGGCAAATATGTGCTGCCGCAGGCCTATGTCGAGGACATGTACAATCCCTCGCGCTATGGTCGGACCGGGACGGGCTCCGTGGAGGTCCGCGCGGCGAAATGAGCGAGGGTGCGACCAACGATGATGGACGCACGGCGGAACTCCATTCTCCGTCGTCATGGCCGGGCTTGACCGGGCCATTCACGACCGCACGCGAGGACGGCATGGATGCCCGGGTCAAGCCCGGGCATGACGAAAGGAGAGGGCACGTCGCAAAACGTATAGCGGCGCTTGCGCTCCTGCTCATCTTGGTCATAGCGACGGCCTTAGGCGCCTACACCCTCTCCCTCGGCCCGCTGCCGCTGCAGGAGGCCAAAGCCGTCTCGACCACCGTGGTCGATCGCCACGGCAAGCTGCTGCGCGCCTATGCGATGGCGGATGGGCGGTGGCGGCTGCCGGTCAGCGCCAGGAAGGACGTCGATCCGACCTATCTGAAGCTGCTGTTCGCCTATGAGGACCAACGCTTCTACGACCATCACGGCGTCGACCCGCGTGCGCTGGCGCGTGCCGCGATCCAGCTCGGCTCGCATGGCCACATCGTCTCCGGCGGCTCCACGATCACCATGCAACTGGCCCGACTGCTCGAGCCGCGGCGGCAGCGCTCGCTGCATGCGAAGCTGCGGCAGATCGTGCGCGCGCTCGAGCTCGAGCGAAAGCTCAGCAAGGACGAGATCCTCGATCTCTATCTGGCGCTCGCGCCTTACGGCGGCAATCTCGAAGGCATCCGCGCCGCCTCGATCGCCTATTTCGGCAAGGAGCCGAAGCGGCTGTCGCTGGCGGAAGCCGCGCTGCTGGTGGCGCTGCCGCAGTCGCCGGAGACGCGCCGGCTCGACCGTCATCCCGAAGCGGCGCGCCGCGGCCGCGATCGCGTGCTCGACCGCATGGTGTCGGAGAACGTGATCTCGGCCGACGAGGCCGCGCAGGCCAAGGCGCAGCCCGTGCCGGCGTTGCGCAAGCCGATGCCGATCCTGGCGCCGCATGCCGCCGACCAGGCCGCGGCCGCCGTGAAGGACCAGCCGGTCATCCGGCTGACGCTGGATTCCTCCTTGCAGAAGGTGCTGGAGCCGCTGGCGCGCGACCGCGCCGTCGCGCTGGGACCGAACGTCTCGGTCGGCATCATCGTCGTCGACAATGACAGCGGCGACGTGCTCGCCCATGTCGGCTCGGCTGACTATTTCGACGAGAAGCGGGCAGGGCAGGTCGACATGACGCGCGCGGTGCGCTCGCCCGGCTCGACGCTCAAGCCCTTCATCTATGGCCTCGCTTTCGAGGATGGTTTCGTGCATCCGGAGAGCCTGATCGAGGACCGCCCGGTGCGCTTCGGCTCCTACGCGCCGGAGAATTTCGACATGACGTTCCAGGGCACGGTGCCGGTGCGCAAGGCGCTGCAGCTGTCCCTGAACGTCCCCGCGATCGTGCTGCTGGATCGCGTCGGCGCCAGCCGGCTGTCGTCGCGGCTCAAGCAGGCCGGCGGCAACCTCGTGCTGCCGAAGGACGAGGCACCGGGCCTTGCGATGGGGCTCGGCGGCGTCGGCGTGACCTTGCAGGATCTTGCTCAGCTCTATGCCGGGTTCCCGCGGCTGGGCACCACCAGGCCGCTGCGCGAGATCATGGCCGCCGACGACAAGGACGACGGGCGCGAGCCGATGCGGCTGATGGATGCGGTGGCCGCCTGGCAGGTCGGCAACGTGCTCCTGGGCACGCCGCCGCCGGAGAACGCCGCGCGCAACCGCATCGCCTTCAAGACCGGCACCAGCTACGGCTACCGCGACGCGTGGTCGGTCGGTTTCGACGGCCGCGTCACGATCGGCGTCTGGGTCGGCCGCCCGGATGGTGCGCCGGTTCCCGGACTTGTCGGTCGCGTCGTCGCGGCGCCGATCCTGTTCGACGCCTTCGCCCGCAGCGGCAGGCTGCCCGCGGCCTTGCCCAAACCGCCCAAGGGAGCGCTGGTCGCCAACAATTCAAAGTTGCCGCTGCCGCTGCGCCGGTTCCGTCCGATCGGCGAACTCGTCCGCACCGGCGCCGAGCAGGCGCCGCACATCCAGTTCCCGCTGAATGGCTCGCGCATCGACGTGGACCGCTCGGGCGGCCCCGAGGCGTCAGTGATGCCGGTGAAGGTCTCGGGCGGCGTGCTGCCGCTGACGATGATGGTGAACGGCCTGCCGGTCGGCGAGATCGACAGCCGGCGCCAGCGCCTGATCGATCCGCCGGGGCCGGGCTTTGCCCGCCTGACCGTGATCGACGCCACGGGCGCGGCGGACACAGTTGTGGTCAGAATCCAGTGACCGTTCGCTAAGCGGTTGTCGGCATGGTGGTTTCAGCGTATTCGGAACCCCATGGTCGAGACCTATGCCCGCCCCCGTTTTGGAGAGCCGCGCGAGCCGAAGAACCTGGTGAATCCGGGCAATCGGCTGGTGCGGATGATCGATGCCGTCACCGTGAGCCATGCCAGGGCGGTCGCGTTCCTGCTCGTCTGCGGCTTGCTGCTGTTCCTGCCCGGCTTCTTCACGATCCCGCCGGTCGATCGCGACGAGGCGCGCTTCGCGCAGGCCACCAAGCAGATGGTCGAGAGCGGCGATTACGTCGACATCCGCTTCCAGGACGACGTGCGCTACAAGAAGCCCGTCGGCATCTACTGGTTGCAATCGGCGGCCGTTGAGACCGCATCGGCGATCGGACTGCCGCGCGCGCAGCTGCGCATCTGGGTCTATCGCATTCCCTCGCTGATCGGTGCCATCGGTGCCGTGCTGCTGACCTATTGGACCGCGCTCGCCTTCGTCACGCGGCGCGGCGCCGTGTTCGCCGCCTTGTTGATGTGCTGCTCGGTCCTGCTTGGCGTCGAGGCGCGTCTGGCCAAGACCGACGCGATGCTGCTGTTCACCGTGGTCGCCGCAATGGGCGCGCTGGCACGCGTCTACCTGTCGTGGCAGCGCGGCGAGGATCCGGAGCATCCGCCGTGGGGACCGCCGGCGATCTTCTGGACCGCCATTGCGGTCAGCATTCTGGTCAAGGGTCCGCTGATCCTGATGCCGGTGGGCTTCACGATCATCTCGCTTGCGATCATGGATCGCGGGGCCGGCTGGCTCTGGCGCTTGCGCCCGCTCTGGGGCCTGATGTGGCTGCTGGTTCTGGTGCTGCCCTGGTTCGTGCTGATCTTCCTGCGCGCGGGCGACGCGTTCTTTGCGGACTCGGTTGGTGGCGACATGCTCGCCAAGATCTCGGCCCAGGAGTCGCATGGCGCTCCGCCCGGGCTCTATCTGCTGCTGTTCTTCGTCACCTTCTGGCCCGGCGCGCCCCTGGCGTTGATGGCGGCGCCCGCGGTGTGGCGCGCGCGTCGCGAGCCGGGCGCACAGTTCCTGCTGGCGTGGCTCGTGCCGTCCTGGATCGTCTTCGAGGCCGCGTTGACCAAGCTGCCGCACTACGTGCTGCCGCTCTATCCCGCGATCGCCATCCTCACGGTCGGCGCGCTGGAGCGGCGCGTGCTGTCGCGCTCCTGGTTGCGGCGCGGCGCGGCCTGGTGGTTCGCGATTCCCGCCATCACCTCGGTCGTCGCCGTGATCGGCGCCATCATCGTCACGCACCAGCCGGTGTTCCTGGCCTGGCCATTCGTCGCGGTGTCGCTGATCTTCGGCCTGTTCGCGTGGTGGCTCTATGATGACGGCCGCGCCGAGCGCTCGCTGCTGAATGCGGCCGTCGCGGCGATGTTCCTCGCCTTCGTGGTCTATGGCGCGGTGCTGCCGGCGCTGACGCCGCTGTTCCCGAGCGCCGAGATTGCGCGCGCGCTGCGCAACGTCGTCTGCGTCGGGCCCAAGGCGGCCGCGGCCGGCTTCCACGAGCCCAGCCTCGTGTTCATGACGGGCACGTCGACGCAGTTGACGGACGGCTCGGGTGCGGCCGACTTCCTCAGCCAGGGCACCTGCCGCTTCGCCCTGGTCGAGCAGCGCACCGAGCGTGCCTTCGTGCAGCGGGCCGAGGCGATCGGGCTTCGCTACAACGTCGCCCGGCGGATCGACGGCTACAACATTTCGCAGGGCCGCCCGGTCTCGATTGCGATCTATCGGTCGGAAGGCACCGAATAGATGTCGTCCGAGACCCCTTCGTCATCGTCCTATGTCGCCCAACTCGCGATGGTGGGCAAGTTCTCGCTCGGCCGCCTGGTGCGTCGGCCGCAGACGGCGCCGGACGCTGCAGCCTGGCGGCACCTGTCGCGCCAGCTCCTGCTGCTCGGCGCCGTCGGCGTCGGCACGATCCTGCTGCTGATGCTCGCCTTCGACGCCTACGAGATCGGGCTGATGCCCGCCCGCGGCACGCCGAGCCTGTGGCCCTGGCGCATCGTCACCGAGTTCGGTCAGGATGAGTACGTCATCAGCGTCCTCGCCGTCGGCGTCGTCGTCACGATCCTGATCGCCCCGCTATGGCCCGAGGCGACGCGCAGCCGGCTGCTGAACTTCGCGACCCACATGCAGTATTTCTTCTTCGCGGTGGTGACCTCGGTGCTCGCCGCGCAGGTGCTGAAATACATCATCGGCCGCGGCCGTCCCTTTGTCGGCGGCAAGGCGAATGCCTTCAACTTCGACCCGTTCAACGGCACGCCGGCCTATTTCAGCATGCCCTCTGCCCACGCCGTGACCGCCGTCGCACTGGCTTTCGCCGTGGCTGCAGTCTGGCCGCGGCTGCGCATCCCCATGTTCATCTACGCCGTGATCATCGTCGTGAGCCGGCTGGTGCTGCTCGCTCATCATCCGAGCGACGTGGTCGCCGGTGCCGTGGTCGGCCTCGTCTGCGCCATGCTGGTCCGCTACTGGTTCGCAGCACGCCGGCTCGGTTTCCGTCTGTCCAAGGACGGTCGGATCGTACCGCGCTAGGGGGTTGCGAGCGGGGCCCAAGCCCCATAATAAGCCCCCGCCGCCGCAGTGCCGGGCAGGAACCGGTCCGATCACGCCATCACGAGTCCCATCTTGTCGAGCGAAACCCCCGTTGCCGTCTCCATCGTCGTTCCCGTGCGCAATGAGGCCGGCAACATCACGCCGCTGATCACCGAGATCGCAGCTGCGCTCGACGGTCTCTGGCCGTACGAGATCATCTACGTCAACGACGGCTCGACCGACGACACCGCGCAGCGACTCGCCGAGGAGATGGCGCGGCGGCCGAACCTGCGCGTCTTGCGGCACGAGACATCCACCGGCCAATCGGCTGCGGTTCGCAGCGGCATCCGCGCGGCCCGTGGCGGGATGGTGGCCACGCTGGACGGCGATGGCCAGAACAATCCGGCGTTCCTGCCCGACCTGATCGCCGCCCTCGAAAAGGGCGGCGCCGGCGTCGGCCTCGTCGCGGGCCAGCGCGTCGGCCGCAAGGACACCGGATTCAAGAAGCTGCAATCGCGGCTCGCCAACAAGATCCGCAACGCTGTGCTGCACGACGGCACCCGCGACACCGGCTGTGGGCTCAAGGCGGTGCGCCGCGACGTGTTCCTGATGATGCCGTATTTCGATGGTCTGCACCGCTTCCTGCCGGCGCTGGTGCGCCGCGAAGGCTATGACATCGCCTATATCGACGTGATCGATCGCCCGCGGCATTCGGGCGTGTCGAACTACGGCTTCTTCGACCGGCTGTGGATCGGGATCATGGATCTCGCCGGCGTGTGGTGGCTGATCCGCCGCAAGAAGCCGACGCCGGTCGCGACCGAGGTGAGATGATGCTGATTCAATTCGGGCAGGCGTTCAGCAACTATCTCTACGACATCTTCATCGCCAAGTTCGATTTCTGGCTCGTGTTCGGCCTCGCCGCCCAGCTCGCCTTTGCGGCGAGATTCCTGGTGCAATGGATCGCGAGCGAGCGCGCCGGCAAGAGCGTCGTGCCGCTCGCCTTCTGGTTCTTCTCGATCGGCGGCGGACTGATGACGCTGATCTACGGCCTCGTGAAGCGCGAGCCCGTCATCATCTTCGGCCAGCTGCTGTCGAACGTCATCTACGTCCGCAACGTCATGCTGATCTTCAAGAACCGGCAGAAGGAATCGCAGACGCTGAGCAACTGAGCGGGCGCCTCACTTTCCGGCACGGGTTGGCGCCGCAGCCGAGCGGACTTCAAGCGTTTCAAGCCGACCGTCATTCCGGGGCAAGGCCGCAGGCCTTGAACCCGGAATCCCGAGATTGGCTTGCGTTCATTTTCAACAATATCGAGATTCCGGGTTCAATCGCGAAGCGCAGCCGCTTGGCGGCTGCACTGCGCGATTGCCCCGGAATGACACGCTGGGCGTGGTACGGCGTGGGAGGTCGGCCGACAGTATGCGTGACGCTCAGCGCGGGAGCGGCTGGGCACGCGATGCGGTGGGCAGAGCAGCGACGGCGCCCCCGTTCTGCGCTCCCTCGCTTCGGCGCCTCGTCACCTCTCCCGCCGCATCCAGCACGGGATAGGCGACCGAGCAGATGTGCGAGTGGATGCGGCGGAGATCGCGCAGCACGTCGAGGTGCAGCGATGTCGTTTCCAGCGTTTCGGAACGCCCTTCACGCAGGCGCTCGAGATGCCGTTCCGTGGCGGCGAGCTCGGCGTTGCGCAGCTCGGCCTTCTGGTCGAGCAGCCGATGCGCCTGCTGCGCGTCGCCCGACATGAAGATGCCGAAGGCGATGCGCAGCGCTTCCATGATCTGGCGATGGAACGCCTGCAGCTCGTCGGCGCCTTCGATCGAGAACTGGAAGCGCCGCTTGATCTTCTTGGTGGCGAGCTCGCTCAGATTCTTGTCGATGATGTCGCCGATATGCTCGAGATTGATCGCCAGGGAGATGATCTCCATCGCGCGCTTGCCCTCGCGCTCGTCCAGGCTGCCGCGCGTCAGCTTGGTGATGTAGAGCTTGATCGCCTCGTCGAGCCGGTCGACGACATTGTCGTTGCGCGAGACCTGATCGACGAGGCTGCGATCGTTGGTCATCATCGCCGTCATCACGTTGCGCAGCATGGTCTCGACCACGTCGCCCATGCGCAGCGTCTCGCGCGCGGCATCAGCCAGCGCCAGAGACGGGGTTTCCAGCGCGGTCTCGTCCAGGTAGCGCGGCTTGGCCGGATCGACCTCGGCCCGGCGGTCCGGGAACAGCCGGACCAGGAGCTTCTCAACTCCGCCGAGCAGGCCGATGAACATCACGGCCGTGCCCAGATTGAAGGCCATGTGGAACTGAGCGGTCAGCTTCGACAGATCGGGCTGCCAGAGCTGCAATTGCGCTGCCAGCGGCTGCAGGAACGGCGCGATCAATGCGACGCCGATGACGCGGTTGAGAAGATTGCCGACCGGCAGGCGATAGCTCGCCGGATTGTCGCGCTTGGCGCCTTCGAACACCGGATTGACGGCGCTGCCGAGATTGGCGCCCAGCACCAGCGCCAAGGCCGCGTCGGCGGTGATGAAATGCGCATAGGCGAGCGACATCACCAGCAGCACGCTGGCGACGCTGGAATGCACGATCCAGGTGACGACGGCGCCAAAGACGACGCACAGCGTCACGTCCGCCGTGATGGCCTGCATGAAGACACGCATGGCCGGCGCCTGTTCCGCCGGCGCCAGGGTATCGATCAGGATATGAAGCGACAGCAGCATCAGGCCAAGGCCGATGGAGACGCGGCCGAGATCCTTGATGCGCGATCGCGGTCCGCTGCGGAACGCCACGAGCCCGAGCACGAACAGCACCGGCGCGACAGCCGCGACATTGAACGACAGCACCTGCACGATCAGCGTCGTGCCGATATTGGCGCCGAGCATGATCGCGAGCGCCGGGATCAGGCCGACGAGGCCTTCCGCCGCGAACGACGTGGTGATGAGCGCGGTCGCCGTGCTGCTCTGGAGCAGGGCGGTGAGGCCGACGCCGGCGAGCAGGGCGCTGAAACGGTTGCGCAGCGCGCGCGACAGCAACAGCCGGAGATCCGGTCCAAACGCACGCAGGATGCCGCTGTGGACCATGTGAAGGCCCCACAGCAGCAACGCGACGCCGCCCATCAGATCGAGCAGAACCATGATTCCCGTTCATGTTCGTGAGCCCTGCTGCGAAGGCTACGCCCAATCGGCTGGGGATCAACGCTAATTTGTCGGCCCTGCGTGCCCGATCGCAGGGCGTTCCGGTTGCCGCCGAAGGATGTGATCAGGCGGCGTTGAAGGCTGCGAAGCCGCGATCGAGATCGGCCTTGAGATCCTCGACGTTCTCAAGGCCGATGTGCAGGCGCAGCGTCGGGCCGCCAGGAGCCCATGTCGTCGCGGTGCGGTAGCTCGAGCAGTCGAACGGGATCGCGAGGCTCTCGAAACCGCCCCATGAATAGCCCATGCCGAACAAGGTCAGCGTGTCGAGCATGGCGTCGACGGCGGCCTGCGGCTTCGGTCGCAGCACGATGCTGAACAGGCCGGAGGCGCCGGTGAAATCGCGCTTCCAGATCGCGTGGCCGGGATGGCTTTCCAGCCCCGGATGCAGCACCTCGATCACCTCGGGACGCGCGGCGAGCCAGCGCGCCATCTCGAGACCCGAGCGATGATGCTGCGCCAGCCGCACACCGAGTGTCCGAACGCCGCGCAAGGCGAGGAACACATCGTCCGGGCCGGCGCAGACGCCGAGCAGGCGGATGCCTTCGGAGATCAGCGGCCAGGCCTTCGCATTGGCCGAAATCGTGCCGAACATGATGTCGGAGTGTCCGCCGATGTATTTTGTGGCCGCCTGCATGCTGATGTCGACGCCCTGGTCGAGCGAGCGGTGGTACAGCGGCGTTGCCCAGGTGTTGTCGTCGATCACCAGCGCGCCATGCGCATGCGCGACCGCTGCAATGGCCGGGATGTCCGGCATTTCGAAGGACTGCGAGCCGGGCGCTTCGACAACCACCGCGCGTGTATTCGGTTTGAGCAGTTGCTCAATTCCTGTGCCGATCATTGGGTCGAAATAGGTCGTCTCGACGCCGTAGCGCGCCAGCATGCCGTTGCAGAAATTTCGGGTCGGACGATAGATGCTGTCGCACACCAGCACGTGGTCGCCGGCCTTGAGTACCGACAGCAGGGTCGTGGAGATGGCCGCCAGGCCGGATGGTGCGATGCCCACGCCGGCGCATTGCGGCCCCTCCAGCGCCATCAGGACTTGCTGCAGCGCCTTCGTGGTCGGCGTCCCGTGACGGCCGTACTGGAATTCACCACGGTGCGCATGCAGGTCGTCAGCGGTGGGATAGAGCACCGTCGAGCCATGGACGACCGGCGGATTCACGAATCCGTGCTGCGCCTTCGTATCCCGTCCCGCCGTGACCAGCCGTGTTTCGACGTTTTGTCGCACCGCCGAAGCGGGATCGTTCGAGGATGCCATTCGTGTGTCTTTTCTCTTTTAGTGCCGCCGGGATAGCGCAAATCGGGCCGGACTGCGGTCGTTAATAACAGAATGCAGAACAGGGCCGTCAACCCCTTGACCCGGACCGCCAGTCGTTCTGTGATGCCGACGCAATTCGATCGCTGCACGTTGAGGGGCTTGCCGCGATGTCCGCTTCATCATGCATGCACGGCGTCGCTGTGCATGCCGTGCGCCATATTGTTGGTATGGCGTTTGCAGATGCGGATTCAGGTCGGCCCTATCCACGCGTTGAGATTTCATCGCTCCCCAAGGACGACCGCGAAAGGCTGTATTTATGAAACGCGTCACTCTGGCTCTCACTCTTGCTCTCGCCCCGGTGCTGGCGAGCGTCGGCGCCCAGGCCGAAACGCTCAAGACCGTCAAGGATCGCGGCATGCTCGCCTGCGGCGTCAGCCAGGGTCTGCCCGGTTTCTCGAACCCGGACGACAAGGGCAACTGGACCGGGCTCGACGTCGACGTCTGCCGCGCCATCGCCGCCGCGATCTTCAACGATCCGACCAAGGTCAAGTTCGTACCGCTGTCCGCCAAGGACCGCTTCACTGCACTGCAGTCGGGCGAGGTGGACGTGCTGTCCCGCAACACCACCTGGACCCTGTCGCGCGACACCTCGCTGGGCGCCAACTTTGCCGGCATCACCTATTACGACGGCCAGGGCTTCATGGTGAAGAAGTCGCTCAAGGTCAATTCCGCGCTCGAGCTCAACAGCGCCTCGGTCTGCGTGCAGACCGGCACCACGACCGAACAGAACCTCGCCGACTACTTCAAGGCCAACAAGATGAAGTACGAGGTGATCGCGTTCGCCGGCGCCGACGAGACCGTGAAGGCCTATGAATCCGGCCGCTGCGACGTGTTCACCACCGACGTCTCGGGCCTCTATGCCGAGCGCCTGAAGCTCGCCAATCCGGCCGACCACGTCGTTCTGCCCGAGGTCATCTCGAAGGAGCCGCTGGGCCCGATGGTGCGTCATGGCGACGACCAGTGGTTCGACATCGTGAAGTGGACGTTGTTCGGGCTCGTCACGGCCGAGGAGATGGGCGTCACCCAGGCGAACGTCGACGAGATGGCCAAGTCCGACAAGCCCGACTTCAAGCGCGCCTTCGGTACCGACGGCAATCTCGGCGAGCAGCTCGGCCTGACCAAGGACTGGTTCTCGCGCATCGTGAAGGCGGTCGGCAATTACGGCGAGATGTATGACCGCAACGTCGGCGCCAATTCCAAGCTGCAGATCGCGCGCGGTCTGAACCAGCTCTGGAACAAGGGCGGCCTGCAATACGCGCCGCCGATCCGCTAACAGCTGCACGAGATCGGGGCTGCGGCGAATGAGTATCGAAGCGAGGCTACCGCCTGCGCAATATGGGCTTCGTCTGAAGCGCATGCTCGGAGGCAAGGCAGGATGGAACGGCATCATCCTGCAGATCCTGTTCGTCGCAGTCCTGGTGTGGGTTGGCTACGAGATCGTCGCCAACGCCCGCAGCAACCTGGCCGCCCAGCGCATCACGTCGGGCTTCGGGTTCCTCAACAACACGGCCGGGTTCGACGTGAACCAGGCCCTGATCAGCTACACCGGCTCAGACAGCTACAGCCGCGTCCTGGTGGTCGGCATCCTCAACACGCTGCTGGTGTCCGTCATCGGCATCGTGATGGCGACCATCCTCGGTTTCCTGGTGGCGCTGGGCCGGTTGTCGCCGAATGCGCTGCTGTCCCGGGTGTCGGGGGCCTATGTCGAACTGATCCGCAACCTGCCTCTGCTGTTCCAGATCCTGTTCTGGTATCTCGCGGTGCTGGCGGCCTTGCCCGGACCGCGCCAGAGCATTTCGCTGTTCTCGACCTTCTTCCTCAATAATCGCGGCTTCATCGTTCCGCGTCCGATCGAGGAACCCGGCCTGACGCCGTTCCTGATCGCGCTCGGCGTCGCGATCGTCGCCTCGCTCGGTCTGCGCTTCTACGCCCGGCGCGAATTGTTCCTGCGCGGCCACGCGATGCGGATCTGGCCCTATGTGCTGGGCATGCTGGTCGGCCTGCCGCTGGTCGCGATGCTGGTGTCTGGCGTGCCCGTGGCCTTCGAAGTGCCGGTGCTGAAGGGCTTCAACTTCGCCGGCGGCTCGCGCATCATCCCCGAGCTCGTCGCGCTGACGCTCGCGCTCACCATGTACACGGCGTCGTTCATCGCCGAGGTCGTCCGCGCCGGCATCCTCTCGGTCCACAAGGGGCAGATGGAGGCGGGGCTCTCGCTCGGCCTCGGCCGCGGCACCGTGCTGCGCCTCATCGTCGTTCCGCAGGCGCTGCGCGTGATCCTGCCGCCGCTCACCAACCAGTATCTGAACCTGACCAAGAACTCGTCGCTGGCGGTCGCCATCGGCTATCCCGACCTGGTGTCGGTGTTCGCCGGCACCACGATGAGCCAGACCGGACAGGCCATCGAGATCATCGGCATCACCATGGGTGTCTATCTGGCGCTGTCGCTGATCACGAGTGCGATCATGAGCTTCTACAGCTGGCGGCTTGGCAAGAGGCTTGGTGCATGAAGAGAGTTGGCGCATGACCGATATCACGGCCTCAACCTTCATTCGTCAGGACATGGCCGGGGAACGCCCGGCGCCGGTCAAGACGACGGGCTTCGTCGGCTTCGTCCGCACCCGCCTGTTGAATTCGCCGACCAATATCCTGCTCACCCTGGTGAGCGCACTGCTGATCTGGTTCACCGTGGTTCCCGCGCTGCAGTTCCTGCTGGTCGACGCGGTGTGGGTCGGCAAGGACCGCGAGGCGTGCCTGGCGCAGAACGCCGGTCACCCGGTCGGTGCCTGCTGGCCCTATATCGCCGCGAAGTTCGGCCAGTTCATGTATGGCTTCTATCCCGACGCCGATCGCTGGCGTGTCAACCTGACCTATGGCCTGTCGGTCGCCTTGCTGGTGCCGCTGCTGATCCAGCGGGTGCCGGGCAAGGCGCTGAACGCCGGGCTGTTCCTGTTCGCGCTGCCCGTCGTGGCCTTCTTCCTGCTCTACGGCGGCGGCCTGTCGGGCTTCGGCGTGAGCTGGACCGCGAGCGTGCTGTCGCTGGTCGCCGAAAGCATCGACACCGCCGGCAACGCGCTGGTTCGCGCCGGCGACACTGTTCCCGTTGTCGGCGTGCTGCTGTGGGCGCTCGGCAAGCTGGTCGTGCTGCTCGGACTGCTCGCCTCATGGATCGTCTGGCCGCTGGTCGGGCTTCGCGATCTGCTGCAGGCGTCTCGGCAGCCGGTATGGACCGATCTCGTGCTGACCGGCCTCGTCGTCTCGGCGCTGGTGTTCGTGATGGGCGGCGGCGTCCGGGCGATGCGCAGCGTCGTCGCCACCGCCGCGACCTTCGTCGGCATCGCCATCGTGATCGCCGTGATGGGTCTCGACCGCGGCGGCCTTCCGATCGTCGATACCAGGCTGTGGGGTGGTCTGCTGGTGACGCTGGTCGTGTCGGTCATCGGCATCGTGGCGTCGATGCCGATCGGCATTGCGCTGGCGCTCGGCCGCCGCTCCACGATTCCCCTGATCCGGATCTTCTCGATCGCCTTCATCGAGCTGGTGCGCGGCGTGCCGCTGATCACCGTGCTGTTCTTCGCCACCTACATGCTGCCGCTGTTCCTGCCGGGGAATATGCGGATCGACGGCCTGGTACGGGCTCTGATCGGCGTCGCGCTGTTCTCCGGCGCCTACATGGCCGAGGTGATCCGCGGCGGCCTGCAGGCCATTCCGCGCGGCCAGGCCGAGGCGGCGAGTGCGCTCGGCCTGTCCTGGTGGAAGACCACGAGCTTCATCGTGCTGCCGCAGGCGCTGCGCCACGTCATTCCCGGCATCGTCAACAGCTTCATCTCGCTGTTCAAGGACACCTCGCTGGTGTCGATCGTGGCGCTGTTCGACCTGCTCGGCAGCCTCAAGGCCTCGTTCGCCGATCCGGTCTGGGCGACGCCGACCACGGCCTTCACCGGCTTCGCCTTCACCGGGCTGATCTACTTCGCCTTCTGCTTCGGCATGTCACGCTACTCCCTGCTGGTCGAGCGCCGTCTCAACGCGCACCGGCGCAATTGAACAGAGATCATCGAGTACCGATCCATGGCTGCAAATCCGGCTTCCATCGTCAGCATCTCCGCGCTCAACAAATGGTACGGCGAATTCCACGTGCTGCGTGACGTCAACCTGTCCGTCGGAAAGGGCGAGCGCATCGTCATCTGCGGACCCTCGGGCTCCGGCAAGTCGACCCTGATCCGCTGCATCAACGCGCTGGAGGAGTTCCAGGAGGGCGAGATCAACGTCGACGGCATCGATCTCGGTCCGAACCTCAAGCGCGTCGACGAGGTGCGCCGCGAGGTCGGCATGGTGTTCCAGAGCTTCAACCTGTTCCCGCATCTCACCGTGCTGGAGAACTGCACGCTGGCGCCGATCTGGGTGCGCAACATTCCCCAGAAGGAAGCCGAGGCGACCGCGATGAAGTTCCTGGAGCGGGTCAAGATCCCGCATCAGGCCCACAAATATCCGGGGCAGATGTCGGGCGGTCAGCAGCAGCGCGTGGCGATCGCCCGCGCGCTGACGATGAACCCGAAGGTCATGCTGTTCGACGAGCCGACCTCGGCGCTCGATCCCGAGATGGTCAAGGAGGTGCTCGACACCATGGTCGATCTCGCCAAGGAGGGCATGACCATGCTGGTGGTGACCCACGAGATGGGCTTTGCCCGCGAGGTCGCCAACCGCGTCGTCTTCATGGACGCCGGCCAGATCATCGAATCGAACACGCCGCAGGAATTCTTCGCCAACCCGCAACATGCGCGCAGCAAGCTGTTCCTCAGCCAGATCCTGCGGCATTGAGCGGGCGAATGGCGAATGGGGAGTAGCGAATAGGTTTGGAAAACCTCGACGTGAGGGGCAGTCCCTCGCTACTCGCTGCTACTCACACAAATGGCGGCTTGATGCCGCTGCGCCGCTCCAGCCATTCCGGCACCGGCAGGTTCTTCGCGCGCATGAACTCCGGATTGTACAGCTTCGACTGATAGCGGTTGCCGGAGTCGCAGAGGATGGTCACGATGGTGTGGCCGGGACCGAGGTGTTTCGCCAACTGCACCGCGCCGGCGATGTTGATGCCGCTCGACCCGCCCAGGCACAGGCCCTCGTGCTGCAGCAGGTCGTAGATGGTGTTGACGGCGTCCTCGTCCGACACCAGGAACGCCGTGTCCACCTTGGCGGTCTCGATCACCGGGGTCACGCGGCCGATGCCGATGCCTTCGGTGATGGAATCGCCCGGCGTCGATTTGACCTCGCCGTTCTTGAACCAGCTGTACATCGCAAAGCCGTGCGGGTCGGCGCAGGCGGTGGTGATGCCGGCGTTCTTCTCCTTCAGAAAGCGGCTGGTGCCGGCCAGCGTGCCGCCGGTGCCCACTGCGCAGATGAAGCCGTCGACCTTGCCGCCGGTCTGCTCCCAGATTTCGGGGCCGGTCGATTCGTAATGCGCCTTGGCGTTGTCGAGATTGTTCCACTGGTCGGCAAACAGGACGCCATTGGGCTCGGTCTTGCGCAGCTCGTCGGCGAGCCGGCGGCCGACATGGGCATAGTTGTTGGGATTGTTGAAGGGCAGGGCCGGGACCTCGACGAGGTCTGCGCCGCAGAGCCGCAGCATCTCCTTCTTTTCCTGGCTCTGCGTTTCCGGGATCACGATCAAGGTGCGATAGCCGCGTGCGGCAGCGACAACGGCAAGGCCGATGCCGGTGTTGCCGGCGGTCGACTCGACGACAAGCCCGCCGGGCTTGAGGTCACCGCGCTTCTCGGCCTCCAGGATCATCCATTTGCCGGCGCGGTCCTTGACCGACTGGCCGGGGTTCATGAACTCGGCCTTGCCGAGAATGGTGCATCCCGTCGCCTCCGAGGCGCGCACGAGCTTGATCAGGGGCGTGTTGCCGATCGCCGCGACGACGTCGTTTCTAATGGTCATATTGCAAATACCTTGGGCAGATTCCTGAGACCAAATCTAGGAAGACCCTAGCCCAGTCTCCAGTGCTGCGTAAGCCGCTGGCATCATGCCCCCGATTTGGCAAACACCACCTGCCGAACGTCGATGTTCCCCGAGAGGAAACCTGCTTCGCAGTAGGAGAGATAGTACTCCCACAGCCGGCGGAAGCGCTCATCGAATCCCGCCGGCGTCAGATCCGGCCAGGCCGCGCGAAAATTGTTGCGCCAGATCGCCAGCGTCTTGGCATAATCTTCCCCAAAGATGCGCTCGCGAATGACGGGGATGCCAAACCGTTCGCCCAGCGACTTCAGGATCTGCGGCGTCGGCAGCATGCCGCCGGGGAAGACATAGCGCTGGATGAAGTCGACCTCGCGCCGATAGTGGTGAAACAGGCTGTCCTGGATGGTAATCGCCTGGACACCGGCGAGCCCGCCGGGCAACAGCCGGTCTCGCAGCTGCGAAAAATATTTCGGCCAGAACTGCTCGCCGACGGCCTCGATCATCTCGATCGAGGCGATACGGTCATAGCGATCGCGCTCGTCGCGGTAGTCCTGGAGCCGGATCTCGACCTTCTCGGCGAGCCCGGCCTCGTGGATGCGGCGCTGCGCGAAATCGCGCTGCTGTTCGCTGATGGTCAGCCCGACCACCTTGGCGTTGAACGTCTTGGCGGCATACTCCGCGAAGCCGCCCCAGCCGCAGCCGATCTCCAGGAGCTTCTGTCCCGGCTTCAGATCGATCGCCTCGGCCAGCCGCTTGTACTTGTTGGTCTGCGCGGCCGTGAGATCCGTCGTGTGCTCCTCGAACAGGGCCGAGGAATAGGTCATGCTGGGGTCGAGCCAGGCCGAATAGAACGCGTTGCCGATGTCGTAATGGGCGTAGATGTTGCGCTTCGCCTGGCGCTTGGTGTTGCGGTTGAACCAGTGCCGCACCAGCTGGGCAAACCGGATCAGCGGCTTGTCCTCCAGCATCGACTGCAACAGATGCTGGTTGACGCAGAACAGATAGAGAAACTGCGTCAGGTCGGGGGTATCCCAGTCGCCGTTCAGATAGGCTTCCGCGATGCCGATATCGCCGCCGTTGATGATGCCCGCGGCGAAGCCGTAATTGGCCAGGATCATCGCCGCCGCCGGTCCCGGCTCGACGCCGCCGAGCCGGACGATGCGGCCGTCGGGCAGCGTCACGTCGAGCGTGCCCTTTCGCAGCCGTGAGCCGAACCCCAAGGCGAGCCGGGGCAGGCGGGGCAGGTCGGCGAGCACCTTGTCGATGGTGTCAGGAGTGACGGGGATGACGTCCGGCATGGCAGGTCCATTTACGCAAACGGCTCTGCGCCCTCCTCCCGTGCGGCTGCCGTCGAGGCGCCTTCGGGGCGTGTGGCTGGAGCAGAGCGTGCCGACCGTTTACGGTCAGCGTTGCGATATATAAGCGTGGCTGTCGTTTCTCGCCAAGCCGGTATCGGTCCCGGAGGCGGACGCGTCGCCGCGCGGCACTAGCCGAACGCCCTTGATCCAGAGCCGCAGCGCCTCCCAGTGGATGGCGCCGAAGATCTTGAGGGTGACGAGCGGCAGAGAGCCGAAGGCCGCGAGCAGGGTGCGCGAGGTCAGGCCGCGGCGGCGGCCGACGAAGGTCGCGGCGAGCAGCGGCCCTTCGGCGCCGGTCTCCAAAATCCGCAACTTCACGCTGTCGTCGGGCGGCGCGACACGGAAATGGTAGCGCATCGCCATGTCGATGAAGGGCGAGACGTAGAATGTCTTGTCCTGCGTCTGGCGCAGCCCGGCCTCGGTGAGCTCGCCCGGTCGCACCGGGATCACATAGGGATTGATCTCGCAGAAGGTGTTGCGGACCTCGTAAATCATCAGCGCCAAGTTGCCGTCGCCGCGATAGCAGAAATACACCGAGAGCGGATTGAAGACGTAGCCGAGCAGCCGCGGATAGCACAGCAGGAGAACGCGTCCCCCGCTCAAATCGACGCCGTGCTCCGACGCGCAGGCCTTTGCGTAGTCCAGCAGCGATGAGCCGTCGCGCCTGCCATGATCGCGCTCGTGAAAGCTGTAGAGGGCGCGGCGGTTGACCCCGAACAGCGCGCTCTGCCGGTCCGCCTCCTCGAGCCGACCGAGATCGATCAGCAGGCTCATGACACGATACTGGAAGCGATGCGTGGTCGGCCGCATCCGGGCATGCATGACCTCGCCGACATACAGCGCGGCAGCCGCCTCGTGAGGTCCCGGTTGGTCCGTGTCCATCTCGAATCTATTCCGCAGCCTCGGCGAGCTCGGCGGCAAGCCCGCGCCATGGGACGGACGCGCCGAGTGCCTCCGCCACAGCGAGGCCCGAGCGCAGCCCGTCCTCGTGGAAACCATAGCCGGTCCAGGCCCCGCAGAACCAGGTGTGGCGCTGCCCCTGAATCGTTGCCAAGCGCTTCTGCGCCGCAAAGGCGGCAGCGGTGTATTGCGGGTGCTCACAGACATATTTGCCGAACGTCAGTTCCGGATCCGGGGCGAAAGGGGGGTTGAGGCTGACGAACAACGGCTTGTCGTGGTCGATGCCCTGCAGATTGTTCATCCAGTAGGTCACGGCCACGTCGTTCATCGGGACGCCCTCGCGCTGCCAGCGCAGGAAATTCCAGGACGCCCAGGCGCGGCGCCGCTTCGGCATCAACCTGGCATCGCGGTGCAGGTAGATCGTGTTGGGCGAGTATTTGATCGCGCCGAGGATACTGCGCTCGTGCTCGTCCGCGTCGGAGAGCATGGCAAGCGCCTGGTCGCTGTGCGCGGCGATGACGACGTGATCGTAGGTGTCGCGGCGGCCGCTGCGGTCCTGGATGACGACACCATGCGGCGAGCGTTGGATCTGGGTGACGGCGCTGCCGAGCCGGACGTGGTTGCGGAAGCTCGCCGTCAGCTTCTCGACATATCGGTGGCTGCCGCCCTTGACGGTCCGCCAGACCGGGCGGTCGTATTGCAACAACCGGTGATTGCTGAAGAACGCCACGAAATTCTCGGCCGGAAATTCCAGCATCTCGGACGCCGGCGCCGACCAGATCGCGGCGCCCATCGGGGCCAGGTAGTCGGTCAGCAGGCGCGGCGCGAAATGGTTGCGGCGGAAATAGTCGCCGAGCGTGAGGCCCTCCAGGCGGCCGGCCTTGAAGTCCGCGGTGCTCTGCTCGTTGAAGGTGAGAATGTCCCTCAGCATCCAGAGATACGACGTCGACAGCAGGTTGCTCGGCTGTGCGAACAGCCCCTTGGCGGTATCGAGCCAGGTGTTGCCGCCGCCCTTCCATTCGAAGCGGCCGGCATCCGCCGTCACGGCGAAGCTCATGCTGCTGTCGACCGTTTCGACGCCGAGGTGGTCGAACAGCGCCGTCAATTCCGGATAGTTCAGCTCATTGTAAACGATGAAGCCGATGTCGACCGAGACGGGGGTGCCGGCATAGTCGATCGTCACAGTGTGGCTGTGGCCGCCGGGTCGGAGATCTCGCTCATACACGGTGATCGGATAACGCTTCGCCAAGGACCAGGCCGCGGCATTCCCCGCGATACCCGTTCCAACCACCGCAACTCGCATGAAGGCCCCCTCAAGTTCACGTGCAAGTTACGGAGCCCCCAAAAAAGGGTTTCAAGAGCGCGCTCCCTGCGTCACACCCAGCCCAAAATGACCGGTAACAGATGAAATCTTGGTAAGGCTCAGACCGCCGGATCGAAGCCTCGGCCATCCGAAAACCCGCTGATTTACGGGAGATTCGTCGATTTCTCGATCAATTCTGGGGATCGCGTGCCCCGGGGACAGGGCGGCTGCAGGGCTGTCCGCCGTCAGGGGCTACAGCTAGAATGAGTCCCAAGACTACAGGGAAGCATCACGCCAGTGCCCATCGTGCCGATTTCCGTCGACGAGCCTTGCCGCGCGTCCGTCCACACGCGGACCGTCGCCGGAAAGCGGGCCAACCGCGCTCGGGCTCGGCTGCGGCATTTTGTCCGCTGGATCGCCGCGCTCGGATTGGCGGCGAACTCCGCGGGCTGCCTGCTGACGCAGGATATCCCCGATCCAGCCCTCGACCTGCCGAAGCGCTACAAATCCGCGTCCGGCGCGGACATGGCTGCCCCGCCGTTGCTGGACTGGTGGCGCGGCTTCGGCTCGCGCGAGCTGACCCAGTTGATGGAAGAGGCGCAGAACGTCAACCTCGACATCGCCGCGGCCGTGGCCCGCTTCCGGCAGGCCGACGCGCTGGCGCGGCAGGCCGGTGCTGCGCTGCTGCCGAGCCTGTCGACCACCGGGCAGGAGACCTATTCGCGTTCGTCCGGCTCGAGTTCGAGCGGGCTGACCAATGGCGGCCGCGAGGTCGTCAACTATCAGGCCTCGCTCTCGGCCAGCTATCAGCTCGACTTCTTCGGCCAGAATCGCGATGCGCTTCAGGCCGCGGAGGAGACGGCCATCGCCAACCGCTTCGACCGCGACGTGACCCAGCTGACCACCCTGACCACGGTCGCCAACGCGTATTTCCAGGTGCTCGCCGCGCAGGATCGCATCCGTACCGCCGAGCGCAACATCGCCAGCGCCACGCGCGTGCTCGAGGCGATTCGCGAGCGCCAGAAAGCCGGCACGGGCAACGACCTCGAGGTCGCCCAGCAGGAGAGCGTGCTCGCCAACCAGAAAGCCGCGGTGCCGCCGCTGCGCCAGACCCTCGATCAGAACGTCAACGCGCTCGCCCTGCTGGTCTCCCGGTCGCCGGAAGGCATCCGCATCAGCGGCGGCTCGCTCGACCAGATCAAGACGCCGCGGGTCACGCCCGGCCTCCCGTCGGAACTGTTGACGCAGCGTCCGGACATCCGCCGCCAGGAGGCGCAGCTGGCCTCGGCCACCGCCAATGTCGGCAGCGCGCGGGCGCAGTTCTTCCCGAGCATCCAGCTGACCGGTAATGGCGGCTATCAGAGCGCAGCGCTGGTCTCGCTGTTTCAGCCGCATGCGGCGTTCTTCAGCCTGGCGGGCAGCCTGACCCAGCCGATCTTCGACGGCGGCAGGATCCTGGGCAATTTCGAGAACGCCAAGGCGCGCCAGGACGAGCTGCTGCAGACCTACCGCAAGACGGTCATCCAGTCTTTCACCGACGTCAACAACGCGCTGTTCTCGATCAAGCAGACCACCTTGCGGCTGCAACTGCAGCGGCAGGTGGTCGCGGCCTCCCGCCGGGCCTTCGAACTGTCGGAGCAGCAGCTGCGCGCAGGAACCGCCGACATCGTGACCGTCTTGAACACGCAATTGACCCTGTTCCAGGCCGAGGATGCGCTATGGCAGGCGCAACTGGCACGCCTTCAGGCGTATGTGAGCCTGTACCAGGCGCTCGGCGGCGGCTGGGAGCCGCGCATGGAGAAGTCGGCCGATGCTCTTTAAACCGGATGAAAAGGGAGCAGGGGTCGTGAAGCGCGCGCGTTCGAGCGTGGCCCGGCGGCTGGTGTCGATCACGATCACGCTGCTCATCCTCGGCGGCCTCGGCTATATCGGCTGGATGGCCATGCAGCAGAAGCAGCAGGCCAACAACCGCTTCGCTCGGCCCGATCTTCCCGTGCCGGTGCTGGCGGCGTCTCCGACGATCAAGGACGTTCCCGTCTATCTCGACGGCGTTGGCTCCGTTCGCGCGCTCAATACCGTGACGGTACGCTCGCAAGTCGATGGCAAGCTGATCGCGGTCAATTTCGTCGAGGGCCAGGACGTCAAGCAGGGCGACGTGCTTGCCGAGATCGACCCCGCGATCTACCAGGCGCAGTACGACCAGGCCGTGGCCAAGAAGGCCCAGGACGAGGCGCAACTCGCCAACCAGAAGCTCGATCTCGCGCGTTACGAGCAGCTCGCCGCCAGCAGTGCCGGCTCCAAGCAGCAGGCCGACACCCAGCGCGCGGTGGTCGCGCAGCAGCAGGCGCTGATCAAGGCCGACCAGGCCGCGATCGACAACGCCGCGGCGACCTTGAGCTACACGAAGATCGTGGCGCCGCTCTCGGGGCGAGCCGGTCTGCGCCAGGTCGACAAGGGCAACATCATCCGCGCCTCGGATACGACGGGCCTGGTGGTGATCACGCAGCTGCAGCCGATCGCCGTGCAGTTCAGCCTGCCGCAACAGCAGATCATGCGGGTCAACGCCGCCGCCGCCAAGGGACCGCTTGCCGTCGACGTGTTCGGCAATGACGGCGTGACGGTCATCGATACCGGCACGCTGCGCGGCATCGACAACCAGGTCGATCAGACGACCGGCACGCTCAAGCTCAAAGCGGAATTCCCCAACGCCAAGTTTCAGCTCTGGCCCGGCCAGTTCGTCAATGTGCGCCTCAAGGTCGAGACGCTGACGCAGGCGCTGACGGTGCCGACCTCGGCGGTGCAGCGCGGGCCCGCCGGCACCTTCAGCTATGTCATCGGCGATGGCGACATCGCCGCGGCGCATCCGGTGACGGTGGTGCAGCAGAACGAGAGCGAGGCCGTCATCGCGAGCGGCTTGAGCCCGTCCGATCGCGTGATCACGACCGGCTTCGCCAATCTCGCCGATGGCGCCAAGGTCGTGGTCGGCCGCGCCGACCAGGCCCCGCAGGTCGACCTCGCGCCGCGCAAGCGCGGCCGCAATCCGCAGGGCAAGGACCAGGCAAAGGATCAGGCGAAGGAGGGCAGTGCACCTACCGAGGGCGCGCCGAAGGATGGCGAGCGGCGGCGCCGGCCGCAAGCCGAGGGTGCTACGGATGCCGGCGGGACGCCATCCCAGGGAGGTGGCGAGCAGGGCCGCAGCGCGAGGCCGCAGCCATGACCCGGTGCGGTTGACGAGGCCCTCGCGATGAGCGTCTCCGAACCCTTCATCCGCCGCCCGATCGCGACCTCGCTGCTCGGCGTCGCGCTGCTGATCGGCGGCCTGCTGGGCTATCTCGCGCTTCCAGTCTCGGCGCTGCCGCAGGTCGACTTTCCGACCGTGCAGGTGACGACGCAGCTACCCGGCGGCAGCCCCGACGTGATCGCCTCGCTGATCACGGCGCCGCTGGAGCGGCAGCTCGGCCAGATTCCGTCGCTCTCGGTGATGAACTCGACGAGTTCGTACGGCGTCAGCCAGATCTCGCTGCAATTCGATCTCGGGCGCGACATCGACGGCGCGACGCAGGACGTGCAGGCCGCCATCAATGCCGCCGCCGGCGTGCTGCCGAAATCGCTGCCCTATCCGCCGACCTACGCCAAGGTCAATCCGGCCGATGCGCCGGTGATGACGCTCGCGCTGACCTCGGAGACGATCTCGCTGCGCGCCATGAGCGACATGGCCGACACGATCCTGGCGCAGCGGCTGAGCCAGGTCTCCGGCGTCGGCCGGGTGTCGGTGCTGGGCGGCCTGAAGCCCGCGGTGCGGGTGCAGGCCGATCTGGCGCGGCTCGCCGCCTATGGTATCTCGATGGAGGATCTGCGGGCCGCGATCGCGGGCGCCAACGTCTCCGGGCCGAAGGGCTCGCTGGATGGCGCGCAGCAGGCCTATCTCATCACCGCCAACGACCAGATCGCGGCTGCCGACGCCTACAAGCCGATCATCATCGCCTATCGCAACGGCTCGCCGGTCACGATCGGCGATGTCGCGACGATCGTGGACGGGCTGGAGAACGACCGCACCGGCGGCTGGTACCAGGGCGTCCCCGCGGTCATCCTCGACATCCAGCGCCAGCCCGGTGCCAACGTCATCGACGTGGTCCGGCAGATCCGCGCCGAGATTCCGAAGCTGCAGCGCATCATCCCGGCGGGCGTGAAGCTCGACATCGTCAGCGACCGTACCGTCACGATCCGCGCCTCCGTTCACGACGTCCAGTTCACCCTGGTGCTCAGCGTCGTGCTGGTCACGCTGGTGGTGCTCTTGTTCCTGCGTTCGATGCGCGCCACGATCATCGCCGGCGTCGCGCTGCCGCTGTCGCTGATCACGAGCTTCGGCGTGATGTATTTCGCCGGCTTCAGCCTCGACAACCTCTCGCTGATGGCGCTGACGATCGGCACCGGCTTCGTCGTCGACGACGCCATCGTGATGATCGAGAACATCGTGCGCCATATGGAGAACGGCGAGAGCGCGATGAACGCCTCGCTGCGCGGCGCTCGCGAGATCGGCTTCACCGTGATCTCGCTGACGGTGTCGCTGATCGCGGTGTTCATCCCGCTGCTGTTCATGTCGGGGCTGGTCGGCCGCATGTTCCGCGAGTTCGCGCTGACGCTCACGATTGCGGTGGTGACATCCGCTGTGGTGTCGCTGACCCTGACGCCGATGATGTGCTCGCGGCTCCTGAAGCATGCCAGCGAGGAATGGGTGTTGCCGGGGCTGAACGCGATCAGCCGCTTCATCGACCGCACGGTCGCCGTCTATCACCGCAGCCTGCTGTGGGTGCTGGACCGGCAGACCGAGACGCTGGTCGTGACCTTCGCGACCCTGGCGGCCACGCTGGCGCTGTACGTCATCGCGCCCAAGGGCTTCCTGCCGCTGCAGGACACCGGGTCGATCACGGCGGTGACCGAGGCCGGCCCCGACGTGTCGTTCGCGGAAATGACCAAGCGCCAGTCGGATGTGGCGGCCGCGATCCAGGCCGATCCCGACATCGTCGGCGTGGTCTCGGTCATCGGCGCCGGATCGGTCAACCCGACCACCAATGTCGGCCGCCTCGTCCTGACCTTGAAGCCGCTCGGCGAGCGCAAGGACGGGGTCGCCGAGGTGATCGCGCGGCTGAAGGCAAAGATTTCCGGCGTGCCCGGCATGACCGTGTACTTCCAGCCGGTTCAGGACGTGCAGATCTCGACCCAGGCAAGCCGTTCGCAATACCAGTACACGCTGACCGGCGCCGATGCGGCCGAAGTGTCGAAATGGGCGCGGCAGCTGGTCGCCGAGATGCGCCGCGATCCGCTGTTCCGCGACGTCTCCTCGGAAGCGCAGGAGGGGGGCTTGCGCGCCGAGCTTTCGATCGACCGGCAGCGCGCCGGCCAGCTCGGCGTCAGCCTGCAGGCCGTCACCGACACGCTCAACGATGCCTTCGCGCAGCGCCAGATCTCGACGATCTACGGCCAGGCCAACCAGTACCGCGTGGTGCTGGAGGCGCTGCCGATGTACCAGCGCGATCCCTCGATCCTGTCGAAGCTGTATCTGCCCGGGGCCGGCGGCCAGGTGCCGCTGTCGGCGGTGGCGAGCCTGAAGCGGACCACGACGCCGCTGGCGATCTCGCATCAGGCGCAATTCCCCGCGGTCGCGCTGAGCTTCAACCTTGCGCCCGGCGTGGCGTTGAGCGAGGCGGTCGACGCGCTCCATGCCACCGAGACCCGCATCGGCATGCCCGGCAGCATCATCGGCGTGTACTCGGGCGATGCCGCCGAGTTCGCCAAGTCGCTGGCCGGGCAACCCTGGCTGCTGCTCGCCGCCGTCATCACCATCTACATCGTGCTCGGCGTGCTCTATGAGAGCTACATCCATCCGATCACGATCCTGTCGACCCTGCCGTCGGCCGGCGTCGGCGCCATTCTCGCGTTGATGCTGTTCGGACAGGATCTCTCGGTGATCGGCCTGATCGGCATCATCCTCTTGATGGGCATCGTCAAGAAGAACGCGATCATGATGATCGACTTCGCGCTGGAGGCCGAGCGGCACGAGAGCCGTACGCCGACCGACGCGATCGTGCAGGCGTGCCTGCTGCGCTTCCGCCCGATCATGATGACGACGCTCGCCGCGCTGTTCGGCGCGCTGCCGCTGGCGATCGAGAGCGGCACCGGCTCGGAGCTGCGCTTCCCGCTCGGCATCTCGATCATCGGCGGCCTGCTGCTCAGCCAGCTTCTGACCCTGTACACGACGCCGGTGATCTATCTCGCGCTCGACCGCATCAACCGCCGCTTCGAGCGCGCGCTGCCGCCCGCGCCCGACCTGCCGTCGCCGCCGATTGCGGGCGCCACCGAAGGCATCCAGTGATGGCCTCGCTCTCCGAGCCCTTCATACGCCGGCCGGTCGGCACCACCCTGCTGTCGATCGGACTGTTCCTGGTCGGGATTGTCGCCTACATCTTCCTGCCGGTGGCGCCGGTGCCGAACGTCGATTTCCCGTCGATCTTCGTGACCGCCTCGCGCCCCGGTGCCGATCCCTCGGTCATGGCGGCGACGGTCGCGGCGCCGCTGGAGCGGCGCCTCGGTGAGATCGCGGGCGTCGACCAGATCACCTCGACCAGCTCGCTCGGGCAGACCAACATCCAGATCCAGTTCTCGATCGGCCGCGACATCGACAAGGCGGCGCGCGACGTGCAGGCGGCGATCAACGCGGCCTTGTCGGACCTGCCGAGCGATCTGCCGGCTTTGCCGCGCTTCCGGAAGGCAAATACGGCGGCGGCGCCGGTGTTCGTGCTGGCGCTGACCTCGAAGACGATGTTGCCGAGCGCGATGTATGATGTCGCCGACACCGTGCTGGCGCAGCGGCTGTTCCAGGTGCCGGGCGTGGGCAACGTCACGGTCAGCGGCGCCGACCAGCCGGCCGTGCGGATCGCGCTCAATCCGGTGGCGCTGGCCAATGCCGGCATCTCGACCGACGACGTCAGGACCGCGATCATCAGCGCCAACCCGATCGGGCCGGTCGGCATCTTCGAGGGCGGGCGGCAGAGCGAGACCATCGCGGTCAACAGGCAGATGCGGACCGCGGCCGAGTTCCGCGACATCCTGATCAAGAGCAGCAATGGCAGCTTCGTGCGGCTTTCGGACGTCGCCGACGTCGAGGATTCCGTGCGCAACGTGCGCTCGATCGCCTGGTTCAACAAGCAGCCGGCGGTGCTGATCCAGATCGCCAAGCAGGGCGATGCCAACGTCATCGAGACCATCGACCGCGTGAAGGCGCTGCTCCCCGAGCTCAAGCAATGGATCCCCGCGGGCATCGAGATCTCGACCCTGATCGATCGCACCGGGACGATCCGCGCCTCGGTCGAGGACATGCAGTGGACCCTGCTTGCGACCGCGGTGCTGGTGATGCTGGTCGTGTTCCTGTTCCTGCGCCGCCTCGTCCCCACGGTGGCCGCGGGCGTCTCGGTACCGCTGGCGCTCGCCGGCACATGCGCTGCGATGTGGCTCGCCGGATTCTCGATCGACAATCTCTCGCTGATGGCGCTGGCGATTTCGGTCGGCTTCGTCGTCGACGATGCCATCGTGATGATCGAGAACATGTACCGCAATCTCGAGCATGGGCTGTCGCCGATGCGCGCGGCGCTCGATGGCGCCCGCCAGATCGGCTTCACGGTGTTGTCGATCAGCCTGTCACTGGTGGCGGCCTTCGTGCCGCTGATCTTCATGGACGGCGTGGTCGGCCGGCTGTTGCGCGAGTTCTCGCTGACGCTGACCTTC
The DNA here is from genome assembly GCF_000239795.1 of Bradyrhizobium sp. STM 3809. Taxonomy (GTDB): domain Bacteria; phylum Pseudomonadota; class Alphaproteobacteria; order Rhizobiales; family Xanthobacteraceae; genus Bradyrhizobium. The sequence goes on along the minus strand of NZ_CAFJ01000791.1, from coordinate 2,904 downwards.
GCGATCGTGGTGTCGACCCTGGTATCGCTGACGGTCACGCCGATGATCTGCGCGCACTACATCAAGGAGACGCTGTCCGAACGCGCCACGTTGTTCGACCGCATCGTCGAAGGCACGCTGTCGGGCATGGTCCGCTTCTATGCTTGGACCCTGCGCGGGGTGCTGATCTATCCGTTCCTGACGCTGCTCGTGTTCTTCGCCACGATCGCGCTCACGGTGACGCTCTACATCAAGGTGCCCAAGGGCTATTTCCCGACCGACGATTCCGGCTTCATCATCGGCGCCACGCGCGCGTCCGCCGATATCTCGTTCCAATCGATGCTGGCGCTGCAGCAGCGGCTCGCCGACATCGTGATGGCCGATCCCGCCGTGGCCGGTCTCGGCTCGACGATCGGAGGCGGCGGCGGACCGGGCGGGGCGACGTCGAACCGCGGCACCATGTTCATCAACCTCAAGCCGCCGGCGGAGCGCGAGGGCGTCTCGACCGAGCTCGTGATCAACCGGCTCCGGCGCAGCCTCGCCATGGTGCCGGGCATCCGTCTCTTCATGTTCGCGGCACAGGACGTGCGCGCCGGCGGCCGGCAGAGCGATTCCGACTATCAGTACACGCTGACCAGCCCCGACCTCGATCTCCTGCAGAAATGGGCGCCGATCGTCGCCAAGCGGCTGGAGACCGTCGACGGCATCACCGACATCTCCAGCGATCGCGATCCCGGAGGCTTGCAGCTCGCGCTCAGGATCGACCGGCAGAAGGCCGCGAGCCTCGGCGTGCGCGTCCAGGACATCGACAACGCCCTCAACAATGCGTTCGCGCAGCGCCAGATCTCGATCGTCTACAGCCAGCGCAACCAGTACATGGTGGTGCTGGAGATCGATCCGAAGTTCCAGACAGATCCGTCCAATCTCGACCGCATCTATGTGGCCGGGGCAGGGGACGCGCAGATCCCGCTCTCGGCGCTGGTGAAGGCCGAGCGTGGGCTGTCGCCGCTCGCCGTCTACCACTCGCAGTCGTTTCCCTCGACGACCGTGTCGTTCAACCTGCTGCCCGACGTGCCGCTGCAGGCGGCCACCGCCAACATTCAGCGGGCGGTCGACGAGCTGCATATGCCCGAGGGTATCCGCGGCGGCTTCGACGGCAATGCCGGCGACTTCAACAAGGGCAGCGGCCGGCAGCCGCTCCTGATCCTCTCGGCCCTGGTCGCGATGTATATCGTGCTGGGCGTGCTCTATGAGAGCCTGGCGCATCCGCTGACGATCATCTCGACCTTGCCCTCAGCCGGCCTGGGCGCGCTGCTCGCCTTGCAGGTCACCAACACGCCGCTGACCGTGATCGCCTTCGTCGGCATCATCCTCTTGATCGGCATCGTCAAGAAGAACGGCATCATGCTGGTCGACTTCGCGCTTGAGGCCGAGCGCCAGCGCGGTATGTCCTCGGCGGACGCGATCTTCGAGGCTTGCCGGGTGCGCTTCCGCCCGATCCTGATGACCACGCTGGCGGCCCTGTTCGCCGGCCTGCCGCTGGTGATCGCGACCGGCCCCGGCACCGAACTGCGCCGTCCGCTCGGCATCACCATCATCGGCGGCCTTCTGGTGTCGCAGATCCTCACGCTCTACACGACACCCGTGATCTATCTCCTCATCGACCGGCTGCGCCGCCGCTCGGCGCCGGAGCCGCTCGTCGCGCCGGCGGAATGAGCCGTTGTCGTCACCCTTGCGGACGCGTATAGGCGCGCCATGTCCGACCAGCCTCATGACCACCCGCCGCTCGCCGCCGAGCCGCCGCCCGACTGCCCGCGCTGCCAGAAGCCGCTGCCGCTGTGCATCTGCGACAGCGTCACGCCGCTCGAGAGCCGGCTGGGGCTGTTGATCCTGCAGCATCCGCAGGAGCAGGACAGGGCGCTCGGAACGGCGCGGCTCGCCGCGCAGCATTTCAAGAACGCGGTGGTGAAGGTCGGGCTGTCATGGCCGAGCCTGGCGAAGGCGCTCGGCCGTCCCGTCGACGATCCATCACGCTGGGCGATCCTCTATCTCGGATCGGCCAAGGCCGCCGATCTGGATCCCGACAGCGAGGTCGTCGCGTTGACCCGCAAGGGCGAGGTCGCCGAGAATCAGCGCGGCATCCTCAAGTCCATCGAGGGCGTGATCCTGCTCGACGGCACCTGGAGCCAGGCCAAGGCGCTGTGGTGGCGCAATCCATGGATGCTGAAATGCCAGCGCGTCATCCTCGGGCCGCGCCGGCCCTCGCGCTACGGCCACCTCCGTCGTGAGCCGCGGAAGGACGGGCTCTCGACCATCGAGGCGGCGGGCATGCTGATGGCGGCCCTGGACCGGCGACCGGAGATCGCCACGGCGCTGGAGGCGAGCTTCGAGCGCATGCTCGTCCGGTATCGGGAGGTGGAAAAGGCGCAGCCGGAGCTCACCCCGCGGCCGAAACCGCGGCGGCCGCATCCCTCCCGCGGCGGCAAACGCCGCGGCCGCGCGTCGCCGTGACAGCGACGATCGCTGTCGATCCGTCCTCCGCTCCGGGACGGGAAGGACGGCTTGAGGTCAGCCGGATGCCGTCAGCGCAACTTCGTCCCTGACACGCAACAAGCGTCGACCGAAACGGCGGGAACGACATTCTTCAGCCAGCAGACGGCGCTCGGTCGCTGCAGGCCCGGCCTGACATAGGTCCAGGCGCTGCATTGATCGGCTGCCTTGCAGGCGTTCTCGCAATCCTCGACGCGGTCCGTCCTGACATCAAACGACGAATAATCACCGCCCCATCGGTTTCTGTCGTGTTCCCGGTCGCTCATGCCGACCACGGTGCTGACGGCGACAACGGGCACGGGTCGTGCCGGCTCGAGAGTTTTCGAGATGTCCGGCGGCAGGAAGCCCAGTCCAATGAACACCACGCCGAAGATG
>NZ_CAFJ01000792.1 GCF_000239795.1 Bradyrhizobium sp. STM 3809 | reverse complement strand
TGCATGGCCATGGAGAATCAGATGAGCGAGATCGGCGTCACCGCACTGGACCACACCGTCCAGGAAACCAACATCTGGCTGAAGGCGATCGAGCAGCGGCTGGCGCTGGCAAGCCGCCAGCAGGCCTACAGCGCGCTGCGCGCCGTGCTGCATGTGCTGCGCGACCGGCTGCCGCTCGCCACCGCGGCAAATTTCGGCGCCCAGCTGCCGCTGCTGATCCGCGGCATCTACTACGAGGGCTGGCATCACGCGACGACGCCGACCAAGGACCGCCATCTCGAGGAATTCGTCGACGACATCTTCCGCCAGCTGCCGCCGCAATTCCCGGTCGATCCGCTCAAGGCGGCGCGCGGCATCTTCGAGATCCTGTGGGAGAAGCTCGATCCCGGCGAGTTCGACAAGCTGATGGGCCACCTGCCGCTGCCGCTCAGGACATTGCGCGAACCGGCGACCTGATACATGCGAGCTCAGTGCGCGAGCTGCCGGTAGAGCGCCGGCAGCGCCGCAGGCAAGCGGCGGATGTTGCCGACGATGGCGTAACCGCCGCGGCCGAACAGGGTCGGAAAATACGACTGCGCCGATGTATCGATGGTGACGCCGAACACCGCCACGCCGGCGCGGCGCGCCTCCTGGACCGCCTTGCGCGTGTCCTCGATGGCGAACCGTCCCTCGTAGTGATCGACGTCGTTCGGCTTGCCGTCGGTCAGCACCAGCAGCAGCCGCTTGCGCTCGGGACGCGCGGCGAGCTCGCCGGCGGAATGGCGCACCGCCGTGCCGATGCGCGTGTAGTAGCCGGGCCTGAGCGCGCCGATGCGGCGCTCGACCTGCCCGCTCATCGTCTCGCCGAACGCCTTCACGGTCTCCAGCCGGACCCAGGAATTGCGCCGCGACGTGAAGGTGAGGATGCTGTGGCTGTCGCCGCAGGCCGACAGCCCGTGCGCCAGCACCAGAAGAGCTTCCTTCTCGACGTCGAGCACGCGCACGCCGTCGATCCACGCATCCGTCGACAAGGAGACGTCGGCCAGCAGCGTTACCGCGAGATCATGCGCCAGCGGACGCATCGCGAGGTGGACGCGATCGAGCCCGCCATGGCCGGCATTGAGATCGCTGCGCGCACGGACCAGCGCGTCGATGTCGAGGTCATGCCCGTCGGCCTGGGCGCGCATCACCTCGTGGCGCGGCCGCAAGGTCTCGAAGCGCCGCCGCACGCTGCGGATACGCCGGCGCATCGCCTCATCCGGCGTCCACGTCTCGCCCGTCTCGGCGGCCTCGCCGGTGACGACGCGGCAATGATCGGGAACATAGGCGCCGCTACGATAATTCCATTCGGGATAAAGCCGGCCGCTGTCGAGCCGCGCGGTGTCGACCGCCTCCGGCGGCAGGTCGAGATCGAACTTGAGCTTGCTCGCCGGCCGCCCCTTGCGCCTGGAGATCGCCAGCTCATCGAGATCGTCGGCGGCCTTGCGGGCATCGTCATCATCGGTGTCGTCGGACGGACGATCGACGTTGACCATCTCCGCCATCGCGAGGATCTTCTCGAAGCGATTGAGGATAAAAGGATCGCGCTTGGCGGCATCGTCGCGCTCGCGCCGCGCGAAGCGCTTGCGGCTGTCAGGCGTCTCGGCCTGCTCGGCCGGCGTTGGCGTGTCGTCGTCGTCACGTTCGGCCGCGACGGGCGCGCGGCTCCAGCAATCGCCCCACAACGGACACGGCAGCATCGGCCGGTAGCCGGGCGGCGCGGTGGCCGGCAGTTCGCCATCGGCGATCACCGCGTTCCACAGCACGCCCTTCGGCGGCACCGCGGCCCCGAGCAGCGCCATGACGATGAGCTCGACCTGCTGCTCCAGACGCGGCAGCGGACGCCGCGGCCGGGTCACGGCCAGGGCGCGCGCGAGCTGGGCGTAGGATCGGTTCAATCCGGGGAAGCGCGTCAGCACCACCATCGTGGTCTCATGCGCCCGGCGCAGCGTGAGCAGATCCCGCCGCAAGGGATCACTGTCCGCGATCGGATCGGCCGGCATGGTCGCGAACCACGCCGCGAGCCACTGATAGAGCTGGGCGTTGAGCGCGCGATCCGGCAGCAGCGCGATGGTGTCCGGGAGAAACACCGTGGCGCCGTCGCGGCCCGCCTGATCGAGGCACTCGTCCCCCAGGCCGATGCGCTGGCGCCAGCCGAGGCGATGGCCCGACTTGCGCGCTCTGGCGCCTACGATCTGCACACCGGTCTCGCCGCCCAGCGCGCGGAACATCACGGCGATGCGGCCGCTGACATCGTTCAGCGCGACGGCATGATCGGGATGGACCGGATAGCTCGACGTCGTGCCGACCAGCCGATGCCAGGCGCGGCCGACGGTTTCCTCCAGCTCCAGGAAGTCGAGCATGGCTCACCCGATCACGGCATGCGCGACCTCGCGCAACGCCGCCTTGACGTCGGCATCGTCGGTCAGCGGCTCGATCATCGCCGCGAGCACGGCATCGGCAACCGGTGTTCCGGCAGCAACGAGCGTGGCGCAGTAGACCAGCAGCCGGGTCGAGACGCCCTCCTCCAGATCGTGGCCCTGCAGCGCGCGCAGCCGATGGGCCAGCGCCACCAGCGGACGCACGCGATCGGGCGACAATCCACTCTCAGCGGCCACCACGGCGATCTCCTGCTCCGCCGGCAGGAAGCCGAACTCGATCGCGATGAAGCGCTGCCGCGTCGACGGCTTGAGCGCCTTGTGCAGCGACTGATAGCCGGGATTGTAGGATACCACGAGCATGAAACCGTCGGGCGCGACGAGCTCCTCGCCGGTCCGCTCCAGTGGAAGGATGCGGCGGTCGTCGGTGAGAGGATGCAGTACCACGGTGACGTCCTTGCGGGCCTCGACGACCTCGTCGAGATAGCAGATGCCGCCCTCGCGCACCGCGCGGGTCAGCGGGCCGTCGGTCCACACCGTGTCGCCGCCCTTGAGCAGATAGCGGCCGGTGAGATCGGCGGCGGTGAGGTCGTCGTGACAGGCCACCGTGTGCAGCGGCAGGCCGAGCCGCGCGGCCATGTGGGCGACGAAGCGGGTCTTGCCGCAGCCGGTCGGGCCCTTCAGCAGCACCGGCAACCGATGCCGGAACGCATGCTCGAACAACGCGCATTCGTTCGCGGTCGGCGTATACGGCGGAAGCGAGGGAACGGTGTCGATCGCGTGCAGCGCGGCTTTCATGATCTTTCTCCAAAATCGGGAACCACAGGCGGCGACCGCAGGGCCGCCGCCTGCCAGCCTTCACTCCGCGGGCTGCAGGGCGCCGGGGATGACCGCGGGCTTGGTCCGGCCGGGCACCAGCACCGCCCAGACAAACATCAGCGCCGAGATCGCGACGAACACGCCGGAGCCGAGCCGCACCCAGTAGAACATCGCGAGCTGGTCCTGCACGTCCATGTAGCTCTGGCCGAGCACGCGCTGCAGGTGCACCTGGAGGATGCCGGCGAAGGTCAGGGCGAAGGTCATCACCATCATCGCCGTGCACATGATCCAGAAGCTCGCGATCGAGAGCCACTGATTGTACGGCGCCCGTTGCCGCAACTGCGGGACCGCATAGGCCATCACGGCGAGATTCAGCATCACATAGGCGCCGAAGAAGGCGAGATGGCCGTGCGCGGCGGTCACCTGGGTGCCGTGCGTGTAGTAGTTCACGCTGGACAGCGTGTGCAGGAAGCCCCACACGCCGGCGCCGAGGAAGGCCATGACGGAGCAGCCGACGGACCACAGCAACGCGGCGCAGTTCGGATGCTTGCGGCCGGCCTTCAAGGTCATCTGCACCGTGAAGATCACCATGGTGAAGAACGGCGCGACTTCGAGGGTCGAGAACAGCGAGCCGATCCACTGCCAGTAGCCGGGAGCGCCGATCCAGTAGAAGTGGTGGCCGGTGCCGAGGATGCCGGAGAACAGCGCGAGACCGATGATGACGTAGAGCCACTTCTCGACCACCTCGCGGTCGATGCCGTTGAGCTTGATCATCAGGAAGGCCAGGATCGAGGCCATGATCAGCTCCCAGACGCCCTCGACCCAGAGATGGACGATGTACCACCAGTACATCTTGTCGACGGCCAGATTGGCCGGGTTGTAGAACGCGAACAGGAAGAAGATCGCCACGCCCCACAGCCCGAACAGCAGGATGTTGGTCACCGTGGTCTTGCGGCCCTTCAGCGCCGTCATGGTGACGTTGAACAGGAACATCAGGCAGACCACGACGATGCCGACCTTGATGATGAAGGGCTGCTCGAGGAACTCGCGGCCCTCATGGTAGTGGAAGAGATAGCCGACCACGGCAGCAGCAGCGGCGCCGAAGAACATCCAGAACTGGATCTTGGCGAGCAGCGGGCTGTAGAGTTCGGTCTCGGTCTCCTCGGGCAGGAGGAAATAGGTCGCGCCCATGAAGCCGATCAGCGACCACACGATCAGCGCGTTGGTGTGGATCATGCGGACGATGTTGAAGGGCAGCAGGACCGACAGCGTGTTCGGCAGCACGTAGATCGTGCCGGCGAGCAGGCCGAACAGGACCTGGGCGAGGAAGAGCGTCAGCGCGCCGTAGAAATACAGCATCGCGACCTTCTGGGTCTCATATCTCATCGCGGATCTCTCTCGTGGATGAAGGGCGGGATGCGGGACTCAGCCGGCCTTGTTCGGCGGCCAGTCCTGGCGCTTGATCGTGTCGGTCCATTGCAGGAAGTCGGCGAGGTCGTTGAGCTCCTGATCGGACAGGTTGAACTGCGGCATCTGCCGCCGGCCGGGCGCGCCCGAGGGCTGCGACTGCATCCAGGATTTCAGCATCTCGCGCGCCGCCGCCGGATCCTGCCGGCCGCCCCAGCGATCCCAGACGTTGCCGACCTCAGGTGCGAAATAGGCGCCTTCGCCGAGCAGCGTGTGGCAGTTGATGCAGGAGTTCCTCTCCCAGACGTGCTTGCCGCGCGCGACGGAGGCCGACAAGGTCGAGGCATTGGTCGAGCTGGTGACCATGTAGTAGTGGCTGTGCGCGGTCAGCCCGAGGAAGATGGCAAAGAAGAAGGCCGAACCGCCGTAGAAGACGTTCCGCGCGGCCGACTTGGTCAGGCGTTCCGCCATGACACGTCCTTTCCGGTTGGTGAGGGTGGATGGTGTGGGAGCAATCTACCGGCGCCGCCGGAGGGCTCTTTGTCGGGGCGCAACGAGCGCGGCGATCGGATGTCAGACGAGAGCCCGGAGGATCACCGCGAGCGCGGCAAAGGCAGCGAGACCGGCGAGCCAGGTGGTGAGCAGGCCACGCCACAGCGCCGGCGCATCACGCAGACCGAGATAATCGCGCACGATCACCCTGCCCTTCGCCACGGCGAGCGAGAGAACCAGCGCATCGACGAGCCATCTGTTCGGCACCAGCAGCGAGGCTGCGAGCGTGGCGAGAGCGAAGCTCAGCAATTGCAGCCAGGCCCCATCGAGTCGGTCGCGGAACATGGCTCATCCCACCAGATAGAGAATCGGAAACATGACGATCCAGACGAGATCGACCATGTGCCAGAATGCGGCCCCGGTCTCGACGCCGCTCGACGTGGCGCGACGGCCGACGACGACGAGGATCACGATCCCGAGCGCGACGTGCAGCAGATGGAATCCCGTCAGGAGAAAGTAGAGCGTGAAGAAGGCCGACGATTCGAGGCCGGCGCCGGACGCGATCTCGTTGCCGTATTCGGTCAGCTTGATGACGATGAACGCAGCGCCGAGCATCATGGCCAGCGCGATCCATCGCCGTGCCGTGCGAGGCGATGCGCAGCGTGCGGCCGCGGCGGCGCGCGCGGCGGCCCAGCCGCTCGTCACCAGCACGATCGTGTTCAATGCGGCGAGCGGTCCGTCGAGGATGGCTTGCCCGGCCGCGAACACCACCGGATTGATCACGCGCGCGACGATGAAGGCGCCGAGCAGCAGGCCGAAGGCGACCAGTTCGCTCAGGATCAGCACCCACATCATGGGGTCGCCGGGCAGCCCGTCGAGCACGCCCCAGCGCTCCTCCTGCTCCGTCTCGCATGCGAGTGCCGACATCGTGCCCTCCGAATGGATGTCGCGAAGCTAGCCAGGCGAGCAGAGGCGCTCTTTGTCGGTGCACAAACAGCGCGGCACCCGACTGCGCTAGGGGTGGGCGATCCCGTCGGGAGGAGATTCCATGACCGAAGCACAGCTCGGCCTCGTCACCGTCACGCCGATCATCATCGTGTTCGCAGCGGCGCTGCGGCGCATGGGCGTGTTGTCAACGACCGGAACCGTCTCAGCCATCGCTGCATCGGTGGCGATCGCCACGGTCCTGTTCGTCACCCAATAGGCCGCTTGGAACTTTCGCGGGGCACGGACGTCACCTCGTCCGGAGGTGCCGCATGGGTGACAACAACCGATTCGCGGAGCTGCTCGGGAACGCCGCGATCAGCGTATGGGGCGAGATGCCGCGCGACATCCAGGAGGCGCTGTTCGAGACCGCGATGCGCGGCCATGACGACCTGCGCCACCAGTTGGCGAAGATCCTGCACGACCGGCATCCGCGCACGCAGCATCCGCCGCGGCCGGAGTAGCGGCTCATTCGGGCCGATCGTCGGCCCGAAACCGGGACGGCTCGTCGTAGCCCTTGCGGCTGCTGTAGAACAGCAGCACCATCAGCCCGATCCCCACGATCAACGAGAACACCACGCCGACCGTCAGCGCGATCCAGCCCTCGGCCGGCATGGGGTCGCCGGGCAGCGTCAGTCCCTGATAGGCGAAGACGACGGCGCCTGCGAGAATCAGCAGCAATGCGACGATGATCGTGATGGGCCCTGCACGCATGGATCGTGCTCCTCGAGGCGAGAACAGGGACCGTCCGCGATCGTTCCTGGACTGCGGCGGTACCAGCGAACAGCGTCAGTTCCGAAATGTGAGAACGCAGGTCCCCGACGCCGGCGATTTGCGCTGCCGAAATCATCGCGTTGCATCCCATCGCGGCATCCCCGGCTTGCAGCTCTAAGAGGTCAAGCCCGGCCCCACACCAGCCCGCATGGCTGATCCCGTGGGGGATCGCTAGGCGCGCGGGAACTTAGCTGATAACCATATAGGCTTCCTATCGGCAGCAGAGGACGAGACCGGAGATGGACAATCGCAGCGAGATCTGGCGCGGCGTCGACGCGATCAAGACCCGTTTCATCGAGCTCAGCGACCGGGTCTGGAGCATGCCCGAGGTCTGCTACACCGAAGCCCGCTCGTCTGCCGAACATCTCGCCGAGCTGAAGCACCAGGGCTTTCGCATCACCGAGAAGGTGGCGGGCATTCCGACCGCGCTGATGGGCGAATGGGGCGAAGGCGGCCCGGTCATCGCCTTCATGGGCGAGTATGACGCCCTGCCCGGCCTCTCTCAGGAAGCCGGCGTCGCCGAGCATCGCCCGATCGAGACCGGCGGCCACGGCCATGGCTGCGGCCACAATCTGCTCGGCTCGGCGGCGCTGCTCGCGGCCACCGCGGTGAAGGACTGGCTGGCGGCCAACAAGGTTCCGGGGCGCGTGCGCTACTATGGCTGCCCGGCCGAGGAAGGCGGCGCCGCCAAGGCCTTCATGGTGCGGTCGGGCGCGTTCGAGGACGCCGACATCGCCATCACCTGGCATCCGTCGAGCTTCTGGGAGGTGGTGATGACGCCCTCGCTCGCCAACACCCGCGCCGACTTCATCTTCACCGGACGCACCTCGCATGCGGCCGCTTCGCCGCATCTCGGCCGCAGCGCGCTTGACGCCGTCGAGCTGATGAATGTAGGCGTCAACTACATGCGCGAGCACATGCCGAGCGACGCCCGCGTGCACTACGCGCTGCTCGACACCGGCGGCATCGCGCCGAACGTGGTGCAGGCGCATGCCCGCGTGCGCTACTCGATCCGTGCCCGCGACCTGCCCGGCATGAACGAGCTGGTCGGGCGCGTGCACAAGATCGCGCAGGGCGCGGCGATGATGACCGAGACCAAGGTCGAGATGAAGATCATCTCCGCCGTCTCCAACATCCTGCCGAATACGCCGCTCGAGGAGGCGCTGTACGAGGTGATGCAGGAGCTCGGGCCGCCGCATTTCGATGACGGCGACCGGGATTTCGCCGGCCAGATCCAGGCGACCCTGACGGACAAGGACATCGAGTCGGTCTACTACAGCATCGGCATGGAGCCGACCGACAAGCCGCTCGCCGACTTCCTGGTGCCGCTCAACACCAAGCGCAATCCGCAGATCGGCTCGACCGATGTCGGCGACGTCAGCTGGGTGGTGCCGACGGTGCAGGTGCATGCGCCGACGGTGGCGATCGGCACGCCGTTCCACACCTGGCAGGTGGTCGCGCAGGGCAAGACGCCGGCCGCCCACAAGGCGATGGTGCAGGCCGCCAAGGCGATGGCCGGACTCGGCATCAAGGCGCTCAACGAGCCCGCGCTGATCGCGGCTGCAAAAGCCGACCTGAAGAAGCGGACGACGCGCACGCCCTATGTCAGCCCGCTGCCCGCGGAGGTCGAGCCGCCGCTGACAATGTCGGTCGCCTGAGACGGAAACTGGGGGGAAACACAATGGCAAAGACAGCGAAGAAGCCGGCGGCGAAGCCCGCCCGGCAGGTCCTGAAACGTGTCGTGAACGCGACGGCCAACGCGAAGCCCGCAGCCAAGACAAAGGCGAAGACATCGCCCAAGCTGCAGGCGAAGGCGGCCGCGCCAAAGCCGCGGCTGCCGAAGGGACCGGCCTGGCAATGGTCGGCGGTCGAGACGGCGGCGGCGATCCGCTCGGGCGCCGTCTCCTCGGTCGAGGTGACCCAGGCGCACATCGCGCGCATGCACGAGGTCAACCCCAAGCTCAATGCGGTCGTCGTCGACCTCAGCGAGGAGGCCTTGAAAGCCGCGCGAGCCGCCGACAAGGCGCGCGACAAGAGCGGCCTGCTGCACGGCGTGCCGGTCACGATCAAGGAGAACGTCGACTACGCGGGCCGGCCCAATCCCAATGGCGTCAAGGCCCAGATGGGCATCATCGCGCCGTCGGACGCGCCTGTCGTGCGCAACCTCAAGAGGGCCGGCGCGATCGTGCTCGGCCTGACCAACACGCCGGAATTCTCGTTTCGCGGCTTCACCGACAATCCGCTGCATGGCCTGACGCTCAATCCGTGGGATCCCGAGATCACCTGCGGCGGCTCGTCCGGCGGCGCCGGCGCCGCGGTCGCCGCCGGCATCGGCACGATCGCGCATGGCAACGACATCGGCGGCTCGCTGCGCTGGCCGGCGCATTGCAACGGCATCGTGACGATCAAGCCGACGCAAGGACGCATCCCCGCCTACAATGAGAGTGCCGCGTCCGAGCGGCCGATGCTGGCGCATCTGATGTCGTCGCAGGGGCCGCTGGCGCGCAGCGTGGCCGATGTCCGGCTGGCGCTCGAGGTGATGAGCCGGCGCGATCCGCGCGACCCCTGGTGGGTACCGGCGCCGCTCGAAGGCGAGAAGCCGAAGCGGCCGGTCAAGGTCGCGCTCGCCAAGATTCCCGACGACATGGACGTCGATCCCTCCGTGCGCGCCGCGCTGCGGCAGGCCGCTGACCATCTCGAGCGCTCCGGCTATCGCGTCAGCGAGGTCGAGGTGCCCGACATCTCCCGCGTCTGGCAGACCTGGTGCGACGTCATCACCACGGAGGTGGTGGTGATGCAGGAGGCCAAGATGCTGGCGGTCACATCGGAGGACTTCCACAAGGCGTGGGGCGGGATGCGGGCCAAGGCGGAGATCCTCGATCTCGCCGGCTGGATGAACGCGACGGCGCAGCGCTCGACGCATATCCGCGCCTGGCAGCTGTTCTTCGAGGACTATCCGGTCGTGCTGGCGCCGACGACGGTCAAGCCGACGCCGGGTCCGCGCGACGACACCGTCAGCCCGGAGCGCGTGCAGGAGATCTTCTTCAACGAGATCCGTTTCATCTCGGCGATCAACGTGCTCGGCCTGCCCGGCGCCGTCGTGCCTGTCACGGTTCACGACGGCCAGCCGATCGGCGTGCAACTGATCGCCGGCCGCTACCGCGAGGACCTCGCGCTCGATGCCGCCGCCGCGATCGAGAAGCGCACGGGCATGCTGGTGCGGCAGCTCTGGGATCGCATGGCCTAGCCTTGCGATGGCCTGGGGCTCAGCGGTCCCAGGCCGTCGCATTTGCGACACGTCGCCGCAACGATTGTCGAACCTCGAACATTGCCGCGCATCGCGCCGGCACGAGGGCAGCCCTCGTGTTGACGGGAACCGGCCGCGCCGTCTATTCTGATATATACAAATGGATATAGCACGGCTTGCCGCCGGTCCGATGCGACGGAACGGGACTTGCAATTCACCGGAACGAGCCCGGTTTGGTGAATACAACAAGGACAATGTGATGAGATCGATGCGCTTCGCCACCGCCGCCCTCTGCGCGGCCGTTGCCCTCCTGACCGGCGCGAACGCCTTTGCCGGCAGCGCCAATGTCGCGGTCGCCGCCAACTTCACCGAGCCGGCCAAGCAGATCGCGGGCCTGTTCAAGGCCAAGACAGGTCACGAGGTGGTGCTGAGCTTCGGCGCGTCCGGGCAGTTCTATACCCAGATCAAGGAGAACGCGCCGTTCGCGATCCTGCTCTCCGCCGACGACGAACGGCCGAAGAAGCTCGTCGATGAAGGCCTCGGCGTTCCGGAAAGTCGATTCACCTACGCGATCGGCAAGCTCGTGCTGTGGAGCAAGGATGCGAATGTGGTGAAGGGCGAGGAAACGCTGAAGGCGAACGCGTTCAACAAGCTCTCGATCGCCAATCCCGCTGCCGCCCCCTACGGCGCTGCCGCGATCGAGGCGCTGAAGGCGCTGAAGCTCTATGAGACGATCCAGCCGAAGATCGTCCAGGGCAATACGATCTCGCAGGCGTTCCAGTTCGTCGACACCGGCAATGCCGAGCTCGGCTTCGTCGCGCTGTCGCAGCTGATGCCGAACGCCGGCGGCTCGCGCTGGCTGGTGCCGCAGAACCTCTACAGCGAGATCCGGCAGGATGCCGTGCTGCTGAAGGCCTCCGCCGGCAACGAGGCGGCGACCGCATTCCTCGCCTTCCTCAGGACGCCGGAAGCCCGTGCGGTCATCGAGAAGTTCGGCTATGCTCTGGATCCGAAATCCGGCACCTGAGCCACACCTGCATCGATGAAACTCCGCGGATGAACCTGCACGTCTCGTCCGACATCTGGCAACCGATCCGGCTGACCCTCGAGCTCGCGGCGTTCACGACCGTCATCCTGATGCTCGTGGGCACGCCGATCGCGTGGTGGCTGGCGCGAACGCGGGCGTGGTGGAAGGAGGCGGTCGCGGCCCTGGTAGCGATCCCGCTGGTGCTGCCGCCGACCGTTCTCGGCTTCTATCTGCTGGTCGCGCTCGGGCCGAGCGGCCCGGGCGGCGCGCTGGCCTCGCTGTGGGGCGCGCGCACGCTGGCCTTCACCTTCCCCGGCCTCGTCATCGGCTCGGTGCTGTTCTCAATGCCGTTCGTGGTGCAGCCGATCCGCAACGCCTTCGAGGCGATGGGCGAGAAGCCGCTGGAGGCGGCCGCCACCTTGCGCGCCTCGCCCTGGCGGGCGTTCTGGACCATCGCAGTGCCGCTCGCGAGCCCGGGCTTTCTCACCGGCGCGATCCTCGGCTTCGCCCATACCGTCGGCGAGTTCGGCGTCGTGCTGATGATCGGCGGCAGCATTCCCGGCAAGACCAAGGTGCTGTCGGTTGCGATCTACGACTATGTCGAGACCTCGCAATGGACCGAGGCCTCGGTGCTGGCGCTCGGCATGGTGGTGTTCTCGTTCGCCGTCATTCTCACGATGATGCTGATCGAGAAGAAGATGACGAAAAGCGCCTCATGAGCACCGTGAAGGTCGACTTCCGCGGCACGCTGGGTCGCTTCGAATTGAATGCGCGCTTCGAGGTGCCGGCCCGCGGCGTGACCGCGATCTTCGGTCCGTCCGGCTGCGGCAAGACGGCCGTGATGCGCTGCATCGCCGGCCTCAATCGCCTGGACGGGCGATGCTCCGTGGCCGGCGACGTCTGGCAGGACGAGAAGACCTTCCGCCCCGTGCATCAGCGTCCGATCGGCTACGTGTTCCAGGAAGCCAACCTGTTTCCGCACCTCTCCGTTCGCCGCAACCTGATGTACGGCCATCCGGGCACCGGCGGCGCCATCGGCTTCGACGAGGTCATCGCCCTGCTCGGCATCGGCAGGCTGCTGGAGCGCTCGCCGCGGCATCTGTCCGGCGGCGAGCGCCAGCGCGTCGCCATCGGCCGGGCGCTGCTCAGCCAGCCCAAACTGCTGCTGATGGACGAGCCGCTGTCGGCGCTCGACCAGATGACCAAGGACGAGATCCTGCCCTATCTGGAGCGGCTGCATGCCGCGCTCGATCTGCCGATCCTCTACATCAGCCACGACATCGCCGAGGTCGAACGGCTCGCCGATCAACTGGTGCTGATGCGCCATGGCGCCGTGCTGGCGTCGGGCCCGCTGGCCGCGCTCCAGGCCGATCTGTCGCTGCCGCTCGCGCTGTCGCGCGACGCCGCCGTAAGCCTCGATGCCACCGTCACCGCGCAGGATGCGAGCGACGGCATGGCGACATTGGAAGTGTCCGGCGGCCGGTTCCTGGTGCCGGCCGAGCCGCTCGCGCCCGGCACGCGGCGCCGCCTGCGCGTACTGGCCGACGATGTCAGTTTGGCAGTCGACGCCCCGAGCCGCAGCACGATCGTCAACGTGCTCAGGGCAAAAATCCTCGAGATCCGCGGCCAGGCCGACCACCGCGTCACCGCCCTGCTGGGGCTCGGCGAGACTGGCGGCGGCGCGCGGCTGCTGTCGCGGGTGACCCAGCGCTCATGGAACGAGCTCGGCCTGCAGGCGGGGCTCGCCGTCTACGCCCAGGTCAAGGGCGTCGCCCTGGTCCGTCGCGAAGACCCCGCCGCCTGATCCACGTCCCCTGCGCAAGCCCC
>NZ_CAFJ01000793.1 GCF_000239795.1 Bradyrhizobium sp. STM 3809 | reverse complement strand
CGACGTTGGCGGACTCATCTCCAGATTCCGGGTTCAGCCCTGCGGGCTGCCCCGGAAGGACGACGCGCGTCGTGTTTGGCGGCGCGCTCCGCTGTTTCCCCTCATGGTGAGGAGGCGCGAAGCGCCGTCTCGAACCATGAGGCCATTGCACGGGCCTCATCCCTCGAGACGCCCGCCAAGAGGCGGGCTCCTCAGGATGAGGGTTTAGATCAGTTGATCGTCTCGACCGCCAGGGCGACGCCCTGGCCGACGCCGACGCACATGGTGGCGAGCGCGCGCTTGCCGCCGCGGACTTCGAGGCCGTGCACGGCGGTCATCGCGATGCGCGCGCCGCTCATGCCGAGCGGATGGCCGAGCGCGATGGCGCCGCCATGCGGGTTGACGAAGTCGGCGTCCTCGGCGACGCCGAGCTGGCGCAGGCAGGCGATGCCCTGCGAGGCGAAGGCCTCGTTCAGCTCGATCAGGTCGAAATCGGTGATCTTCAGGCCGAGCCGCTCCAGCAGCTTGCGCACGGCCGGCACCGGGCCGATGCCCATGATGCGCGGCGGCACGCCGGCCGAGGCGAGGCCGAGCACGCGCGCCCGCGGCGTCAGGCCGTGCTTCTTCACCGCCGCCTCCGACGCCAGGATCATCGCCGCGGCGCCGTCATTCACACCCGACGCATTCCCCGCAGTGACGGTGCCGGGATTGCGCACGATCGGCTTCAGCTTGGCGAGCCCTTCGAGCGTGGTCTCGGGGCGCGGATGCTCGTCCTTGTCGACGACGATGGGACCCGCCTTGTCGCCGGGCACGGCGACCGGCGTGATCTCGGCGGCGAAATAGCCCGACGCGATCGCCTGGCCCGCGCGCTGCTGGGAGCGGATCGCGAACGCGTCCTGGTCGGCGCGCGACACCTGGAATTCCTCGGCGACGTTCTCGCCGGTCTCCGGCATCGAATCGACGCCGTACTGCTGCTTCATCAGGGGATTGATGAAGCGCCAGCCGATCGTGGTGTCGAAGATCTCGGCCGAGCGGGAGAAGGCCTCCGTCGCCTTGCCCTGCACGAACGGCGCGCGCGTCATCGACTCGACGCCGCCGGCGATCGCGAGATCGACCTCGCCCGCGCGGATCGCGCGGCCGGCAGCGCCGACCGCATCGAGGCCGGAGGCGCAGAGCCGGTTGAGCGTCTGGCCGGGAATGGAGTCGGGCAGGCCCGCCAACAGCAGCGCCATGCGCGCGACGTTGCGGTTGTCCTCGCCGGCCTGGTTGGCGCAGCCGAAGAACACCTCGTCGACCGCGGCCCAGTCGAGATTGGGATGCTTGGCCTTGAGCGCCTTCAGCGGGGTGGCGGCGAGATCGTCGGTCCGCACCTTGGCCAGCGCGCCGCCAAAGCGCCCGATCGGCGTCCGCACCGCATCACAAATGAACACGTCTCGCATCGCTCTCTCCCGGGATGGCTGTTTCTGGTCGGAATTGACGGCGGTTTTAGGAGTGCGATGGGGGCAGGTCAAATGACGGGAACGCGGGGTGGCATGCGTGGAGACTTGGCCTGCGCACAATGCAGCCGCACGCGCG
>NZ_CAFJ01000794.1 GCF_000239795.1 Bradyrhizobium sp. STM 3809 | reverse complement strand
GCGCGGATTTCAACCCTTGAGATACAAGGGAGAGCTAGCGGTGGGCGATTGATGAGGCCACATCGTGGTCACAGGCGCTCCAAACAAACTATCGAAGGTTCTATAACCGGGGCGGAAAAACATGACTTGGTTCGACGGTCTTTCGCCTAATATGAAGGCGGCTATATTCACCGCAGTCATCGGAGCTATCGGTGGCGGCGGCACATGGATTTACAATATTGGATACAATAACGGTGCCAGGGACATTGCTGATGTTCAGGCATTCAAAGGTAAGCTTCCGACCATGATTGATGACCTCGACAAGGTGTCCAAGTCTCTTGCTGCAACGACTCAGTTGATTGATGACAACAAGAGACTCGCTAAGGTTGCGGCGGATGCAACGGACGAAAACAAGAGACTACAAGAGGCTTTTAAAACGCAGGCGGCTGATTCAGCGGAAAAAGCCGCGCGGCTTAAAGATCTCACAGCTCAAATCGCAAAGGCATTCCCATCAGATGAAATAAAGGTCTCGATAGCAGAAGGATCTGCCGAACGGGTAGTACCAAATCTGCTCACGATCGGAGTCAGAGCGAACTATGGTTCGAGTACAGATGTAATGATAAACGGAAAATCAACGTCCTTCTCTGTCGCTGATCCAAAAGCATTCGAAGTGGGCGATAGAACCTGTACGGTCCTTTTGATGAAAGTCGGAAATCCTGCATCATTCATTGTGACGTGTTCAAATAGATAGTGCACTAAACTCGATTGCGGGCGGACTCCAATTTTGATTGAGTGTGATCCGCACTTTCACTGTTATTCGCAACTTCCAGGCAGGTGTCCTTGCACTCACTGGGGAGGAATCGTTCTGGCGTTGAGGCTGAACGTGTCGCTGCGGACATTCTTATGCAACAACCCCCATAGCTGATCGTACTCGACTTCGAAAGCAGTCGCTGCCTCAGGAAGTCGGTCAACGATGTCTTTGCCGTCGAGCATAAGCGTGCCTCGCAAATTGCAGATAAATGGATGAGTTGCGCCGGGATTTTGCGAAGCTGGACCTTTGCTTGGAATAATCGTTGGTCCATTAGTCATGATTATTGCCCCTGTTGGACCGGAGGATCGCGAACAGAGAAGCACGCAGCCAAATACGTTCGCAAGCATCACACGGTGCATAGAGGTTCGGAGCAGAGCAACGACACGGCGGAGCAAGACGAGCATGTCGCGCTCCGTGTCGCACCGAGCAG
>NZ_CAFJ01000795.1 GCF_000239795.1 Bradyrhizobium sp. STM 3809 | reverse complement strand
GGCTGGAAGCTGAAATAGCCGCCCTTGTGGGTACCGACCTGCCCCGCCGTGTGCTTCGCGATGTCATGCGGGATCGGCTTGGTGGGACCGGCCGCCTCGGCGAGCAATTGCGTGCGCGCGGCGTTGTCCATCGCGATGTACCACCACGCGGTCGCCTCGATGGTCGGGCCGACCGTCAGCAGGCCGTGGTTCTGCAGGATGGCAGCCTTCCTGGTGCCGAGCGCAGCCGCGATCTTCTTGCCCTCCTCGGCGTCGAGCACGACGCCGGTGAACGGATCGAACAGCACGTGATCGTCATAGAAGGCGCAGGAATCCTGCGTCAGCGGATCCAGCAGCTTGCCGAGCGCGGAGAACGCCTTGCCATAGGTCGAATGCGTATGCGCGGCGGCGATGACCTGCGGATGCGCAGCGTGGATCGCGGAGTGGATGACGAAGCCGGCCTGGTTGATCGGCTTATTGCCGATCAGGATGTTGCCGTCGTGATCGACGAGCTGCAGGTCGGAGACCTTGATCTGGCTGAAATGCGCCGACAGCGGATTGATCCAGAACCGGTCCGGGAATTCCGGATCGCGCACCGTGACGTGGCCGGCCAGCCCCTGATCGAAGCCGTAGCGCGCAAACAGGCGGAAGGTCGCCGCAAGGCGCTGCTTGCGATGCAGCCGCTCCTCCTCGAAGGTGGCTGCAGGCGCGCGCTCGACCAGCGCAAACTTTCTGGGTCGTTCGACGATCTCGTTCATGGTCGTATCCTCTTGCTCGGCTGCGTCGATTGAAACCGTGTCTGCGTCAGCTCAGCGCTGCCTCAAGCGGCGATTGAGCCGGCGCGCGAGATGATCGCCGATGGTCTGCACCGTCTGCACCAGCGCGATCAGCACGACCACCACGGCCAGCATCATCTCCGGCATGAAGCGCTGGTAACCATAGCGGATGCCGAGATCGCCGAGGCCGCCGCCGCCGACGGCGCCGACCATCGCGGAGTAGCCGAGCAGGCTGACCACCGCGAGCGTCAAAGCCAGCACCAGGCCCGGCAGCGCCTCCGGAATCAGTACCTTGAACACGATCTGCAGCGGCGTCGCGCCGAACGACGACGCCGTCTCGATCAGGCCGGCGTCGACCTCGCGGATCGCCGCCTCGACCAGCCGGGCAATGAACGGCGTCGCCGCGACTGTCAGCGGCACGATCGCAGCTCGCGACCCGATCGAGGTGCCGGCCACGAGACGTGTGAACGGGATGATGGCGACGACGAGGATGATGAAGGGCGTCGAGCGCGTCGCATTGACGACGACGCCGAGCGCCGCGTTGACGGCAGGCGCCGCGAACAGCTCACCCTTGCGGCTGGTCGCGAGAAAAATGCCGAGCGGCAGACCGAGGGCGGTCGCGACCAGCGCTGCGGTCGACACCATGAACAGGCTCTCGCCGGTGGCCTGGACGATCAGGTTGATGAGCTCAGGCGACATAGCCGAGACGCTCCGCTGCGAACCGATGCTGAGTGAGATAAGCCAATGTCTGCCGCGCCGCGGCCTCGCCGCCGGGAATGCCGAGGATCAGCGAGCCGACATGCTGGCCGCCGATTTCATCGATGCGCGCCGATAGCAGCGCGACATCGATCGACAGCTCGCGGGCGAGCCGCGCGACCAGCGTGTCGCCGGCATCCGTGCCGCGGACCTGCACGCGAATGACAGACTGTCCGATCGCGGTCGGCGCCTGCACCAGCCGGCTCGCCAGCGACACCGGCACGGCGTCGCCGAGCGCTTCGGCCAGGAAGGTCTGGGTGGTCGGGTGCCTCGGATGAGTGAAGATGTCGGCGACATGGCCGCGCTCGACCACGCGCCCATCATCGATCACGACGACCTCTTTGGCGAGCTGGCGGACCACCGACATTTCGTGGGTGATGAGGATGATGGTGACACCGAGCTCGCGATTGATATTGGCGAGCAGGTCGAGGATGGCGCGCGTGGTCTGCGGATCGAGCGCCGAGGTCGCCTCGTCCGACAGCAGCACGTCGGGCCGTGTCGCCAGCGCGCGCGCAATGCCGATGCGCTGCTTCTGCCCGCCGGACAGCTCCGACGGATAGCGGTCGTGCTTGTCCGCGATGTCGACCAGATCGAGCAGTTCGGCGACACGGGTCCGAATGTCGGCCTTCGACCAGCCAGCGATCTCGAGCGGCAGCGCGATGTTGTCGGCGGCGGTGCGCGACGACAGCAGGTTGAAGTGCTGGAAGATCATGCCGATCGAGCGCTGCGCCAGCCGAAGCTGCTGTCCGCTCAGTGCCGAGATTTCGCGCCCGTCGACGATGACGCGGCCCGTGCTCGGCTTCTCCAGTCCGTTGATCAGCCGTACCAGGCTCGACTTGCCGGCACCGGAGCGCCCGATCACGCCGGTGATCGAGCCACGCGCGATGGCGAAATCGATCTCTTTGAGCGCCGCGACGGCCGGCTTGTCGCGATAGGCGGGATAGGTCTTGGAGAGGGACTCGAAGCGGACCATCGGCGCGGCGACGGCTGCCTCGGTCACGACCGCTTCCACCGGCCGGATCGGCTCGGCGACAGCGAGGGACGAGTGGGCATTCATGAGAGGACCTTGATTTGACGTGCTGCGGCGCACGCATTCACCTCACCATCGCCTGCGATCAGTCCCGACGCAATTTCAGAGATGCCCTCTCTCATGGATAAAGCTTCTCGGAGGATGGCGCGCGTTGAAACATCTTGCTCCCCTGCGCTTGTTCAATCGTAGTGGAACACCAGCGTCCGCAGCTCGATGCTCTCGCGCGGCGGTGCGTCGGCGGGCGTGGTCGGATCGACAAAGGCGGTATGCGGCCCGAAGCGCGTGCGGCCGTCGGTCGCCGAATCGTAGCACTTCAGCAGCAGCGCCTCGTCCACTGTCATCTCCGGAAAATAGAACCAGCGATGCGCCGGATTGTACGTGACCGAATAGGTCTCGCCGTTGCGGTTCGGATAGATCAGATCGGAGGCGACGAGATCCTCCGGCGCGACGGTGGTGCCATCGCACATCGCGAGCGGGCTGTCGCGCAGCGGACCGATGATCGGCCGCCAGAGATTGATGACCTGTACCCGGCCACGCAGCAGCGCGTCAGCCTCGTCACCGAGGTGCTCGCGCACCCGATTGGCACCCGATGTCACGGTCTGGTCGACATGGACGCGCGTCGCCGGCTGCCGCGGCCCGCCATCGCGGACATCGGCCGCACCCGCCACGCGCTTGCGCACGGTATGATCGAAGATGACGACACGATCGGCCCGCAAGGTCGCGCGAATGAAGGCCTCCGCTGCCGGGTAATAGACAGAGCGGATTTCCTTTTCGTTGGTGAAGTCGCGCACAAAAGTGGGGTGTCGCACCAGCGCAAAGCCCTCGCGATCGAGCGAGAACGACGTTGCGATCGGGCGGCCGTTGAACACCGGAACCCGGTGCGGCTCCGGTAGCGCCGTCGATTTCGGCTCGCCCGGCGGCGGATCGAACGCGTAGGTCCGCGGCTTGGACGCAATCGGCGCCAGATAGTTCAGCTCGGCGAGCACGAAGGGCAGCGCTTCGATCTTTCTCTCGACCAGGCTCATGGGATGTCTCCGGGCAATTTCATGCGATTGCATGGAGCTTGGGCGGTGCCGGCGGACAGAACAAGCCGATGCCGGAAATAGCAACGCTCCTGCTTCCGGGGCGGCTCACCGTAGAAAGAGCTTGCAGGCCCATTGAAGCTCGCAGGCGTCGTTTTCTTCTGCGCGCTGCCTCCCACGCGCGGGCATGGCTGGCATGACATGGCTGCATCCGAGACTCTGTTGTCCGTCGCGTCCCATTGGCTGCGAGTGCCCATCACTGCAGCAGCAAAATTGTTGCAAGATCACCGCGAAATTCGCCTGTCCCATTTCATTGACGACATTCACCGTCCTCCTACACTTAATTGATAGTGAAACGCGCTCCCGCCCAACAGCACCATCGAACGCCGCCAGATGTCAGCCGTAGCTCCGCAGGTCTTCGCCATCGACCTAGGCTCGCGCCCGGCCTTCGTGTTTGCCGCCAGGGATCACGTGGCGGCCCAGAGCCTGGTACGATCACCGGCCTTGCTGCTGGCGATCGACTCCTTCTGCCGGCTCAGGCGTCCCGCGCAGGCGGAACGGCTGTCGCTCCGCGAAGCGACACATGGCGAGGCATCGATCTATGTCGACCGCGCCGGCGAGTTGGCCGACGACGCGATCTGTTGCCTTCTGCTGGTTCACCTCGGCGCGGGCTGACGCTGCGGGGAGCTCGCGCTCGAAGTCCCTGTCGAAGCTCTTGATTGATTTTCCTTGATGTCGATGGGAAGAGTTAGACGGAGCCGCGCCGCAAGCGCACGCCGCCGCTGGTGACGACCGCACGGGCGGCGCGTTCGGCATCGCGCGCCGATGTGAAGGACTGCCCTTCCAGGCTGTCGAAGGCGCGCTCGGACGAGAAGAAGCTGAAGCCGCGCTCGTCGGCCGTGACGATGCCGGCGGTGCGGTTGAAGACTTCGATGACAAAGGCTGTCGGCATGACTGATCGTTCGCCGCCTTGCGCAGCGGCGCTCCTATTCGGATCTGCAAATCGATGGATGAGGTGAATTCGGCTGCAGCGATCAGCAACAGGCCCCGGTCGCGGCCGAGAAGCAGCGTCCGGCGAGGCGCTTGCGCACCATGCGACGGACTGCGGTTCTGGTTCTCATCTGGCGATCCGTGGTTGAGCGATGACGACGGTGAATATCGGCGCACGGCTTTCTCCGGTCAATGAAATGGAACTTCAAAGATCGCGAGCCGGCGCATCGTTTGTTTCAGAACCGGACGCGTCGAAGCATATTGCAGCTGATCGCGGCCCCAGTTCAGACTACGACGAAGTCGCATGCAATCGAAGGCAGCCCGACGGTTTTTGTGCATCTATGCACGGCGGGCGCGGGACATCATGGGACGCGATCTCTCCACGTTTCAAACAGCAGGCACGACTTCGCGATCTCGCGGCGATCTGCGCCCGAGGTATTTCCGAGTTGAACCTCTCCTTGTGAAGAAGAGGCGCAGGGAAGACCGGGTATCGGCTGACACCCGCGGTCCGCGTGCAGCAGAAAAGCACGCGGCAGAACCACAGGTTCAGCCCAATATCCGGCCTTCCCTGCGCGACGGTTTTGCGACTTATAGGTGCTCTCCCCGGGGACCGGCTGTCTTGCCCCCGTCACCGGCGGATCATCATGACCACCGGCTTGGTCTCAGCGTCGGGAGACCAGGACCACACCATTTCGCCGTCGCCTCGCTCCGTTCGTCGGCACGGGCGTTTGACACCCGGCTGCAGAGCAACGCGCCCGTCGCCTCCCCTGCTCGACGCTTCATGACGATCGCGAAACGCCCCTCTTCAGCGAGCCGGGATGCGCTGATTTGTGGAGGTGATTTGCCCGACGTGACAAGGGAGACGCGCGCGACAAACTGGCACGACGGGCAGTTGTTGCATGTGGGGCATGCGAGGATTGCCCGTCGGGTGGATGATTAGTCAGTCGATCAGCAACACCACCGAACGTCGGCGCAGCGCTCCTTGGCGTTCCCCTCCGCTACTCGGGGCCACGTGCCGCGTAGATTTCGGTGCTGGCCCCTCATGGTGAGGAGCGCCAAGCTCCGTAGCCTGCCCCGTAACGACGGCCCATGGTGGCGCGTCTCGAACCATGCGGCCCCAGCCGGGGCCTCGCCCTTCGAGACGCCCGCCTTCAGCGGGCTCCTCAGGGTGAGGGTTGAAAGTAGTCCGGGCGGTCAGGAACACACCAAATGCGTCCGCCATCTCGCGCGAACGACGCAGCAATGGTCTCGCGCGAGTCCTGACCTGCCGGTGTCCGGACGTGCGGGTCGAGGAGCAAGTTAATTGCACTGTTATCGCAACTACCTCATCCCGCCACGCTCACGGCAACGCCGCGAACGGATCACGCACAGCGACACCCAGTGGCTCGAAATGGCGGAGATTGCGGGACAGGATGATTAGTTGATGCCGGCGCGCGGTCGCGGCGATGATGATGTCGGCAAACCCCGGCGCATGGCCGAGCCCTCTTGCCCGATCCGTCAGGGCGCCGGCGATCCTGGCGGCCTCGATGTCGAAGGGGAGAATGCGGTCGGAGTAGAGATGCACGACCGTCTCCAGCCACGCCGCGATGTCAGCACTCTTGCGCGTGGCGCCGTCCCGCCGAAGCTTCGCGATCCCGTCCTCGATCTCCGCGACCGTCACGACCGAGATGAACAGCGACGCCGATTGCGCGTCCATCCACTCGACCAGCGCGGCAGACACCGGACGTCCTGGCGCCGCCGCCGAGATGACGTTGGTGTCGACGAGATACACGAGGTCAGAGATCGGCGGTTCGTGCCGGAGACGAATCGCGCTCGGGCACATCATCCGCCGTCAGCGGCGCGGCCATCAACAGCTGGCCAAAGCTCGGCACGTGGGACAGCCGCTCCCATTCCTCGTAGCTCAAGACGACCGCCTCGCGCTTGCCGTGGCGCGTAATGACCGACGGCTTGCCCTCCACCGCCTGATCGACCACTGCGGAGAGGTTGGCCTTGGCATCACGAAGCTGAATTTCGCGCATGGTTGTCCCGACCCCAATTGTGACCACAGTAGTCATATAACTTGAAAGACCCGCCTCGGCAAGCCATTGGAGCGCGCCTGCGCGAGGGTCGCGACCAACCTACTCGATCGGTAAAACTCGTGAGAGCCAGAGAGTTTTGTGCACTGTCACCGTAATTCGAGACATATTCCATGGCCGCCTGGGCAGCACCGCGCCTCCAGCCACGCGCCGCTAAAGCTCTACTACGCTTTAAGCCCAGTGCCTCGTGTCGCGATCTATGGCTCGGCCGGACGACCATATTCATTCTCTTTTCGCTCCATAAACTTCGGGGTCACAGCGATCTTCGGATGCATAGCCTCCTTGTGCTCTCTCATCGAAGAACAAAGCTTGTCGTATAGACCGCCCAGTCGTTCGACATTCAGCATATCCTGCGCGATGTTTCTGAATACGCGGACAAACGGCCTATGTCGATAATGCCTAAAAAGTTGATTGAGCTTCGTCCCGAAGCTAATACTGGGCCCGGTCAATCCAAGCGAGATCGACACCTGCGGACCTCCGTCAGTTACGACGCCATACTTATTCATCAGCAAGGTGCAGGACTGCTCTAAGAATCGCAAGATGGTATTTACCTCCTTGTATCGATCTGCGGAGGACAGATGCGCCAGATTGTGAAGTATTTCGCGGCACTCGCGAAACTCGGCCTTAGTTCTCGCATGCAGAGCCATATCGATGCACTGCCTCGGATTATCAGCAGACGAAATAAAATATGCCGTGAAGAACGGCAGTTTCATCGCGAACTTTCCTCTACCGCTTGCATCGACAATTTTCACAAGAGTCTCTTGTGTTCGGGACTTTAATCCATCGAGCAGGCCATTGACCTGCGAACGGGATTCCAATCTACAGCAGCTCTCACAAAATGCGTCTCGCATTGGCGCAAGGAAGGCATCCGCATTCTCAATGCTGGCCGCAGCATTGTAGAAATGAGCTCTTTCCGCCGTCCAGCCGTATCCAAAAATGGCCCTATTCAGAAGGCTTCCGCTTGCCGTTCCGGCGAAGTTTGCGTTCCCAGATGAGAAGGCTTTCACCAAGCTCTTCACGTCTGCCACTTCTGGGCGCCCCTCGACGTACACGCTTGGTGAAAAGGTTTCTCCGGCCAAAGCCGCGCCATGATCAGTACTTTCGGCTCTGAAAACGCTGTCGATTGCCGCTTCATATCGAGTGTCCTTGGTGTCAGCGACTAACAAGGAGAGCGTCAGGTATTCACTAGAGACAAACACGTCCCATCGCAGCTGAGGATCAATTCGGAGCGACTCAAAAAAGCTAACAACGTCTCCGGCGGGCTTTGAGCCGTCAAACGAGAACACCATACCTTTCGCGAATTCAGCTGCATCCCGCGACAAAGCGGCATAGGTCTCCTTCTCTAGAACACGAAAATCGATGAAATCGAACTTTTTCAATCTTTCAGATCGAAATTTATCTTTGTAGTCATCAATAGAAACAATCGCATCACTGAACAGTATCGCCGTGATCAGCTTTTCAAAGCAAAGGATGTCGTTCTCTCGATTGTTTAAGTTTAGAATTTGACTTTCGCCAATCAGTCGCTCAACACCACTCAAGGTAGCGTTATCAACCAGAACACGGCGATTTGTCGTCATGCTTTATATCCCGAGGTCATGCCACTGTACTTCACGGGTACTTAAGCGGTCCGCTTCCGATGCAAGTGAGCGGAAGAAGTCAGCTATTCTGATGACTGCCCTACTCCCACTCAATCGTCCCCGGCGGCTTGCTCGTCACGTCATACACCACCCGATTCACGCCCTTCACCTCGTTGATGATGCGCGTGGCCGTGTTCCCTAAGAACTTCATATCGAACGGATAGAAATCCGCCGTCATGCCGTCCGTCGAGGTCACGGCGCGCAGGCCGACGACGTAGTCGTAGGTGCGGCCGTCGCCCATGACGCCGACGGTCTTGACGGGGAGCAGCACGGCGAAGGCCTGCCAGATGGTGTCGTAGAGGCCGGCTTTGCGGATCTCGTCGATGTAGATGGCGTCGGCCTTGCGCAGGATGTCGAGCTTGTCGACCGTGATCTCGCCGGGGCAGCGGATGGCGAGGCCGGGGCCCGGGAACGGGTGGCGGCCGACGAAGACGTCCGGCAGGCCGAGCTCGCGGCCGAGCACGCGGACCTCGTCCTTGAACAGCTCGCGCAGCGGCTCGACCAGCTTCATGTTCATGCGCGCCGGCAGGCCGCCGACATTGTGGTGCGACTTGATCGTCACCGAGGGGCCGCCGGTGAAGGAGACGCTCTCGATCACGTCGGGATAGAGCGTGCCCTGCGCCAGGAAATCGGCGCCGCCGATCTTCTTGGCCTCGGCCTCGAACACGTCAATGAACAGCTTTCCGATGGTCTTGCGCTTCTGCTCGGGGTCCGTGACTCCGGCGAGCTCGCCGAGGAAGAGTTGTGAGGCGTCCACGTGCACCAGCGGGATGTTGTAGTGGTGCCGGAACAGATCGACGACGGTCTCGGCCTCGTTCAGGCGCAGCAGGCCGTGATCGACGAACACGCAGGTGAGCTGGTCGCCGATCGCCTCGTGGATCAGGACCGCGGCGACGGCGGAATCGACGCCGCCGGAGAGGCCGCAGATCACCTTGCCTTTCCCCACCTGGGCGCGGATCTTCTTGATCTCCTCCTCGCGGAAGGCGCGCATGGTCCAGTCGCCGCCGAGGCCGGCGATGTTGCGGACGAAGTTGCGGATCAGCTTGGCGCCGTCGGGCGTGTGCACCACCTCGGGGTGGAACTGCATCGCATAGAACTTGCGCGTGTCGTCCGCGATCACCGAGATCGGCGAGCCCGGCGCCTTGGCCACGCCGCGGAAGCCGTCCGGCAGCTTCGTCACGCGGTCGCCATGGCTCATCCAGACCTCGTGGGTCTCACCCTTCTTCCAGACGCCGTCGAACAGCGCGCAGTCGTCGGTGACCTCGATGGTGGCGCGGCCGAACTCGCGGTGGTGGCCGGCCTCGACGGTGCCGCCGAGCTGCTGGGCCATGGTCTGCTCGCCATAGCAGATGCCGAGCACCGGCACGCCGGCTTCGAGGATGGCAAGCGGCACCGCGGGGGCGTTGTCGTCGAGCACCGAGGCCGGGCCGCCGGAGAGGATCACGCCCTTCGGCTTCATGTCGTGGAAGGCGGCCTCCGCCTTCTGAAACGGCACGATCTCGCAATACACGCCGTCCTCGCGCACCCGGCGCGCGATCAGCTGCGTGACCTGGCTGCCGAAATCGACGATCAGGATCTTGTCGTGGAGCGCGGCCACGGAGGTGTCGGTGGCGGCGGCGGTCGGGGTGTTGTTGGCTGGGGCTGTCATGGCAAGGAATTACGCCGCTGCGGGGGGACTCGCAACCCTTGCCAGCGGGCGATTCACTGCGGCTGTGCGATACAGCGCCCTCTCCCCTTGTGGGAGAGGGCATGTACGGCCCATCCGCGCATGCGGTTGGGTGAGGGGTATCTTTCGGCGAGCGACGCTCGTGGATAGAACCCCTCACCCAACCGAGTTTGCCGAACTGTCGTGCATGCCCTCTCCCACAAGGGGAGAGGGCACAATAACGGGCACTGTCGAGAGAATCGGCCAGGGCCGTAGGGTGGGCAAAGGCGCGGGGCACGATGGCCGTTTGGGGCACTTTGGCGCGCGCCGTGCCCACCGGCGGGCGGCGTTCGCTGGGGTGAGATGGTGGGCACGGCGCCATGCGCAGTGTCGTGCGCGGAGAGGGCACGGCTGCGCCTTTGCCCACCCTACGGCAGCGGGGGTGTGGCTAGGCCTTTTTCAGCACCGACACGAAAAACCCATCCGTGCCGGTGCGGCGTGGGGTCATCAGCCAGCCCTCGGGCTGGCGCAGCGCGGCCTCGGCGAAGGCTTCGGCTTTGTCCCAGAGGACGGTGGCGGTCTGGTCGGGGGGCTGGATGGTGAATTCCGGATGGCGCGCCGCGAACGCCCGGACCTGGTCGCCGTTTTCCGGCTGGAGCACCGAGCAGGTGATGTAGCCGATGCGGCCGCCGGGTTTAACCAAGCCTGCGGCGCGCTCCAGCACCTCGGCCTGGTCCTTGAGGCGGATCTCGAGGGCGCCGGGGCGCATGCGCCATTTGGCGTCGGGGTTGCGGCGCCAGGTGCCGGTGCCCGTGCAGGGGGCGTCGATGACGACGAGATCGGCTGTTGACTTGATGTCGGCGAGCGGGTCGGCGTCGCCTTTGGGGGTGCGGATCTCGGCGTTGTGGACGCCGGCGCGCGACAGACGCTCGTGGATCGGGGCGAGCTGGCGCTTGTCGGCGTCGGTGGCGATCAGGCGGCCCTTGCCCTGCATCATCGCGGCGAGCGCCAAGGTCTTGCCGCCGGCGCCGGCGCAGAGGTCGATGACCTGCTCGCCGGGCTTGGCGGCGGTGAACAAGGCCGCGAGCTGCGAGCCCTCGTCCTGGACCTCGACGGCGCCCTTGATGAAATCCTCCTCGGCATGGACGCCGGGATTGCGCGCGTCGGCCCCGAGCGTGATGCGCAGGCCGAGCGGCGACCACGGCGTCGGCTGGGCGCCGAGGTGCTTCAGCGAGGCCTGCACCTTGTCGCGCTTGGCCTTCAGCGAGTTGACGCGGAGGTCGAGCGGCGCGCGGCTGGCCATCGCCATGGCCTCGGCGACGCGGTCGTCGCCGAACACCGCGGCGAGATACGGGTCGAGCCAGTCGGGATAGTCGCCAGCGACCGGCGGCGGCGCGCCCTCCGTGGTGCGCGAGGCCAGTGCCCTCTCCTCCTGCGCGGTCAGCGGCGATGGCGCGAAGCGGCTGCCGTCGCACATCGCGGCGATGGTCGGCACGTCCAGCCCGCGCTCGAGCTTGAGCATGCCTAGCACCCGCGCCCGCGCGGTATCGTCCTCCATCACGTAAGCGCTGGAGGCGCGGCGGCGGAGCACGTCCCAGACCAGGCCGGCGATGGCGGCGCGGTCGCCGGAGCCGGCGAAGCGGTGGCTGGTGCCCCAGTCCTTCAGCGCCTTGGCCGCCGGCGCCCTCTGGGACTCGATGGACTCGATGATGTCGATGGCAGCGGATAGCCGGGCGGCGGGAGTCATACGGTATCCAATTCTAGATCAGGAGAAGCATCTTCAGGGCGAAATACAGCCACATCGCCAGCAGCACCAGCGCCGAGGCGGTCCAGGCGAGGCCGCGCTTGTCCGCCCCCCTGACAAAGCCGGCATTGACGAAGCGGGCGACGACGAACACCCAGGACAGCAGCACGATCACCAGATCGGCATGGCGCAGCGGCAGCGCCAGCGCGATCAAGGCATAGAACAGGGTCGGCAGGCCGAATTCGTCGGCCGCGTCCGTGGCTTGGCCGCGCTTCTTATTCCAGAACAGCAGCGCAAAGGTCAGTGCGACCTCGACGAAGACGGGCAGCAGCACCATGGTCAGCGACATCGAAAATCCCCCTCGAGGAAAAGCGAAGGCCCGGCGCGGTGCCGGGCCCTCTGGATGAACCGGTTCCCTCAGGACTCCCGATAAGCCCTCGTGGTTCCCGTGATTTTACGGTCGCGCTGAACTTTCACATCAAGTGTGGCTCAGGACTTGAGCTCACGCCTTGGACTTAGGCTTTATCCGGCCCGACCCGCACCAGCTGCTTGCCGAAATTGGCGCCCTTGAGCAGGCCCATGAACGCATCGGGCGCGTTCTCCAGGCCCTCGGTGACGTGCTCCTTGTACTTGACCTTGCCGTCGCGGACCCAGGCCGACATGTCCTTGAGGAAGTCGCCATGGCGGGAGGCGAAGTCGGAGACGATGAAGCCGCGGATCAGCAGCCGCTTGGTCAGCACGTTGCGCATCAGCGCGCCGGCCCATTTCGGCGACGCCGACTGGGTGTCGTTGTAGTGGGCGATGAGGCCGCAGACCGGCATGCGGGCGAAGGCGTTGAACAGCGGGAAGACGGCCTCGAACACCGGGCCGCCGACATTCTCGAAATAGACGTCGATGCCTTTCGGGCACGCCTCTTTCAGCTTGGCGGCGAGATCGGGGTCGCGATGGTCGAGGCAATCGTCGAAGCCGAACTCCTTCTTGACGTAGTCGCATTTGTCCTTGCCGCCGGCGATACCGATGGCGCGGGCGCCCTTGATCTTGGCGATCTGCCCGACCGCCGAGCCGACCGCGCCGGAGGCGGCGGCCACCACGACGGTCTCGCCCGCCTTGGGCTGGCCGATGTCGAGCAGGCCGGTGTAGGCGGTCATGCCGGGCATGCCGAGCACGCCGACGGCGGTCGAGATCGGCGCGAGGCTCGGGTCGACCTTCGACAGGCCCTTGCCGTCGGAGATCGCGTGCGTCTGCCAGCCGGCGCGGGCCAGTACGATGTCACCGGGCTTGAAGCCGGGATTGTGGGAGGCCGCCACCTCGCACACCGTCCCCGCCTCC
>NZ_CAFJ01000796.1 GCF_000239795.1 Bradyrhizobium sp. STM 3809 | reverse complement strand
TGGAGATCCTGCAGTGACCTCAGCTCAATTCAGCCGGAACACGCCGTCCACGGCGCGCAGCTCGGCCGGCTTGATCAGCTTGGAATGCGCCACCGTGACCGAGTGCAGCGGGCCCTCGATCTTCTCCTGCCAGAACGCCAGGAAGTCCTGCAGCGCCGGGAATTTCGGGAACAGGTCGTAGTTCTGCCAGACATAGGTCTGCAGCAGCGAGCGATGGTCCGGCATCCGATACAGGATCTGCGCGGTCGTCAGCCCGTAACCCAAGACCTGTTTCCGAAAGTCCTCGGAAACCTCACCCCTCGAACCCATGCCAACCTCCGTTTCTGGAGCGCATGTCCGTGTGGCCAACCGGGATGGAGCCACCCGGCAAAGATGCGCTCACTGCCAAAGAAATGTGACGCATGTCCTTAACCCATCTCAAGCTTAAATGTTTAACGTCATGTTGAAAAATGCTGCATTAGCAGCCACTTAGCCCAGGTGCTAATAGCACTCCGGGAAACTGCGGGCGGGGCCGTTAACGATCTTTCGGGACGCTTTGGCAGAGCCCGCGATCGACTGCTAATTTTTCTGCTACAAGGCCTTGCCCGGCATAAAACTCTCCCCTAAATCCAGCCCGCGTGCTGGCACTCGCCGGCGCCGACTGCCAAATCTCCAGAAACTGACAATCGCCTCAATAGCTTAGGAGGACTGTATGGCTTTCCGTCCGCTTCACGACCGCGTCGTGGTCAAGCGCATCGACGCCGAAGAGAAGACCGCTGGCGGCATCATCATCCCCGACTCGGCCAAGGAAAAGCCCTCGCAGGGCGAAGTGATCGCGGTGGGCCCCGGCGCCCGCGACGAGAGCGGCAAGCTGGTCCCGCTCGACGTCCAGGTCGGCGACCGCGTGCTGTTCGGCAAGTGGTCGGGCACCGAGGTCAAGATCGACGGCCAGGAGCTGCTCATCATGAAGGAAAGCGACATCATGGGCGTGCTCACCGACACCGCGTCGAAGAAGAAGGCCGCCTAAGCCACTGCTGCCCCTCATCCTGAGGAGCCGGCTTTGGCCGGCGTCTCGCAGGATGAGGCCCCCGATTTTCAGCCAACTCGTCCTTCGAGACGTCCGCTTGAGGCGGGCTCCTCAGGGCGAGAATTTCGATCAAACCAGGGAAACCCAATATGTCAGCGAAAGACGTAAAGTTCGGCGTCGAAGCCCGCGACCGCATGCTGCGCGGCGTGGACATTCTCGCCAATGCCGTGAAGGTCACGCTCGGTCCGAAGGGCCGAAACGTCGTCCTCGACAAGTCGTTCGGCGCGCCGCGCATCACCAAGGACGGCGTCACCGTCGCCAAGGAGATCGAGCTCGACGACAAGTTCGAGAACATGGGCGCACAGATGGTGCGCGAGGTCGCCTCGAAGTCCGCTGACGCGGCCGGCGACGGCACCACCACCGCGACCGTGCTGGCCCAGGCCATCGTGCGCGAAGGCGCCAAGGCCGTTGCCGCCGGCATGAACCCGATGGATCTGAAGCGCGGCATCGACCTCGCGGTCGAGGCGGTCGTCGCCGACCTCGTCAAGAACTCCAAGAAGGTCACGTCGAACGACGAGATCGCCCAGGTCGGCACCATCTCCGCCAACGGCGACTCCGAGATCGGCAAGTTCCTCGCCGACGCCATGAAGAAGGTCGGCAACGAGGGCGTGATCACGGTCGAGGAAGCCAAGTCGCTCGAGACCGAGCTCGACGTCGTCGAGGGCATGCAGTTCGATCGCGGCTACATCTCGCCCTACTTCGTCACCAACGCCGACAAGATGCGCGTCGAGATGGACGACGCCTACATCCTCATCAACGAGAA
>NZ_CAFJ01000797.1 GCF_000239795.1 Bradyrhizobium sp. STM 3809 | reverse complement strand
CGCCATCGGCAGGGTGAAGGCGTGGTCGACCACCATCTCCTGGCAGGTGGTCAGATCGAAATCCTCCTTCACCAGATGCTCGATCAGGTGCCACGACAGCTCGCTGTCGCCCTTGAACGGCGCGGTCTGCGGAATGCCCCAGCCCTCGTCGGCATTGCTGTAGCTCTCGCAGGCGCCGATCGCGAAGGTCGGCATCTTGTCGAGGAAGAAGTTGAGGCCGTGGTCGTTATAGACCAGCACAACGACGTCCGGCTTCACCTTGGCGAGCCAGTCGCGGACATGCGGAAAGCCGTCGAAGAACGGCTTCCAATACGGATCCTGCTGCAGCCCCTTGGCGATCGCGCCGCCGATGGCCGGGACGTGGGACGTGGTGATGCTGCCGACGATCTTTGCCATGATGCTTACCCCCGTGCCGCCAGAAGCTTGGCCTTGAACTGGTCCTTGGTGAGTCCGGTCTGCTGCGCGCCGATGTCCTGCATGTCCAGCCCGAAGATGCCGGCGAATTTGGCGAGGTAATAGGCGTTGCCGCCGGCCTCGATCAGCGCGAGCACGTTGCGGCTCTTGATCGCGGCGCGCTGCTGGTCGTTGAGACCATACTTACTGCAATAGCCGTCCTCATCGGCGACGAACGCCTTGCGGTTGGCGGCATCGTTGAACGAGTAGCACATCTTGTTGAGGGCGTAGCCCTTGCGGGCCTGCTCGCCGTCGAAGATGGTGGTACCGGGCACGGGCTGCCGGGCCGATGTGGCGGACATTTCAACCTCCCCTGAAAGCGTTCTGACCGGCCGCGATTGATCTGGATCAAACGCGGCGTGGTCCATGCCCGCCAGTATCGCCAGAGATCATCGTCAATAAAGGCCGCCCGCCCGATCCGATCCATGAGCCAATTCGATCATTTGGACCTCGACGGCCATCTGCTGCAGCTGCTGCTCGCCGTGATCGAGGAGGGGTCGGTGACGCGCGCGGCGCACCGGCTCGGCGTGACGCAATCGGCCGTCAGCCATCTGCTCGACAAGCTGCGCGCCATCACCGGCGATCCGCTATTCGTGAAATCGGGCCGCGGCATCGTCCCGACGGCGCATGCGCAGCTGCTGGCGCTGCGTGCCCGCGCGCTGCTCGACGATCTCCAGAGCTTCTCGCATGCCGCCGCCTTCGAGCCGGCCAAGATCTCCGCCCAGGTCACGATCGCCGCCAACGATCTGCAGCGCGATCTGCTGCTGCCCTCGCTGCTGCGCTATGCGCGGGCGCAGGCGCCAGGCCTCAGCCTTCGCGTGATCCAATCGGGCGCGCCGACACCGGAGATGCTGCGCGAGGAGCATTGCCAGCTGATCATCACGCCGCGTCCGCCCGAGGGCAGCGACATCATGCAGAAGCGGCTGTTCGAGGACAGCTACCGCGTGTTCTACGATGCGAGCCAGCGCGAGCCGCCGCGCAGCCTGGACGACTACCTCGCCAGCGATCATGTCACCGTCGTCTACGAGCCGCGCCGGCGGCTCGACATCGACGAGGTGCTGGCCGAGCGCGGCCTGGTCAGGCGCTTCGTCGCGCAGGTGCCGGGCTTCGGCGGCATCGGCCCGTTCCTGCGCGGCAGCCGCATGATCGCGACGTTGCCGAGCCTGCTGCGCGCCTACATGCTGCGCGGCCTCGCCGTCGCACCAGTGCCGGTCCCCTGCCCCGCCATGCCGATGTACATGGTCTGGCACCTGCGCCACCACGATGATCCCATGCACCGCTGGCTGCGCCAGCAGCTCGAGATCGTGGTCGCGCCGAGCCTCGCCGCCGCCGCCGAGCACATGCCGGTGACCGTGTAAGACCGGCGTGATCCTCAACGCAGGATCTGATGCAGCACCTCGCCGTCGACCTGCTGCGGCTTCACGCCGAGAATCCGCATGATCGTCGGCGCCACATCGATGTTGCGCATCCGCCGGATCGTCGTGCCCTCGCGGATGTCGGGACCGGCCGCGATGAAGGTCGCGCTCATCTCCGCGATCTCCGGATCGTGGCCGTGGGCGCCGTAGAAGTTCGGCATCGACAGCGTCGTCGTGGTCGCATTGAACGGCGCATCGCCGAGGCGCGCGACACCCGGGTTCTGGATGCCGTCGAAATTGTAGCCCGGCGCCATCAGCGCGAACACGTCGCCGAAATCCTGACCGATGGTCTTGCTGGTGCAGAGCCCCGTGCCGGCGTCGCATTGCAGCGGCCGGCTCTCGACCACCGTGAACAGGCGGCCGTCCTTCAGCGAGGCGTTGAACTTCGGGTTGGGATCGGTCGCGCTCTTCACGGCATTGGCGACCTGCGTCACCAGCGCATTGTAGCTCGCCGGGTCGACCGTGCCGCCCGCCTCACGGTTCTGCAGGTTGACGTAGATGTTGACCGCCGGACCCGAGGTGCGGATCGCGAGCTTGGTGGTGTCGATGCCGGCATTGCGCAGGATGTTGAGCATGCTGACCGAGGTGTGGAACGGCGCGAAGCCATGATCGGACACCACCATGACGTTGCTGTCGCGACCGGCTGTTTCACTGATCCGCTTCACCGCCTTGTCGGCCGCCTGATACGCCGCCTTGATGTAGGAAGCGTAGCGCGCGACCTTGGCGGGGTCCTGGTTGGCGCCGGTCGAGTTCGGGTCCTTCGGGTTGGTGCCCTGACGCGGATCGGTGAGCAGGAACTGGTGCTCGGAGCCGTCGGGCTGCTCGATATAGATCATCACGAGGTCCGCGTCGGGGTGCTTGCGGATGGCGCGCTCGCCGATCGCGGCCTGGTAGCGCACGAAGGTCTTCACCATGTCCTCGAACATCGCCTCGATCTCGACGTCCGGGAAGCTGGTGAAGCCCGGGCTGAGCCGCTCCGGAATGCGGAAATCGGCCTGTGGCCGCCAGAAGCCGATGTTCTCATTGATGTCGTCGACGTCGGCCAGCACGGGCGCGTTGCGCGGGATGTAGTTGGCGCCATAGCGGGCGAAGCGCACGGTCGAGAGATCGGGCGCCAGCGCCGAGACGAAATAGGCGGTGCCGACCTTGGCGCCGCTGCCCTCGAAGAAGAACGGCGCGTTCTCGCCGCCGAGCCTGGCGAAAGCCGGTCCGGTCGACGGCGCCTGGAACGGCCCGGCGGTGATGCCGCGGGTGGTGTCGAAGAACACCAGCGTGTCGTAATTCACCTGGCCGTCATTGGTGGTATCGATCGCGGCGACGCGGATGGCGTATTTCTGGTCGAGCGTCGCGGCGGCCGTGCAGGTCGCGGGCGCAGCGGAGGCGCAGGAGAAGGTCTCGATCGGCGCCGCCGTGACCAGCACGGGGCTGTAGGACGAATGGCCCGCCGACTGCAGCGCGGCGATCACCGCCGGATCCGACACGAAGTCGCTGCGCGACAGCGAGAAGCCCTGCGCCGACAGGCCGCCGAACGCACCGAACGGGACCGTGTAGTCGGTGACGCGGGTCGGCTGCGCTGATTGCACCACGGTGTTGTTGATCGAGATGTCGGCGCCGTCGCCGCCCGGCCAGGTCGCGGTGACCACCTTCTTGCCGTGCTGGCGCAATTGCACCCACAGCGGGGCCGCGGTCGGCTGCGGGCTCGGGCCGAGCGGGCTCAGCCGGTAGCCGCCGATCGGCGCGGCGAAGCCGCTGATGCTGGAGGTGATCGGAGCGGCGATGGCCTGGAATGTATTGGATGGAATGTCGTTGTGGACCGAGGTGGAGCCGGTGGCGATCTCGATATGCGACACCGCCGTGAGCGACGGCGACGCCGTCACGTTCTGCTTCGCCACCGCGCCGCGGCGGCTCAGCCGCGCCAGCCCGCCGTCGCGCGGAAGTACGCCCTGCGCGATGAACTTTTCGATGAAATCGGGCTTGGCGCCGTCGAGCGAGATCAGCACCACGCGCGGCCCGCGGCGACGCTCGTGATCACGGTCACGATCGTCGTCGTGATCGCGATAGGAGCGATCGCCGCGCGGATCGCGATCATCGGCGTGGGCAGGAATGGCCACGGAAGCAAGCAGGATGGCGAGCGCTGCGCCCGACAGCGCGTCGTGAAAATTCCTCGATCGCATGTGATGCCCCCCATCGTCGCGCAACCCGCGCGGTCTTTTTGAATGGGGTATCAACTAACAGCATTGGCTAACGCGCTTGTGACGCGCACACGACACATGTGACGTTCTCGCGACAAATCACGCAGCGGACCGCGCGATCAGCGCGCGAGAACGTGACGCGCCGTCGCAAGTCCGCTCGCCAGCGCGGCCTCGACCGTGCCGATGTCGCGGCCGCGGTACAGCGCCTCGCCGGAGATCAGCACGGGGCCGCCATCCCAGTCCGTCAGTACGTCCTGCGCGCCCCGCGTCGCCAGGGTCGCATAGGAATAGGCGCCGCGCGCGAACGGGTCCTTCGACCAGTCGAACGCCCGGGCGGCGGCGAGCTCCTGCCGAAGCACCGTCACGGGCTTGGCGAAGATGCCGGCGAGCGCCGCAAGCCCCGTCTCGATCAGCATCGTCTCGTCGAGCGCAGCAAAGCGGCCCGTCGGCGGTCCCGCGAGCCAGCCCGTCAGCACCGCATCGTCGCGCGGATGCTGCGTCCACCACACCGGCACCTCGGCGTTCGAGAGCAGGAACAGCATGTCGGAGAGATCGTGGTCCGGCATCGCCGTCCACCACCGCCGCTCGAAGCGCAGCAGCAGCTTGATGACGTTGCCGTAGCCGATGTCCGCCGCGGCCGCCACCTGCCTGTGCATCGACGACGGCAGCGCGAGGCCCCGCAGCAGCGGCAGCGGCACGGTGAGAATGACGACGTCGCCGCGATGCGCGCGCCCATCGGCGCAGCGGACATCGACGCCATCATCCGTGCTCTCGATCGCCGTGACCACGGATTGAAACGCGAAGCTGACACCGCGCGCGCGGCATTCGGCGACGAGATGATCCAGCAGCAAACCGTAACCGCCGACGATGCGCGCCTGCCCGCCGCGCTCGCCGCCCATCCACTCCTCGCGCAGCGCGAACACGCTGGCGCGATCGGGATCGGCGGCGTCATAGCCCTGCACCATGCCGAGCACGGAGGCGCGCAAGCCTGCGAACTCCTGGCCGGCGAAATGACGATCGAGCAGCGCCGTGACGGTGAGATCCTGCTCGATCGTCGCCAGCACCCGATGCAACAGCTCCATCTGCCGGTCGGCGGGATCGCGGCGCGAGAGCACGCCGTTCTCGACATGCCAGCGCTCGCCCTCGATCGGCTGTGCCGACAGGCCGGCCTCGGCCAGCAGCCGAGTGGTGACCGGCGCCTCGCCATGGATGAACTCGGCCCCGGCATCGGCCCGGTATCCGAACGTGCTCTCGGCCAGCGGATGAATGCGCCCGCCGCAGCGCTCGCGCGCTTCCAGCAGCGTCACCTTGCGGCCGCCGGACGCCAGCTCGCGCGCGGCCATAAGGCCCGCGGCGCCGGCGCCCACAACGATGATGTGATCGCGTTTCTCAGCCATGGCTGGCCTGGGACGGCATGGCCGTCGCATTGGTGATCTTGTAGCGCAGCCACAGCGCCCCGCCCTGCAGCGCCCGGGTGCTTTCGAGCGTCATCGCGGTGACCGGCGCCCGCGCGCCGGATTCGCTCTCGGGCGAGTCGAACACGCTCGGCGCGCCCTTGGCGCCGTCGATCGCCGGACACAGCACGAGGTTGAACTCATCGACCAGCCCCGCACGCAGGAAGGCGCCATTGGCGCCGCCGCCGCCCTCGAGCAGCAGCCGCTTCACGCCGAGCTCGCGCGCGACGATGTCGAGCACGACGGCGAGGTCGAGCTGCGTCGCGCCGGCAAAGATGTAGGACACGCCCTCGCCGCGCAGGCCCGCGAGATGCGCATCCGAGACCGCTTCGGTCAGCACGACCACGATCGGATCGCCGCCGATATCGGACCGGCCCCAGCAGATCTTGCCGTGAGCATCGAGCACGATGCCATACGCCTTGGCATCGCGCCTGGCGATCCAATTCTCGCGCGGGAAACGCTCGGCCGTCGTCGCCGGATAGGCGGTGCCCTTGGCGAATTCCTGGCCGGTGACGCGGCCGATCAGCCAGGCGTCGCCGCCGAGCTGGTCGTGCACCTGCTCGAACAGGTCGCCGGATGCCTTCGGGCGCCAGCGGCTCGGCAAGGTGCGGCCATCGACGCTCGAGGCCATCAGGCAGATCACGTCCGGTTTCATGGGCTCTCCTTCGGCCTTCAACGAATATGGCTGTTGCGGGGCTTGTCAACGAAGCGGCGCAGGCTTCGTTCGATGGCGGCCATGCGCCAATGCGGGCCATCGCGAGCCCCGACGCTGTCACCCGGCGGATCCATGCGCTAGGGTCGGCCGGCAAGGAGCAGGTCATGGACGGCGCGCCGCGCGGACGAAACACGATCGGGATGCGCGGCATTGTTCTCCTGGCGGCAGCGCTGGTCGGCCTCGCGCTTGGCCTCGCCGGTGTCTGGCAGCTCGAAGGCGCGCGCGACGGCATCACCATCACGCCGCTCCAGGCCGGCACGACGCCGATCTCCGTCTACCGGCGCGACGGCGAAGCGGCCGCGCCGGTCGTGGTGATCGCCCACGGCTTCGCCGGCTCGCGCCAGTTCATGGAGGCCTACGCGCTGACCCTGGCGCGGGCCGGCTACGTCGCGGTCTCGTTCGATTTCGAAGGCCATGGCCGCAATCCGACGCCGATGTCCGGCGACGTCACGCGGGTCGACGGCACCACCCGCAAGCTGATGAGCGAGATCGGCCGCGTCACCGATGCCGCCCTCGCCTTGCCCGGGACCGACGGCCGCGTCGCGCTGCTCGGGCACTCCATGGCCTCCGACATCATCGTCCGCCAGGCGCTCGCCGACCCGCGCATCGCCGCGACGGTGGCGATCTCGATGTTCTCCGAGGCCGTCACCGCGAGCGCGCCGCGCAATCTCTTGATTATCACCGGCGAATGGGAAACGGCGCTGCGGCACGATGCCCTGCGCAATCTCAGGCTCGCCGATCCCTCGGCCGGCGAAGGCGACACGGTGGGCGATCCCGCCTGCGGCGGCCGCCGCGCCGTGGTGGCGCCGGGCGTCGAGCATGTCAGCGTGCTGTATTCGACGACGGCCCTGCGCGAGGCGCGCGACTGGCTCGACCGGGTGTTCGGCCGCACCAGCACGGTCCCGGCGGCCACGACCGGTCATGCGATTGCGCTGCTGTTCGCCGGCATCGTGCTGCTGGCCTGGCCGCTCGCCGAACTGCTGCCGACAGGCGCGCCACCGGCGCCCATTCCGCTGCGCAGCCTGGGGATCGCCACCCTGGTGCCGGCGGTGGTGACGCCGCTCGTGCTGAGATTCGTCAATACGCGCTTCCTGCCCGTGCTGGTCGCGGACTATCTCGCGGTTCATCTGTTCGTCTATGGCGCGCTGTCGCTGGCGCTGCTGCGTTTGCTGGGTATTCGCTTCGGCCGCGTGGCATGGACCGCGGCGCTGGCGCTCGCCGTCTACGGCATCGCCATCTTCGGCGGCGCGCTCGACCGCTATGTCGCGTCGTTCATGCCGATCGCCGCGCGGGTGCCGATCATCGCCGCGATCGCCGTCGGCGCCGTGCCGGCCATGCTGGCCGATGGCATCGCCAACCAGGGCGGCCACGCCGCGCTGTGGCGAACGCTCTGGATCAGGACCGCCTTCCTCGCCTCGCTCGGCGGCGCGGTCGCGCTCGACCTCCGCAGGCTGTTCTTCCTGCTGATCATCATCCCCGTCATCGTGCTGTTCTTCATCGTGTTCGGCCTGATCGGCGGCTGCGTCGGCCGCAGGACCGGCTCACCCGCGGCCGCAGGCCTCGGCCTCGGCCTGATCCTGGCGTGGGCGATCGGCGTGTCGTTTCCGATGTTCCTGCCGGGCTAGGCGCCGTGGTTCCAACGTGCACGAGCGGGCTGCGCCGTGCTACGAAGCGACGACGGGGAGCGCCCATGGCAAAACACCGCATCTACACGACGAGCGTCGCGAGCGTGTACCGGCTCTACGTCGCGAAGGCGGAGCGGAAGGGCCGCAGCAAGGCCGAGGTCGATCAGATCATCTGCTGGCTGACGGGCTATGATCAACCGGAGCTCGACGCCCAGCTGGACCAGCAAACCGACTTTGAAACCTTCTTCGCGCGGGCGCCCGCTCTGAATCCGGCGCGTTCGCTGATCACCGGCGTGATCTGCGGCGTGCGCGTCGAGAACGTCGAGGAGCCGACGATGCGCGAGATCCGCTATCTGGACAAGCTGATCGACGAGCTGGCGCGCGGAAAGGCGATGGACAAGATCCTGCGCCAGCCGTGATCGCGCCTGGCGCGGTTAGGATCAGAGCCGCGTCCCTTTGTCAGTCCTGCTCCTGTCCCGGCGCCGGCCGCAGCATGAAGTGACCGAACGCGGTTGCGATCGGCTTGTCCGCATCGTCCTGCCAGGCGCGCGCTTCGAACGCGACCACGCGGCGGCCCTGCTTCACGATGGCCGCTGAAGCGATGCTGTCGAGGGCGCGGCCTGAGCGCAGATAGTTGATGGTGAGGCCGATCGGCTTCGGCGGGGCGACGCCGAGCTCGCGCATCACGGTGACGATCGCAGCGGTCTCGAGGAACGCGCCGGTCATGCCGCCATGGATCGCGGGGAGCACGGAATTGCCGATGATCTGCTGCGAGAACGGCATCAGCAGCGTGCCGTCGTCGGCCGGACGAATGCCGAGACAGCGCGCGAAGGGGCTGTTGGCAAACAGTCCCGTGGCATCGTCGGGCGCCTCGAGCGGCGGCGGCGCGCCGGTGAAGACCGGCCTGTCGGTCAGCATGTTGGTGCGGTTGGCGCCGATCATGAAGCAGGCGGTCGCGGTGGCCACCGGCTCGCTCTCCTCCTCCTGATAGGCAGTGGCGCGCACGAAGGCGATCGAGCGGGTGACGCGGTAGCACACGGCGTGCGCCTTGATGTCGAGGCCGGGCGTCGCCGGCTTCTGGTAGTCGATGCGCAGGTCGAGCGTGGCGATCGCGCTGGCGCCGTCGAGCGCGAGCTGCACCGCCATGCCGCAGCTCTCGTCGAGCATTGCGGTGACGACGCCGCCGTGAATCACGCCGGTGTCGCTGTCGCCGACGAAGACGTCGCGATACGGCAGGGTCGACCACGCCTCGCCCGGCGCGAAGCGCTCCATCCTGAGCCCGCTGATATGGCCGTAGACGGAGCGGCGATGCCGGATCGCCTCGGCGAGCTGTTCGAAGGGCCGTGCGGCCACATGGTTCGGGGTGTCGGACATGGCTGCGAGTTAGATCATGATCGGCACAGCGTGCGAAGTGTTTTTGGGCAGGGTGAAACTCACGGACGGACAGCCGTCCATCTCGATCGAGACGACTCGTATGGCATTCGTCGCCGTCCGTGCCACGACTTTAGATTGCGTCACGAACAAAAAACATCTTGAAACGCATGTCTTGGTAGTTGAGCGCAGATGCCATCTGCGCGCGCGCCCCGCAAATCTACGTGGCTCGAATGTCGCGCGAACCCGCCGCGCTTAGAACATTGGCAACCTTAATATGGTCATAATGGTCTCAATCGAATCCCGGAGACCTCTCATGCAGAAGCCCACCAAGACACCGGACGTCCCGCCGAGCAGCGGAGCATCCTCCCTGCGTATTGTCATGAGCCTGGCGCTCGCCGCGAGCGTCGGCGTGATCTGGTGGAGTGGCGGGGGAGCCCAGAGCCTCTCTTTTTCGATGGAGCGTTCGCCGTCGCTGGAGACGCGCGTCGCCGCATTGACCTCGGAGATCAACCAGCTCAAGTCCGAGACTGCGCGGCTCCGCGACCGGCAGAATGATGCATCCGGCGAGTTGATCCAGCTGCGCGCCAGCCTCACCAGCGCCGAGACCGGCCTTGCGACCTTGCGCACCGCCGCCGACGACAGCGAGGCGCGCCGCCGCGACGCCGCCGACAAGATCGAATCCGACATCGCGCTGTTGAAGCGGCAGGCCATCCGCCTGCGCAGCGCGCAGGAGGACACGTCGGCCGAGCTGAGCGGACTGCGCGCGGCCGCCGCCAACAACGAGATCGGCATCGACCAGCTTCGGACCACCACCGGCGAGATCCGCCAGCAGGTCGCGCGGATCGAGACCGCCCGCGAGGCCACGAGCTCGATCAGCCGTACGCCCCGGCATCGCGTCCGCCGCATCGCGCGTGCTGCAGAGGCCGAGCCGCAACTCGCCCAGCCGTTCGTGATGCAGTGGCCCGGCGTGGTGCCGGCGGGCCGCAACTAGGCGCGTTCGAACGGCTCATGACGCGCATGACCGCGCTCCGGGCGCGGTCATCGAGCGGCCCGGCTGGCTACCACCAGCTCGGCTGC
This sequence comes from Bradyrhizobium sp. STM 3809, assembly GCF_000239795.1. Lineage (GTDB taxonomy): Bacteria > Pseudomonadota > Alphaproteobacteria > Rhizobiales > Xanthobacteraceae > Bradyrhizobium. The sequence continues at coordinate 15,994 of NZ_CAFJ01000797.1, read as the reverse complement.
ACCGGCCGGTAGTAGACCGGTGGGCCACGCCGGCGCGGCGGCGCCACGGGCTGGCCGTCCCAGCTGCGCTGGAAGAAATTGCCGAAGCCATCGTCGTAGCCGTCCCCGCTCGCCACGTCGACATTGGTGGTCGGCCGCCGCGTGACGAAGCCGCCCTGCGGCTGATTGCTCAGCACCGCCACGAACTCCGTGCGATAATTGGTCTCGCTCGACAGCGGCTCGTCGGAGACGATGATCGAGGAGCGCGGCACCGCCGTCGGCGCGATCCGGGCCAGCACATCCTTCGGAATCGTGATGCGGTCGAGCGCATCCTTGGCGTCGTCGCCGTCGTCGATCGTGACGGCGGTCCAGCGCAGCCCGGCGCCGTTCTGCGCCACGGCGGTGAAGATGTGCGTCCCGATCGGCCGGTCGGGATCGCGGATCGTGACCGGCGATTCGATCGAGGTGTCGAACACCTCGCCGCCGCCGTCGGGCGCCGGCTTGTGGGTGTTGCGGCGGACATAGAGCATCTGCGTCGACCGGCTGATGTAGACCGACACCGGTTCCCCCGCGAGCTTCGCCTCGGTGGCCGCCTTGCTGGTCTCGGACTTCTTCGCCGCCGCCGCCTTCGCGGCATCCTTGGTCGTGGCTGCCGCGGCGAGCTTGGCGGTCGCGTCCGTCTTCGCGGCCTCGAACTGCGTCGCCGCCTCGGTCGCTTTGGCCGCGGCCTTCTGCTTGATGTCATCGGCTTGCGCCCTGGCCTGATCGGTCTTGGCGGCGGCGAGCTTCTTGTCGGCCAATTTCAGCTCGGCTTCGGCCCGAATCTTGGCCTGCTCCAGCTTGCGCAGCGAGGCCTTGAGCGATTTGGCGTCGCGCTCGGCCGCCGCTGCGGCCGCCTTGGCCTCGTCAGCGATTTTCGCGGCGTCCTCGGCCTCGCGGCTCAGGGTCGCGGCGCGCGAGGGCGCGGCGGCCAGCGCCTCCGTGCTCGGATTGAACAGGGCGGGATGCGAAAACTCCACCGGAACGGGATCGCCGGGCGCGATGATCACGCGCATGCCGATCCAGGTCCGGTCGAACAGCTTTTCGGCAAAACCGTAGGGCATGCGGACGCAGCCATGCGAGGCGGCGTAGCCGGGCAGCGGCCCGCCATGCAGGGCGACGCCGTTCCAGGTGATGCGCTGCATGTTCGGCATCCAGGCGTCGTCATAGAGCGTGGAGTGGTGGTCCTTGTCCTTCTCGATGATCGCGAACACGCCGGCCGGCGTCTCGCGGCCGGAGACGCCGGTCGAGACCGGCGCCCGCCAGATCCAGCCCTCGGAGTCGTAGAAGGTGACCTTCTGGGTCTTGATCGACACGATCGCCATGATCGGGTCGCCATGGGCGCGCGGTGCCGTCGCCTCGGTCACGGGCGCCGGCCGGGCCTGCCGGGCACCGGCGCCGCTTGGGAGCAGAGCCCATGCCGTCACCGCCGCAAGCGCCATCAACGCCGCTCCCCGCCCCTGCACTGTTGCGATGGCCCGAGCTCCCGTGGATCGTGTCACCATGCCGTGTCCCGATTCAATGCTGTTCATCTGCGCCCTGCGCGAGCCATGCTCGGCCATTTATAAGCTCGAACATGTGTTGGGGTGAAGTGAGGCGAAATCTCACCAGCGCTGCAACGCGCGTCGAGCCGAGATTGTGTCGAATTCTGGAGCACGGCAGGACGCAACGTCGTCGCTCCTTCTCTTGATTCGCCCACCCGCACATTCCGTTCATCAAGCCGTTGCCGAGCCATTAACGCCGATCCGGCCGCGGAGGTCCGCGGGTCCGGAACTTGGTCCGTTTCTCTCAGACGCGGGCCGGTGGGGGCCGGTTCAATGGTCGACGTCGGGTGAGAGCGACTGAGGCCGCGCTGCCAAACACGTTCGCATGGCTGCGGCATGCGCGGCACTGATCGCCGTTCCCGTCGATCGGCGCGGATCCGAATGGCTCATGCTCCCCGGTCTGCCAGCTCATTCAGCACCCGCCGGGCCGCCGTGACGGCGCGGTCGACGTCCGCCTCGCTTGTCTGCCAGTTGCAGACCGACACGCGCATGCACCGCAGGCCTCGCCACGTCGTCCCGCCGAAGAACGCCTCGCCAGTGGCACAGATCGCCGCGATGACGGCGTCGGTTCGCCGATCATGATCGCGCTCGGTCGCGCCGGCGCGGGGATCGAGAAACCGGACCAGCCCCTGATTGATCACGGGCTCCCGCAGCGCAGCCGCGCCGGGCAGCGCGCCGATCCGCCTCACCAGCGCATGGGCATGCCCGCAGCTCCGCTCAACGAGATCGGCGATGCCAATGCGACCGAGCTGACGGATCGCCGCATAGGTCGGCACCGCCCGGGCACGGCGCGACCATTCCGGCGTCCAGTCGATCTGATCGCGCGCGCCGTCGACGAACATCGTGTAGCTCGTCCGGTGCGAGAAAGCGCCGCGATGGGCACCTGGCTCGGCGACGAACGCATAGCCGCAATCGAACGGCGTGTTGAGCCATTTGTGGCCGTCATTGGTCCAGGAGTCCGCCAGCTCGACGCCGCGCAGCAGATGGCGATGACGCGGGCTCGCGGCAGCCCACAGACCGAACGCACCATCGACGTGCACCCAGGCATCATGGGCGTGAGCGATCGGGATCAACTCGGCAAAGGAATCGAACGCGCCGATGTTGAGATCGCCCGCCTGCAGGATCACGATCGCCGGCCTGTCGCCCGCGGCGAGCGCCTGCTCGAGTGCGGACGGCTCGAGTTGGCCCGCGTCGTTGCAGGGCACGGATTGAACCGCGTTCTTTCCCAGGCCGAGCATGCGCAGCGCGCGCTCGACCGAGCCATGCCGCTCGCTGCTCGTGATCACCCGCAGTGGCGGCGCGCCGAACAGGCCGTTTTCCTCGACGTCCCATCCGAGTCGCGCAAGCTGCCGGTGGCGTGCGGCACCGAGACAGGTGACATGCGCCATCTGCGTGCCGGTGACGAATGCGAAGCTCGCATTCGCCGGCAGGCCGAACAACTCCTTCAACCAGGCGCCCGCGATCTCCTCGATGACCGCGACGGCCGGACCACAGGCGTGAATCGCAGCGTTCTGATCCCAGGCCGACACCAGCCAGTCGGCTGCGAGCGCGGCCGGCAACGTTCCACCGATCACCCAGCCGAAGAAGCGCCCGCTGGCGCTGCCGAGAATGCCGCCCTCGACGTCGCGGACGAGGTCAGCGATGACATCGTCCGCAGGCACTCCATGATCGGCGAGCGCACGTCCGATCCGCCTTCGAAGGTCGTCGAGCGACGCGGTCGCTGCGACCGGGCGCGTATCGCCTTGGCTCACATGCGCGAGAGCCTGCTTCAAGGCCAGCTGCAGGACGCTCCTGCCTTCATCATCTCGTAACATCGTGTTTCAATCCTTCCTGCGGTGCGTCTCGATAGTTATAGGCGTTGAATCCGCGACCACGCTTCGCTATCGGTCACACCATGAAGGACGGTCCGAATTTCGCTGCCATTGCTGCGCTGATCGGCGATCCTGCCCGCGCCAACATTCTCAGCGCGCTGATGGACGGTCGTGCCCTGACGGTGAGCGAGCTTGCCCGGTCGGCCAGCATCGGTCTGCCGACCGCAAGCGCCCACGTGACCAAGCTCGAACGGGCCGCGCTGCTCGTCTCCGTCCGGCAAGGGCGCCACCGTTATGTACGACTGTCCGGAGAGGACGTCGTTCACACCCTAGAGACCTTGATGCTGCTGGCGGCGCGCACCGGCCACAGCCGCGTGCGCACTGGCCCGCGCGATCCGGCGTTGCGCACCGCGCGCGTCTGCTACGACCATCTCGCCGGCGCCCGCGGGGTGCAGCTGTATGAGAGCCTGCTGCGTCGCCAACTGCTTCAGCGCAGCGGCGATCATGTCACGCTGACGAGCGCCGGGCGGACGTTCACCGAACGGTTCGGTATCGACCTGGACCAGCTGCAAGCAAAGGACAGAGTGGCTTGCGTCAGCTGCCTGGACTGGAGCGAACGCAGAGACCATCTCGCCGGCCGCCTCGGCTCAGCCTATCTGACGCGCCTGTTCGCGCTCAAGTGGGCGCGCCGGGACAAGGATAGTCGCGCCGTGCTGTTCAGCCAGAGCGGGCTGCGCGAATTCGAGCGGCTGTTTCCGCTCTGACGGCTGGGCAACTGAATCGCCTGACCGACTCCTTCTGCCGTAATTTACAGGCTCGGCTTGAAACGCCCCCGCGGCACTCCCATCCTCTACGGGAACCGCCGTCAGGCACTGCGCCCGCAGGTGGCCGATTGCAGAACCGGAGAGCGCTTTGCCCGATCCTCGCGACTTTCACGTGCCGCAATCGTCCTACACCAAGGAGGACTTGCTCCGGTCGAGCGACGGCGGCTATTTCGGTCCGGGCAATGCGCAGCTGCCGGCGCCACCGATGCTGATGATGGACCGGATCACCGAATTGAGCCTCGACGGCGGCCGCTACGGCAAGGGGCGCATCGTCGCCGAGTTGGACATCACGCCGAAGCTGTGGTTCTTCGACTGCCTGTTTCGCGGCGATCCCGTGATGCCGGGCTGCCTCGGCCTCGATGCGATGTGGCAGATGGTGGGCTATTGGCTGGGCTGGTCGGGCTCGCCCGGCAAGGGCCGCGCCACCGGCGTCGGCGAGGTGAGCTTCCGCGGCGAGATCACGCCGGAGGCGAGTTGCGTACGCTATGAGGTCGACATGCGCCAGGTCAGGCGCGGACGTCTCGTGCTCGGCCTCGCCGACGGGCGCGTGCTCGCGGACAACAGCTGCGTCTATGAGGCACGCGACATGAAGGTGGCGCTGGTCGGAGCGACGACATGAAACTCCTGCCGGTGATCGTGCCGTTGCGCTGCTGGTCCAAGGCGGCATGAGCGAGCATTTCATCCTGATCGCTGGCCCGATGGTACGCGCCTCGAGCTGGGAGCCTACGGCCGATCATCTGCGTCAGGCGGGCCGGTCGGTGCAGGTCCCTGACCTGCTCGCGCACTGCTCGGCTCCGCCCGCCTGGCGTGCCTGGTCCGGACGCCTGCTCGATCGCGTCGAACGGTGGGACGCGCCGATCCTGGTCGGCCACAGCTCCGCCAGCGTGCTGGTCGCCGAGCTTGCAACGCTGGTGCCGGCCCGCTCGATCATTATCGTGGATGGCGACATCCCGCCGACGCGAGGCCGTGCGCCGCCGGTTCGGCCTGCCCTTCGTGATTTCATCCGCACCCGCGCGGGAAGAAACGGATCGTTGCCGATCTGGTCACGCTGGTTCTCAGCCGATCCGCAACGCACTGCACTCATTGGTCTGGATCGTCTTGCGCAGGATCCTGCTGCGCTGGCGAGCTTCGAGAACGGTCTGCCGATCATGACCGTCGACTGGTTCGACGATTGGGTCGAGCTGGCCCCGTGGGATCATATCCCGGCCGGGTTCGTCCAGACATCGCCGATCTACGATCATGCGACCGCCGAAGCGCAGCGGCGTGGCTGGCCGGTCGAGCGGCTGAGCGGCACCCATCTTCATCCCACGCTCAATCCGGTCGAGACGGCCAAGGCGCTTCTCTCGATTGCGCGTCAACTCGATGAACGCGCCGGCCGAGCCGGGCTCACAGATCCTTCTCGAAGAACAGGTCCGGATAGGGATCGTCGTTGAAGCGATCGATCTCGGTCCAACCGGTGGTCCGATAAAGCTGCTGGGCCTCGCCGAGCGCGCTGTTGGTGTCGAGCCGGAGCGTCGCGATCGACAGCTTGCGCGCCGCCGTCTCGGCGGCGTCCATCAGCCGCCTGCCGAGGCCGAGGCCGCGGGCGGCGGGGGCCACCCAGAGGCGCTTGATCTCGGCGATCGCGCCGCCCGAGCCCTTCAGCCCGACGCAGCCGAGCGGCAACCCGTCGGACAGCGCGACAAAGAACGCGCCGCGCGGCGCCATCATGTCGAGCGCGTCGGGATCGCGCGACAGCGCGACGTCAAAGCCGCGCGCCAAGCGGCGCGACAGCTCGGCGTAGTACTCGCCGAGGCAATAGCGCGCCGGATCGCCGCGCGGATCGACCTCGTCGAGGCGGATGCGGTCGCGGCCGAGCGCGGCGGCGACCATGTCCATCGCGGCGAGCAGCGCCTCGCGCCGGCTGGAGCGCGCCAGCATCGCGGAGGCCTGCGCATTGGAGAGCGTCTCATAGGCGTCGAACTCGCGCCGTCCGGCAGCGGTGAGCCTGGCGATGCGGCGACGCGCATCATCCGGATGCGGCTTCGTCGTGACCAGCCCCTCCTCCTCCAGGCTGCGCAGGAAGCGGCTCATCAAGCCGGAATCGAGCGCGAGATAGTCGCGCAGGTCCGCAACGTCGCTGCGGCCATGGCCGATCGCATTGAGCACGCGGGCCGCGCCGAGCGGCCGGCCGCGGCCGAGAAAGGAGGTGTCGAGCGCACCGACCTCGGAGGTGACGGCGCGGTTGAAGCGACGGACGCGGGCGACCGGATCGAGCATGATATCTGACTTAGGTCAGATATCATTCGTTGTCAACTTGAGCCATGCGGCGCGCCTTCGCCACCGCTGTCATCATCCGCGCAGGCGGATGATCCGGTCCGCCGCGGCCTCTCGATCGATCACGGGCGCCTCCGGATACTGGATCGTCCACCTGCGCGGACGATGACAATTGTGGAGACGATCGGCAACGTGGCCTACGTCGCGAAGCAAAGCAGCACGCTGCTGTCTTCGCTGCCGGGCCCCTGCGGCAAAGCCCGCCGCAAACAAAAAGGGCGGCCCGGTCGCCGGCCGAAGCCGGACGCCGGACCGCCAGGTTTTCCCCGGGAGGAACTTTGATCAGTTCAACAGCTTGGCGACGTTGTCCTTGGTGACGAGGTCGAGGCCGGTGTAGATGATCTCTGGCACCTTCTCGCCCTTCTTGATCGCGAGCAGCGTGTCCATCGACTTCTCGCCCATCTCGAACGGACGCTGGCCGGTGAGCGCGTTGGAATAGCCGTCGCGCAGCAGCTCGAGCTGCATCTTCAAGGTATCGGCGACGACCAGCGTCAGCTTGCCGGCGTCGATGTCCTTCTTGTTCTTGTTGACGAAGGCCTTGTAACCCTCGGGCGCGAACATCGGCCAGCCGCCGATCGGCACGATGGCGCCGAGGTCCGGGGTCGCGGTGCGCAGGTCGGCCATCTGCTGCACGGCGAGCGCCGGATCGTCGTTGCAGAAGGTCGGCGAGCCCGCCACTTCCGTCCACTTCGAGCCCTTCAGCGCCTCGCGGACGCCGTCGACACGCTCCGCCAGGTTCTTGGCGCCGGGACCGCCGGAGACCACGGCATATTTGCCGCCGTCGGGCCGCAGCTCACGCAGCTGCTTGCCGAGCGCGAGACCGAAGTCCTTGTTGTTGGTGCCGATATAGGCGAGGCGCTTGGAGCCCGGCGCGTCGGCATCGAAGGTGATGACCGGGATGCCGGCCGCGGTCGCCGCGTCGATCGACTTGGTCATCGCCGCGACGTCGGCGACGGAGATCGCGAGGCCGTCGACCTTCTGGGTGATGAAGTCCTGGATGATCTGCGCCTGCGTCGCCGGCTCGTGCTCGACCGGGCCCTTGTAGATGCACTCGACATTGCCGAGCTCCTTGGCGCGCTTCATGCAGCCGTCGCGCGCGACGTCGAAGAACGGATTGTTCATCGCCTTCGGCACGATGGCGAAGCGGTACTTGGTCTCGGCCTGGGCCGGGCCCATCAGGATCGCGAGCGATGCGACCGCGAACAGCAGCTTCTTCATGGTTTCCCTCCTCATCGTCTATCCCTGATGATTGTCTGTGCCGGGCGCGGATAGACGCACAGTCTCATCCCGGCCAGTATCCCGTCACAACAGGCGCGCGCGGATGCGATCGACCAGCACGGCGGCGATGATGATCACGCCGACCAAGGTCTGCTGCCAGTAGGAGTTGACCTGCGCCAGCACGAGCCCGTTGCGGATCACTTCCAGCAGCACGCAGCCGACGATGGCGCCGAGCGGACCGCCGATGCCACCGGCGAGATTGGCGCCGCCGATCACGGCGGCCGCGATCACGTTGAGCTCGTAGGACGTCGCCATGTTGGCCGGCGCCGATCCCAGCCAGCCGGAGATGATGATGCCCTGCAAGCCGGCTGCGAGCGCGCCGACGACATAGACCTCGATCTTGACGCGCGGCACCGAGACGCCGGTCAGCTCCGCCGCCTTCTCGTTGCCGCCGATCGCGAACACGTGGCGGCCGAAGGTGGTGTGATGCAGCACCAGCGCCATCAACAGCGCCAGCAGGATGAGATAGATGAACGGCGCGGGCACGCCGTACACATCTCCTTGCGTCAGTGCGTAGAAATAATCGGCATCGGGGCCGCCGGGGAAGCTGCCCTTGCCGTTGGAGATGACGTAGCCGAGGCCGCGCACGATCGACAGCATGCCGAGCGTGGTCACGAACGGCGACAGGCCGAGCAGCGCGACGCAGACGCCGTTGATCAGGCCGACGATCAGCGACACGACGAGGCCCGCCAGCACCGAGACGATCAGGATCAGCCCGGGCACGTTGGCGACCACGGTCTTGCCGTCGGCGGCGAGATGCACGAACAGCGACGACAGCGGCATGCCCGGCGTCGACAGCGACGTCATCACCATCGAGGTGATCATCGCGGCGAAGCACATCAGCGATCCCACCGACAGGTCGATGCCGCCGGTGATGATCACGAAGGTGATTCCAAGCGTCGCGATCGCGATGAACGAGAAGTTCTTGGCGACGTTCTGCAGATTGCCTTCGGTGAGGAAATACGGGCTGGCGAAGCTCATCACCACGATGAGCGCGGCCAGCGCCAGGGTCACATAGGCAGTCTGCGACGCGAACACGCCACGGTGCCACCAGCGCGCCGCGCCGACATTGGTGAAGGTGACCTCGGGGCTCGCGGGGCTCGTCTCGGACGGAACGGACATCACGCCGCCTCCTTGGCGCCGGTAATGAGCGCGGTGACTTCCTCGGGGCTGGTCTCGGCGATCGGCTTGTCGGCCCGCTTCTCGCCGCGCCGCATCACCACGACGCGATCGCACACGGCGAAGATGTCGGGCATGCGGTGCGAGATCAGGATCACGGCGATGCCCTGCTCCTTCAGGCGATGAATGAGGCTCAGCACCTGCTCGACCTGGCGCACGGAAATGGCCGCGGTCGGCTCGTCCATCATCACCAGCCTGGCGTTGGACAGCCGCGTGCGCGCGATCGCCACCGCCTGGCGCTGGCCGCCCGACATGTCCTTGACGAGGTCGTGCGGCCGGGTCTCCGAGCGCAGCTCGCGGAACAGTTCGAGCGCGCGCGCCTCCATGCCCTTGTGGTCGAGCAGCCTGAGCGGACCGAAATTGCGCCGGAGTTCGCGGCCGAGGAACACGTTGGCGGCGGCGGTGAGATTGTTGGCCAGCGCGAGGTCCTGATAGACGACCTCGATGCCGACGTTGCGCGAATCCATCGGGCGATGGAAATGCACCTCGCGGCCGCCGAAATGGATGCTGCCCTGGCTCGGCGGAAAATTGCCGGCGATGATGCGCACCAGGGTCGACTTGCCGGCGCCATTGTCGCCCATCAGGCCGACGACCTCGCCGGGACTGATCGTGAGATCTACGCCGTGCAGCGCGCGGATCGCGCCGAACTGCTTGCCGATGCCCTTGAGCTCGAGCACCGGCGGCGTGGCCGCGGCCGCGGCGGCGTCACCGGCCGCGGTGTTCGGCGTGTGCAGGCTGCTGTCGTCAGACATAACGGTTCACCACGCTTTCGAGGAACTCCTGCCGGCCGGAGCGCGGCTGCGGGTCGAGGCCGGTCTTGATGGCGCGGTCGGCGAGCTCGGCGAGCGAGCGGCGGCCGGCGAGGATCGCCTGCCCCTCCTCGCCGTCCCAGCCGGCATAGCGCTGCGCGAGCGGCGCGGTCAGCGCGCTGTCGGTGAGCATCTCGTCGGCCGCGATCAGCGCCCGCGCGCACGCATCCATCGAGCCGACATGGGCGTGCAAGAGATCATCCGGGTCGATCGACTGCCGGCGGATCTTGGCATCGAAGTTCAGCCCGCCGGTGGTGAAGCCGCCGCCTTTCAGGATGTCGTGGAACACCAGCGCCAGCTCCGGCACGTTCATCGCGAACTGGTCGGTGTCCCAGCCCAGGAGGTCGTCGCCGCGGTTGATGTCGAGCGAACCGAACACGCCGAGCGCCTGGGCCAGCGCGATCTCGTGCTGGAACGAATGGCCGGCGAGGATCGCATGGTTCTGCTCGATGTTGAGCTTGACGTCGGCCAGCAGATCGTAGCGCTTGAGGAAGCCGTAGCAGGTGGCGACGTCGAAATCATACTGGTGCTTGGTCGGCTCCTTCGGCTTCGGCTCGATCAGCAGCGGGCCCTTGAAGCCGATCTTGTGCTTGTGCTCGACGACCATCGCGACGAAGCGGCCGAGCTGGTCGAGCTCGCGCTTCATGTCGGTATTGAGCAGGGTCTCATAGCCCTCGCGGCCGCCCCACAGCACGTAGTTGGCGCCACCGAGGCGGTGCGTCACCTCGAGCGCGGCGCGCACCTGTCCCGCCGCATAGGCGAAGACGTCGGGATCGGGATTGGTCGCGGCGCCCGCCATGTAGCGGCGATGCGAGAACAGGTTCGCGGTGCCCCACAGCAGCCGCACCTTGGCGGAGGCCATCTTCTGCTCGAACAGGTCGGCGATGGCGTTGAGGTTCGCGACGGATTCCTTCAGCGTCGCGCCCTCCGGCGCGGCGTCGACGTCGTGGAAGGTGAAGAACGGCACGTCGAGCAGGCGGAACAGCTCGAACGCGACATCGGCCTTGGCGCGCGCCATGGCCATGATGTCGTCGCCATGCTGCCACGGCCGCAGGAAGGTTTCGCCGCCGAACGGATCGCTGCCCGGCCAGCAGAACGAATGCCAGTAGCAGACGGCGAAGCGCAGATGATCCTCCATGCGCTTGCCGCGGATGAGGCGGTCCTTGTCGTACCAGCGGAACGACAGCGGGCTGCGCGACTCGGAGCCGCCGAAGGCGATGGTCGCGCCGGTCTGGAAGAAGGGAGCCTGGACGTTCACGGGTGACACTCCTTGAGAGCCGGATAGAGCTTGCGCCATTGCGCATAGGCATCGTCATAGGCGGCGCGCTGCGCCGCGCGGGGTTCGAAACTCTGCAGCCGCCGCGGCTTGCGGCAGACATCGGCGGGCGCTTCGCCGGTCGCGGCGAGGCGGCCGAGCCTGGAGGCGCCGATCGCGGCGCCGACCTCGCCCTCCTCGACGCGGTGCACGGTCACGCCGAGCACGTCGGCCATGATCTGCGCCCACAGGACGGAGCGCGAACCGCCGCCGACGAGATCGAGCGCGGTGATCTGCTGCGCGCTGCGGCCGAGCGCGGCCAGCATGTCGCGTGCGGCGTAGCCGACGCCCTCGAGCACGGCCTGCACGAGATCCTCGCGCGAGGCGGCGCTGCGCAGGCCGACCAGGGCACCGGCCGCATGCGCATCATTGTGCGGCGTGCGCTCGCCATCGAGATAAGGCAGGAACTGCACCGGGCTCGGGCGATCGACGCTGCTGCCGAGCGGCGCCAGCAGCGCCGCCTCCGGCGTCGCGAGGATGCGCGCCAGCCAGGACAGCGAGGCCGCGGCCGACAGCATCACGCCCATCTGATGCCACAGCCCGCCGAGCGCGTGACAGAACGCATGCACGGCCGCCTCAGGCGCCGGCGCGAAGCGATCGGTGACGCGGAACAGCACGCCCGAGGTGCCGAGCGACAGGAACGCATCGCCCGGCGTGATCGCGCCGAGCCCGATCGCGCTCGCGGCATTGTCGCCGGCGCCGCCGGCGATCACGACCTCGCCGCTCATGCCCCAGCGTTGCGCCAGTGCACGCGACAGCACCGCGCTCGGCGCGTTGCCCTCGACCAGTCGCGGCATGTGATCGAGACCGAGGCCGGTTGCCGCCAGCAGCGTCTCCGACCAGCGCCGCGCGCCGACGTCGAGCCACAGCGTGCCGGCCGCATCCGACATGTCCTCGGCCATCTCGCCGGACAGCCGGTAGCGCACATAGGCTTTCGGCAGCAGCACCTTCGCCACCGCCGCGAAGATCGCGGGCTCGTGCTTGGCAACCCAGACGAGCTTCGGCGCGGTGAAGCCGGGCATCGCGAGATTGCCGGCGATCGCGTGCAATTCGGGGCAGCGGCGCTCGAGCTCGGCACATTGGGCCTGCGAGCGGCCGTCGTTCCACAGGATCGCGGGCCGCAGCGGCCGGCCGTCGCGGCCGAGCAGGGTCGCGCCATGCATCTGGCCGGACAGGCCGATGCCGCGCACCGCCGACACCTCGCCCGGATGGCGCGCGGCGAGATCATCGATCGCGCCGATACTGGCCTCGACCCAGTGATCCGGATTCTGCTCCGACCACAGCGGCTGCGGATGCGACAGCGCCAGCGGACGGCCGGCGCTCGCGACCAGCGCGCCCGCTTCGTCCTCCAGCACGGCCTTCACGCCGGATGTGCCGACATCCAGTCCGAGAAACACGCCTCACTCCTCCCACACGAGCCCCAGGCCGTCGCGCGATCTGCGTCGCTTCGGGACCTCGGCCCAGTCATTGTTTCGTTCCGTGATCGGCCGGCCGCGGCTGCCGCGGCCGGCCGGCTCACGGCAGATTGTCCCGCATCACGATGTCGATGCGGATCGCCTCCTGCTCGCTCAACAGCGGCTCGCCGCGCGCCAGCGCCAGCAGCACGCGCACCGCTGAGCGCGCCTCATGTCCAGGATTTTGCGAGATCACGGCATCCATCACGCCGTTCAGAAGCAGCTTGCGCGTCACCGCCGTCACGTCGTGGCCGACGAAGGCGATCTCGCCGGCACGGCCGGACTCGGTCAGCGCCTTGGCGACGCCCGCGGTGCCGGCCCCCACATTGTACAGACCGACGATGTCGCGATGCTCGGCCAGCACCTTGCGCATCAGCTCTTCCGAGCGTTCGTCGACGTCGTGGCCCTCGGCGACCGGCAACACTTCGAGCTGCCGATATTCGGCCGACATCACCTGGCTGAAGCCGAAGATGCGCTCGGCATGGTCGCGCAGCCCCTGCGAGCCGGCGACGATCGCGACGCGCCCGGACCGGCCGCCGACGAAGCGCCCGAGCAATCCGGCGGCGGTCCGCCCGGCCGCGATGTTGTCGATGCCGACGTAATGATGCCGCCGCGACGACGGCACATCCGACACCAGGGTCACCACCTTGGCGCCGGACTCGACGAGGTCGTTGATGGCGGCGCGCACATTGGGATGGTCGAGCGCGACCACGGCCACGCCGTCGACCCGGCCGACGAGATCATCGAGCTTCTCCGCCAGCACCGCGGGATCGAACACATCGGTGGTGACGACATCGGCCGACAGCCGGCGCGCGGCCATCCAGTTCGAAAGCTCGCCGAGATGCGCCACGATCTGCTGCATGAACAGGTTGACGCCCGCGGGCATCACGAAGGCGAAGCGCCTGGACCGCGCGCGGGCCAGTTCGGAGGCCGCGGCATGCGGCTGGAACGCACTGCGCGCCATGGCGTCCTTGACGCGCCGCACCGTATCCGGGCGCACGCCCGGCCGGTTGTGCAGGACGCGATCGACCGTGGCGAGGCTGACGCCCGCCTGCCGCGCAATGTCCCGCAATGTCAGCGGTGCGTTCATGCTCCTCCCCTTCGGGTTGAGGAACTTAGCGCGATTTTTGAGGTGCGCAACTCATTTCTGACCAGCGACGAGCGATGTCACAACGTGCAGCAAGGCCCATCCGGGCTGCGAAGCGCCCCTAATCGATCCGCTGGCCGCCGGAAATGCCGGAAATGCAGCAGGGATTGGCGCGCGCCCGCGGCACGACCGACTTCAGCCAGCAGCGCGCCGGCGGCTGCTGCAGCCCGTGCCAGGAGGTCGGCGCCTTGACGTAGCTCCAGGCGCGGCAGCGCGGCAGCTCGCGATTGCAGGTCTGCCGGCAGGATTGCGCGTCGTCGAACGTATCGAAGCTGCGATAGTCGCCGCCGGGACGGTCGATATCGTTGGCAAAGAAGTCGTTCGCCAGAACCGGCGTGGCAAGCGCCGAGGCGAGCACGACCGCCGCCGCAGCCATCAAGTGACGAAGATGCATGCGAGCCTCCTGTCAACTTACGCGATCAAGTAAACTGACCTCCCGGGAGATTGTCAAACGCCCTCACCCGCGTCGGCGTCACGCCGACCGCGGACACGCCGCTCCGGCCGCAATGTGATCGGACCACTGCAGGTCTGGGCCGCGCGGCTCAACTACACGAACGCGACCTCGATGCGCTTGTCGGAGCGTGCCGTCAGGCGACAGGCGCGGGAGAAGCCGTCGCTGGCGATGGCGAGCTTGAAGTGCTCGGGCAGTTCGGCGGTCGAAATCAGGTCCAGCGCGGCTTCGCTCTCGGACAAGGCCCGGACCGTGCAGTCGAACGTCGAACGTCCGGCGTTGAAGGCGATCTGTCCGGCCTTGAAGACGCGCCGCAGCGTCGGCGCGGCCGACGGGGCGGCCTCCACCCAGGCGATGACCTGGTTGCGGCCATTGTTCTTGGCCGCGTACATCGCGAGATCGGCACGCTCCAGCATGGTGTCGAACGGCATCCCCGGCATGAAATCCACCGCGCCGAAGCTGGCGGTGACCCGGATGGCCCCGCATGGGCTCTCGATCGAGAGGCCCGCGACCGTGGCGCGAAGCTTCTCGAGCACCGCCATGGCGTCGGCCAAGCTCGCATGCGGCAAGACGATGCCGAACTCCTCGCCACCCAGTCGACCGATGACGTCGGACTCCCGCAACACGGCCCGGCAGGCCTCGACCACCTTCGACAGCACGAGATCGCCGACCGCGTGACCATATTGGTCGTTGACCGACTTGAAGTGATCGATGTCGAGCAGTGCGCAGGTCAGCTTGTGCCCGTGCCGCTCGGCAAGCGCCCGCAGGCGCTCGCCTTCACCGCGGAAGGCGCGGCGCGACAGGGCGCCGGTGAGACTGTCGCGCATGCTCAGATTGCGCAGCATCAGCTCGTCGATCGCGATCGCTGCAAGATCTTCGAGGATCGCGACCTCATGCGCACTGAACGCGCGCGGCCTGGTGTCCATCGCGCAGAGCGTCCCGACGTTGACGCCGCCGATCCGCAGCGGCGCGCC
This sequence comes from Bradyrhizobium sp. STM 3809, assembly GCF_000239795.1. Lineage (GTDB taxonomy): Bacteria > Pseudomonadota > Alphaproteobacteria > Rhizobiales > Xanthobacteraceae > Bradyrhizobium. Next base: position 877 of record NZ_CAFJ01000797.1, on the reverse strand, counting down.
GGCATAGAAGCGGAGGAACGGCCGGCCGTGCACCAGCACATTGTCCGCGAAGCGCGGGTCGAGATGCGTGTCCGGAACGATCAGCGGCTCGTTCTCGCGAATAGCGTAGTTGCAGAACGCCGGCCGGCGCTCGCCCTCGCGATCGGCCATGCCGTCCACCGCCTTGAACCACTGCCGATGGCCGTCGATGAATGTCAGCGTGGCCATCGGCACGTCGAAGATCTTCCGGCAGAGTCCGGTCAGACGGTCGAAGGCGTGCTCGCGCGGCGTGTCCAGAATATCGAGTTCCGCCAGCGTCTCCAGGCGGCGCGCATCGTCGTGATGGTGATCGGACATCGGCATTTCCCCTCGCCGTCACCATGTGGCCGGCACCTTAACGCCGGATTGAGGAGGACGATGAGGGAACTACTAACAAGGCGAATGGAACCTCGACGTCGAATGAGGCACCCGGAACCCACGCAACGGAACCTCCCATCCCGCGCGCAACGGCCGGGCGCGCCGTTCACCGTCAACAGCACGCCCGTAACCCGAATAAAATTTCTCTTTCCCAGAATATTCTGCTTTCGCCTTATCGGAAAATGTGCTTATCTGCGGCCATCCCGCCTCAACGAGAGGGGCGTTGCGCGCGATCGTCACGACACGCGAGGCGGGGATGCGGTGGCCGCGGGAGATCGCAGCATGCTCGGCGACGAGTGTGCGGACGAACGCTCGTCTTGCGGACGTGAAATCGCAGCGGCCCGACACCCCGAAGCTGGTGTCATCCGCGCCATGCGCGAAAGCGCATGGTCGCGAACGCGACGGGGCCTCGCCTCGCGCGGAGGTGGCCAACACGCCGGCGCACCAGGGCGACTGCGTATAAGCGTGAAGACACCGCGCA
>NZ_CAFJ01000798.1 GCF_000239795.1 Bradyrhizobium sp. STM 3809 | reverse complement strand
ACACGTGGAGAGACAACGCCAAGATCACGGACGTGTCCGTTTGCGGATCCAAGTGCCGGGTGGCCTTGCGGCCCCTACTCCGCCGCCTCGGCCAGCGGCTCGTGATCGCCGAGGTCGATGCCGCGGAAGATCGCGCAACGGCGGAAGACGGCGATAGCCGGGGGCACGCTCTTGTGGTGGCAGTATTTGGCGACCAGCTTGGCCAGCCCCTTGATGTCGCGGCCGGAGGCGGCGGGGAAGGTCTCCACAAGCTCATCGATCAGCGACGTCTCGACGCTCAGGCCAAACTGCTCGCACATCACGCGCCAGATCCGGCCGCGGGCATCGGCGTCCGGCGCCTGGAACTTGATCAGCGCGATACAGCGCGAGACGATGGCTTCGTCGATGTCGTCGATGCGGTTGGTGGTGAGGAACAACAGGCCGTTGAAATATTCGAGCACGCGCAGGAAGACGCCGACGACGGCGTTCATCGTCATGTCGTCCTCGCGCCGCTTGATGTAGACGTCGGCCTCGTCGATCAGCATGACCGCGCCCCAGCGCTGCGCGCGCGTCAGCGCGTCCTTGAGCGCACCCTCCATGGCGGCGACGTTGAGCCCGAGCTGACCGGAATGCACGCGGTACAAGGGACGGCCGATGATCTCGGCATAGACCTCCGCCGTCAGCGTCTTGCCGA
>NZ_CAFJ01000799.1 GCF_000239795.1 Bradyrhizobium sp. STM 3809 | reverse complement strand
GAGGATCAACATCATCGCCACACTCCTGACAGGACCATGTTCGCAGCTCCGGCTGATGCAATGCCTATTCGCCAGTCACCAAACGCGGCCCCCTTCGCCTCTCCTCGGAGAGCTTGTAGCAACCGCCCCGCCCCCTCGCGGCCGAAAGGCTCGCCGTCCATCGCCCCATCGTCACCGAAGGCAGTCTCCCTGCGATTTCCAACGTGGCAAGCAGCCTTTGATATCGGCCGATGCGTGAAGGTTGTCTCCGTGCGGAATATACTGCTAATGTGACCACCCTACCTATGCAACCGCGATTTGTGCGTTATCAGCGGATACATCATCCCGGCCCGGGGTTGTTTTGTTGAGCGCGCCCCGTTGAACCATGTCGCCAGAATCATCTTTCAAATGCCGGTTGTGCGGCTGTGGTCTGAGCTCGCCGCCTCTCTCTCTGGGCCGCCAGCCCGTCTGCAATGGCTTCGCACCTCGTCCGGCTGACGGACGATCGGCGTTGCTCGACATCGCTGAATGCGAGACGTGTCAGTTGGTCCAGCTTCGCGAGGTGCCGGCGCCGGACTTGCTCAGGCCTCGCGTTCCCTGGATTCGCTACCGCGAGCCGGAGGCGCATCTCGACGCGCTGACCGACACCCTCCTCGGCTTCCGACCGGCCACGCAGACCGCATTGGGGCTTGGCCCGTTCGAACAGCCTCTGCTGTCGCGGCTGGCTGCCCGCGGGGTTGCTCCGGTCGCGCTCGAACTGGATATCCCGGCCGTCGACGGATGCTACCCCTATCTCGAAAGCTGGCAGGCCGCCCTCGACGACGATCACCTTGCGGCCAGGGCCGCACAGCTCGGGACCTTCGACATGGTCTCCTGCCGTTACCTCGTCGAGCATACGCCGGATCCCGTCCAGGCGTTGCGGGCGCTCAAGCGCGTGCTCAATCCCGGCGGCGTGGTGTTGATCGAGGTCCCGGACAGCAGCAAGTTTCTCGCCGCGCGCGACTACTGCTTCCTGTGGGAGGAGCACAGCTGCTATTTCGTCGAGGACACGCTGCGCCGCCTGGCCGAGGTGAGCGGCTATCGCGTCCTGGCTCTACTGCGCTACCCCGGCGCCCTCGAAGATGCCCTGGCGGCCGTCCTCACGCCCGTCGACGCTTCTCCTGCGGCGGCCTCGCCCCTCGGGCCTTCCAGCCTGTTCCAGGCCTATCGTGACAATTTTGCTTCCATCCGCACGCGGCTGCGCACCAGGCTGACGGCCCTCGCGGGTCCCGGCCGCGACCAGATCGCGCTGTTCGGCATAGGGCATCACGCCATCATGTTCGGCAACGCCTTTGACGTGGCCGACCTGTTCGCGCTGGCTGTGGATGATGATCGCGACAAGGGAGGCTTTTTTCCGCCGGGCTTCTCCGTCCCCGTGATAGGCTCGGACCGGCTGCTGGCGGACGAGCGGATCACCACCTGTCTGTTCGCCGTGGCCCCCCACATCGAGGGCAAGGTGCGCGAGAAGCTCGCTCCCCTCGCGGCGCGCGGTGTGCAATTCCGTTCGATCTATGCGGCGCTCGACAACGCCATAACCAAGGACCTCGTTTCATGAGCCTCGTTCAAAAATCCCCCGAGGTGTTCCTGGCCGAAGGACCGATCGCGGCCGTGGGACAGGCGGAGATCAACACGCTCAGGGCCGCCGTGAAGGCCAGCCCGAAGCGACGGGCGCGGATCAACGCGCATCCGGACGGCGACGACACCCTGCACGAGATGATCATCGCGATCGATTCCAGCTCCTACATCCGGCCGCACAAGCACCCGGGCAAGAGCGAGGCGTTCCATATCATCGAGGGCGAGGTCGATATCGTCGTGTTCAACGATGACGGACAGATCGAGCGCGTCGTCGAGCTGGGGCCGCCGGGCGGCACACGGCCGTTTTATTACCGGATGTCGAACGCATTCTTCCACACCCTGATCATCCGCAGCGACCTGCTGATCGTGCACGAGATCACCAACGGACCGTTCCGCCCCGGCGCCAGCGTGTTCGCCGATTTCGCGCCCGAGGACAGCGACGCATCTGCTGCCGCAGCCTATCAGGCCGATCTGGTCCGGCGCGTCGCAGCGCTGCAGGATGCCGCGGCATGACCCGCCATGCCGTCGTGGTCGGCGGCACCCGCGGCCTTGGCCGCGTGGTCGTCGAGCGCTTCCTTGCCCGCGGCTGCGCCGTCAGCGTGGTCTCGCGGCAGCGTCCGGCTGATTTTCCCGACCAGACCGACCTGAAGCATTTTTCGGCGGATCTCGAGCGCAGCGACAGCTTTGCCGGGCTCTGGCGCGAGATCGCCGAGGCTCAGGGGCCGATCCGCTATCTCGTGCTGAGCCAGCGCTTCCGCGGCCAGGGCGATCCCTGGGCCGGCGAGATCCAGGTCGGCCTGACCGCCTCGCGCGACCTGATCGAGGGCTTTTCCGGCCATTTTGCCGAGGACGGCGATCGCGCCATCGGCGTGGTCAGCTCGGTCTATGCCGAATTCGTCGGCTCGTCACAGCCGGTCGGCTACCACGTCGTAAAGGGCGGCCTCAATGCGATGGTCCGGCATTACGCCGCGACGCTCGGCCGCCGCGGCATCCGCGTCAACGCCATCATGCCGCTGACCTATCTGAAGCGCGAATCGCGCGTGTTCTATGAGCAGAACGACAGGCTGATGGAGACCTACCGCAAGCTGGTCCCGCTCGGCCGCCTCGGCACCGCCGAGGAATGCGCCGACGCGCTCGATTTCCTGTGCAGCCCGCGCTCCTCGTTCATCAACGGGCAGAGCCTGTTCCTCGATGGCGGCGTGTCCACAGTCTGGCAAGAAGAGGTCGCCAAGAGCTTCGCGGGGCTGTAAAACGCGCCGCAACTCCGCTTCGGCCGACCAGTCCCCGCCCGGAGGATCGCCAACCTAGGACCGCGACATCATGCAGCACGTCAAGCACAAGACCGATTGCCGCCTGTGCGGCTCGACCTCGCTCGATCACGTGCTGCCGATCCGTCCGTCCGCGATCGGAGACGCGTTCGTGACCGCCGACCGGCTGAGCGAAAAGCAGGACCTCTATCCGCTCGACTGCTATCTCTGCCTGTCCTGCGGGCATCTGCAGAATCTCGACGTCGTCGACCCCGATGTCCTGTTCCGCGACTACACCTACCGCACCTCGGTGTCGCTCGGCCTCGTCGAGCATTTCAAGCGCTATGCGCAATCCGTGGTGTCGACGCTCGGCATCCCCAAGGGCAGCCTGGTCGCCGAGATGGGCAGCAATGACGGCTCGCTGTTGAAGGCGTTCAAGGCCGAGGGCATGCGGGTGCAGGGCATCGACCCCGCGCGCGACATCGCCGCGACGGCGACCTCCGAGGGCATTCCGACCATCCCCGACTTCTTCACCAGCGCGCTGGCGGAAAAGATCAGGGCCGACCAGGGCGAGGCGAAGCTGTTCTGCGCCAACAACGTCTTCGCGCACATCGACAACATGTCCGATGTCGTGAAGGGCATCCGGCTGCTGCTCGCCGACGACGGCGCCTTCGTGTTCGAGGTCTCCTACATCGTCGACATGATCGACAACATGGTATTCGACACGATCTATCACGAGCACGTCTCGCACCATGCGCTGATCCCGCTCGAGACGTTCCTGAACCGGCACGACATGACGCTGTTTCATGTCGAGCGCACCGGCACCAAGGGCGGCTCGATCCGCGCCTTCGCGCAGCCGAAATCGACCGGCAAGCGGCCGCGCTCGGCGGAGCTGTCGAAGCTGATCGCCGAGGAGGAGCGCCGCGGCGTGACCAAGCCGCAGATCTATCGCGACTGGTTCGTCGCCATCGAGGATTGCAAGCGCCGCGTGCTCGCTCATCTCGACGAGGCCATTGCCGCCGGCCAGCTGGTCGCCGCCTACGGCGCCTCCACCACCACGACCACCCTGCTCTACCATTTCGAGCTGGAGAACCGGGTCAAGTTCATCGTCGACGACAACCAGCTCAAGCATGGCCGCTTCAGCCCCGGCGCCCACATCCCGGTGCTGCCCTCCAGCGAGCTCGCCACCCGCAAGCCCGACATCGTGGTGATTCTCGCCTGGATCTATGCCGACCCGATCCTGAAGCGGAATCAGGCGTATCTCGATGCCGGCGGCCGCTTCCTGGTGCCGCTGCCGGAGCCGCGCATCGTCGATGCGGCGGGGTCGACGACGATCTGAAGCCTTTCCTGGGAGCCGCTGCCTGCCGCAGGGGGCGGCTCGGCGCTGAGCGGTTGACAGCCCCCGCGTAACATGGTGCAGCAAGCGCGCCGGTCCGCCGCCAGCGCGCCGGCGGTCCAGCGGTTTCGGCTGGCGGACCAGACACTTACGGCACTCGCGAGGGATAGGAATGACCACCCTGACCGATGGACAGGTCGAGCGGTTCGTGATTGCGGACAAGCGTCGCTTTTCCTGGGCGCGCTGCCGCGAGGACATCGCCCCATTCATCACCCGTCACGTCACCTGGCGCGCGCTCGCGGCGGGCGACATCCGGTCGAAATACCGCCGCACCATGCTTGGCCCATGGTGGATTACCGCGACAAACGCGATCACCGCCCTGATCATGGGCGCGGTCGCCGGCCGCTTCCTCGGCGCCGACATGAAGACCTATCTGCCGCACTTCATGGTCAGCATGACGATCTGGAACTTCATCGCCTCGTCGCTCGGCGAGTCCTGCTACACGATGATCAATGCCGGCGGCATGATCAAAGCCGTGGACATGCCGATCCTGATCCACGTGATGCGCATGGTTCAGCGCAACCTGATCATCTTCCTGCACAACATCGCCATCATTCCCGTCATCTGGCTGATCTATCCGTGGTCGGTCGGCTTCGTCGGCCTGCTGAGCCTGTTCGGTCTGGCCCTGGTCTATGTCTTCATCGTCAGCCTGACCACGATCGTCTCGATGATCTGCGTCCGCTACCGCGACGTACCCCCGGTGATGAATGCGATCATCCAGCTGCTGTTCTTCATCTCGCCGATCATCTGGGCACCCGGCCAGATCAAGGGCGGCGCTTTCGTCGTTGCCCTCAATCCGATCGCCTATCTGCTGGCGGTGACGCGGGATCCGCTGATGGGGACCGTTCCGAGCCTTGCGAGCTGGGCCGGAGCGATCGGGTGCGTCGTCATCCTGACCGTCGCGATGATGTATATCTACACGCGTTATCGCTCGCGCGTCGTGTACTGGGCCTGATGAGGCCAGCCGGGATCCGCCATGCCACTGATTGAAGCCAAGCAAATCGGGATCGAATTTCCGGTCGCGCCGCCGAACGCGCGGTCGTTTCGGCATCTCGCCATCAAGGCCGCGTCGCGCGTCGGCGGCCGGGTCTCCCGGAGCGACGGCTCGTTCCAGTTCGTCCAGGCGCTGGATGACATCAGCTTCACCCTGAAGCAGGGCGACCGGCTCGGCCTCGTCGGCCACAACGGCGCCGGCAAGACCACGCTGATCCGCGTGCTCGCCGGCATCTACGAGCCGACGCGCGGCTCGCTGCGGGTGGTCGGCCGCAACGTGCCGATGTTCGACATCGGCCTCGGCATGGATGAAGAAGCGTCCGGCTACGAGAACATCCGCACCCGCGGCCTGATCCTGGGCCTCTCGCCCGAGGAGATCGAGCAGCGCGTGCCGGAGATCGCCGAGTTTGCCGAACTCGGCGATTATCTGGAGCTGCCGATCCGGACCTATTCCTCGGGCATGCTGCTGCGCCTGGTGTTCTCGATTGCAGCCTCGATCCATGGCGACATCATCCTGATGGACGAATGGATCGCGGTCGGCGACGCCCATTTCCGCAAGAAGACCCATGACCGGCTGCAGGAGATCACCGGGCGTTCGGGCATCGTCGTGCTGGCCTCGCACGATCTCGGCCTGCTGCGCGACACCTGCAACCTCGGGCTCTATCTCGACGGCGGCCGCGTGCGCGCTTTCGGCGCTCTGGACGACGTGTTGAAAGAGCTGCCGACGTCCTGACCGGCAGGCGTGGGACCGATGCGGCAGGATGTTCGCTGAGCCATGACCCCGACGACCAGCCCAGCCGCCGCGCCGACCGTCACCCTGGTCGTGCCCAATTTCAATCACGCCCACTACCTGCCCGAATCGCTCGGCAGCATCGCCAATCAGACCCGCGCGCCCGACCGCGTCATCATCATCGACGACTGCTCGACGGATGACAGCATCGCGGTAATTTCACGCTTCCTCGCGGACAGGCCGGGCTGGCAGCTGATTCGCCACCAGACCAACCAGGGGGTCGTGCGCGGCCAGAACGAGGCGCTGGCGATCGCGGACACCGGCTGGATCGGATTTCTCGGCGCCGACGACGCGCTGCATCCGACCTATCTCGAGAAGGCGATGGCCCGGGCCGCCGACCACCCGGAGGCCGGCCTCGTCTTCGCCTGCTGCGAGATCATCGGGCCGCATGGGGCTTCGGCCAAGCGCATGCTGCGCCCGATGATGCTGCCTGCGGCCGGATCCGCGATGCTCGTTCCGAGCGACGTCCGCCGCATCCTGCGTGTCGGTGACAACTACTTCTCCGGAACGACCTCGCTGTATCGCAAGGAGGCCCTCCAGGCGCTCGGCGGCTTTGACGTCAAGCTCGGCTCGTTCTCGGATGCGTTCCTGGCGCGCCGGCTGGCGCTGACCTATGGCTGCTACTTCCTTGCCGATGTCCTCGGCTATTGGCGCATTCACGGGCAGAACTACTCGACGGCCACGGCGACGGACCCGGCATCGCTCAATGCCAAGCTGGCCGAGATCGGCACGCTGATCCGGCAAAGCAGCCTGTTTCCTCCGGGCTATGACGCTGCGTTCGCCCGACGCAACCGCTTCGGCGCCGCGCGCATGGTGCTCGGCAATGCGACGGCGCCCACCGCCAAGGCGGCGCGGGTGTCCGCCCTGCTCGACGGCAACGCGCTCGACACGCATCTGCTTGCGTGGCTCCTGAGCCTCGGAACAGCCGGGCGATTAGCTGCCCTCGCCTGGGTCACGCTCCGGACCCGCCCGATGTCGCTGTCGCGGCTGCTCGCCCAGACCGGGGTCCGACGCCAGATCATCGCCGCAACACCGGCCTATCGCGCGCCATGACGATGCGTGCGCCCATCGGCTCGCTGCGGCATCGCCTCAGCCAACGGCAGGTGGCCACAGCCCCTGTGCGCAGCGCGCCAGCCGCACAGCCGTCGCCGCAGCCCGCGCGCAGCCGCTGGTCGCCGAGAACCTGGCTGACGGCATCGGCGTTCCGCCTCTACGCCTTCCTGAGCGCGAGGCGCCGGCAGTTGCTGCCGCTGACCACCCGCGCCGCCAACATCGTCGACAGCCGGCTCATCGTTGCGCCGGCCGGCGCGAAGCTGTTGCGGCTGACGGACCGGCAGCTCGCGCGAGGATCATTCATCGGCCCGCTGCTGGCACGGCTGGTCTCGACCACGCTCGCCGCATCCGCGCAGGTCCATCTCGCGGCGAGCCGCAAGCCGAGCGCATTGCGCGCGGTGCGTCTGCTGAACCTGATTTTCCGCGGCCAGATCCGCAGCCGCTCCGGCGTCGGCGCCCAGGCCTATTTCGCCACCCTGGCGCTGTGCAGCGCTTACGACCGGATCGTCCACGACGTGCCACGGCCCGAAGCGATCGACAGCTTTGCGATCAACTTCGCGGTCGGCGTCGCCCACATGTATCGCGCCAACCTGCCAGAGGCCGCCCATTTCCTCACCGCGGCGGCAGCGTCGGGCGACGGCAATGCGCTGCGCAAGCTCGGCGCGGTCCATGCGCTCGCCGGCGATCACGTCGCGGCCGCCGCCTGCTTCCAGGCCTCGGTCGAACGCGATCCGCGCTCGGTGATGGCGCATCAGAACTACGCGGGCGGCTACGATCCCTCGACCTACACGCCCAGCGCCTGGGAGCTGGAGAATGCCGGCGAGCTGCTGATCTACGACAACCTGATCCAGCTCGGCGAGAACTTCTATCACCAGGGCCGCTACATCGACACGTTCCGCAGCTATCAGGCGGCGCTCGATCACCAGGATGCGCTCGCGCGCAAATGGTCCATCCCCGACGCGCTGGTCCGGCGCATCGCCGCCGCGAGCCGGATCTTCGATCCCACGCTGCCGGTCCGGCTGCTCGGCTATGAATGGGTGACGCTGATCGGCCATATCGGCTTCATCGACTGCCATTTGCGCATGGCCGCGCTCGGCATGCTGCCGCGCGCCAACTATGTGCTGCTCGCGCCGCCGGCCAAGGTGGTCAACCAGCCCTTCCTCAGGCTGTTCGCGCGGCATGTCACGATCATCGAGGATGCTGCGCTGGTCGATGATCTCCTGCCCTATCAGCGTCTCGTCGGCGATCAGTTCATCGCCGTCCGCGGCACCGATGGCCTGGCCGAGCCATGGGCGCATGCGGCATCGCGGGCGCAGGTCGCCTGGGCCGAGCAGCAGCGCGGACCGATCGTCGAGCCTCCCGCGGAGCTGATGGAATCCGGCGCCGCCAGGCTGCGCACGGCCGGCGTCACCGCCGACTGGTTCGTCGCGATGCATATCCGCGAAGGCGGCTATCACGGTGATGGGCCCGGCACGACGCGCCAGCATCGCTCCGCCAATGTCGGCGACTACCTCGACGCCATCGCGGCGATCACGGCGCGCGGCGGCGCCGTGATCCGCCTCGGCGACCGCAGCATGACGCCGCTGCGCGGCATCCCGGGTGTGTTCGACTACGCCCACAGCGACATCAAGTCGGCGGAGATGGACCTCTATCTCTGCGCCGCCGCGCGCCTGTTCGTCGGCACGACATCGGGCCTGACCACGGCCGTGCAGGCGCTGGGCACTCCCATGCTGCTGGTGAACTGCATCTCCAACGACTGCCAGTTCTGGCACGAGCGCACCGACTTTACCGTGCGTCCGGTCTACGACCGGCGTGCACGGCGCTATCTGTCGCTGCGCGAGACCTATCGCCAGCCGTTGCAGGCGCTGCTGATCGACACCGCCGTGCTGGCGCGCCACGGACTGGAGATCCACGCCAACACCGCGCAGGACATCGCGGAGGCCGTCCGCTACAAGCTCGACTGCCTGGACGGCACCGGCCGGCCGATGCGCGATGGCGGCCCGCAGCTCGACCGTTATCGCGCGGCGCTCGGCGACAATCCCTACAATTTTGGTGCTTCGTTACCGGTGCCGGCATTCCTGAACCGGCTACCGGAACTGCTTGGCTGAGAGGCTTGGTTTAAGCGTCTCCGTTCGATGCGCGCCCCCCACCGCGACCGGCCGTAGTTTTCCTGACCTTCTGCGTGGCCATTAACCGGCGAGCAAGACCGTCAGCCTGATGGTGGGGGTGGCACGGCACGAGCCGCTCAGCAGCGGTTCGCCAGGATCGAGCCACGCGCCGTCACGGGAATAGCTGGGACCGAGGTCATGTCTGGAGTATACGCCTCACAGTCGAATCCAAGCTCGCAATCCGACGATCCCGGCGTTCCGCCGCCATCGAACCCGGTCGAGCTTCCTGACGAGGCGGTTCAGGCAGAGCTCGCCCAGGGCGATTTCGGCGGTGTCGGCGCCATTACCGCCGTCGGCGCCGGCGGATTGACGATCAATCTGCTGTTCGACACGGCGGCGATGAACGCCCCTGCGAGCTTCCGGGCTGGCATTCAGCAGGCCGCGGCGATCCTCACCTCGATGATCTCCGATCACATCACGGTCAACCTCAAGATCGACTACAGCGGCACCGGCGGCGGCGCGGCCGCGGGGCCCGACGGCGGTCAGTGGATGGGCTATTCCACCGTCCGTTCCAATTTGATCAACAACGCCAGCGCGGGCGATACCACCTTCAATGCCCTGCCCGCCGGATCCAGCATCCAGGGCCAGTCCTACGTCGCGGTGTGGAATACGCAGCTGAAGCTGTGGGGCGGGCTCGGCGCCAACGACACCACCACGGACGACGGCAGCGCGACCTTCGCCACCGACATCAATCCAAACCTGCTGGTCGGCGTGGCGCTGCACGAACTCACCCACGCCTTCGGCCGCGTCCCCTATGGGCCGCAGCCCGACATCTTCGACCTGTTCCGGTTCTCGAGCCCCGGCGTCCGGCTGATGAGCGGCGGCGCGACCGCATCGACCGCCTACTTTTCGGTCGACGGAGGCTATACGAAGATAGGTGACTACGGCCAGTCGTCCGACCCGAGCGACTTCCTCAACAGCGGCGTGCAGGGCGGCAACGATCCGTTCAACGAGTTCTACACCGGCAGCACGCTGCAGACATTGACGGCCGCCGATCTCAAGCAGATGGACGCGCTCGGCTTCCATCTGGTGTCGGCGACGCCGGTCACGATCGAGTCGGCGGGCTCGACCAGCCTGGTCCAGGTCGGGCTGAGCTACTTCCTGAACCCCGTCGGCGGCGGCACCGGCCCGCAGATCAAGTTTGGCGGCAGCACCGTTGCGCCGGGGCAGCTCGGCGGCTGGACGCCGATCGGCGCCGAGACCAGCGGTAGCGGCTATCAGGTCGCCTGGAAGATGACCGGCGCCGACGTCTACACGGTATGGAATCTCGACAGCAGCGGCAATTACACCGGCAACGCCATCGGCGGCGTTTCGGGAGGTACGGCCGCGTTCGAAGCGTTCGAGACCTCGTTCCATCAGGACCTGAACGGCGACGGCACGATCGGCATTCCGACCACCGTGATCGAGGCCGTCGGCTCGACGAGCCTCGTCCAGGCCGGCAACGGCTATTTCCTCAATCCGGTCGCCGGCGGCACCGGACCGCAGGTGAAGTTCGGCGGCGCCAACCTCGTCGTCGGACAGCTCGGCGGCTGGACGCCGATCGCGGCAGAGGCCGTCGGCGGCGGCTATCAGATCGCGTGGAAGATGGCCGGCGCCGACCTCTATACTGTCTGGAACACGGA
>NZ_CAFJ01000800.1 GCF_000239795.1 Bradyrhizobium sp. STM 3809 | reverse complement strand
CGTTGTTTGGACGCATCGAAATCGAGGACACAACCATGCGAAAGCATTGGCTGTTCTGGCGACCGCAGGCGCCGTCGCCGCAACCGCGCTGGTCGCACCGGCGCCCGCCCAGGCCCGCGGCATCGGTCCTGGCCTTGCCTTCGGACTGGCGGCCGGCGCGCTGACGGCCGGCGCAATCGCGGCGTCGCATCCGTACTATTATGGTCCGGACTACGGCTATTACTACGGCCCGCGCTACGTCTATGGACCCGGACCCTACGCCTATTACGGCGGGCCCTACTATCACCGCTATCACCATTGGCACCATCACTGGTAAGCGAGCCGGTGAGGTGCTCCGGAGCCCGGGCGGCATCGGCCCCCGGGCTCTTTTCATGCCGCGATGCAGATCAGGTTCATTCAGCGGCCTCGCCGCGCTGGGCCTTGCGCCAGGCCTGCCGTGCGAACTCCTCGCGCTCGCGCGCGAACCTGTCCTGCGTCGACTTGAATCGTGCAAGTCTTGCCGCGATCTCGGCGCGTTCCTGCGTCCGCCGATCGTCATGCGTCTCGTTCTGTCCCACGGATCCTCACTGCTCCGGTCGCACTTCGGCGAGTCCAGCCATGAGACGCGTGACAAACTTCCTGGCGAATCGCTGGCGTGATGTGGCTGTCCGATTACGGCGTGATTGCGGACACGCTCGCTTGGCTATCCCGCGGACTCGATTTCATCTGGGGAGAGAGCCGGCCACCCGACTGTCGCCTCGATCCCGGAGGTAGCGGCTGCGTCCGGGACTCGTGTCGCTTGCATTGCGCGATGCTGGTTCCTCATGATGCACAATGGCCGCAACGTCGCAGCGTGGTGCTGCCGCAGACGTGGTAAGGGTGGGAGAGCTGAGTTGCGACGTGGGACGTTTTGGAGCTGCCGCCGATGATGACCCGCGATCTCCAGGATGGCGTCAACCGCCTTGGCGACATGATCGCGGCCGCGCGCGTCATCGTGCCGTTTACCGGCGCCGGCATCTCGACCGAGTCCGGCATTCCCGATTTCCGCTCGCCGGGAGGACTTTGGACGCGCAACCGGCCGATCGACTTTCAGGAGTTCGTCGCCAGCCAGGATGCCCGCGACGAGGCGTGGCGGCGGCGCTTTGCGATGCAGGAGACGTTTGCCGCAGCGCGTCCCGGCCGCGGTCACCGCGCGCTGGCCGCGCTGTATCGCGCCGGGAAGATCCCGGCCGTGATCACCCAGAACATCGACAATCTGCATCAGGAGTCCGGCTTCGCCGCCGAGCACGTCATCGAGCTGCACGGCAACACCACCTATGCGCGCTGCATCGGATGCGGGCAGCGCTACGAGCTCGGCTGGGTGCGGGAGCGCTTCGAGCGCGACGGCGCGCCGGATTGTCCAGAGTGTGCCGAGCCGGTGAAGACGGCGACTGTATCCTTCGGACAGTCCATGCCGGAGGATGAGATGCAACGCGCGGCCGAACTCGCGCAGCACTGCGACCTCTTCATCGCGATCGGCTCATCGCTGGTTGTATGGCCGGCGGCGGGCTTTCCGCTGATGGCAAAGCAGGCGGGTGCACGCCTCGTGATCATCAACCGGGAACCGACCGATCAGGACGACGTTGCCGATCTCGTCATTCACCACGACATCGGCGAAGTAC
>NZ_CAFJ01000801.1 GCF_000239795.1 Bradyrhizobium sp. STM 3809 | reverse complement strand
TCCGTCCGTAACGATGCCGGTCGTCTCCCGACATCCTCACGGCCACCGCATCCCTGCCCCGACGTTCGTGACGACGCGTACGCCCCTCCGCATGAGGCAGGATGGCACGCATCATTGCTGATTTTCGGAATTTGTCAAGCGCAAAGAGCGGACGCCGCTTGCGGCGCCCGTCGCACCGAGCCGCACGCTCACGACGCCTTGCGCTTCGCCTCCACATGGCGCGCGAAGTTGTCGAGGATCGCCTGCCAGCCGCCCTGCTGCTGCTCGACCGAATGGGTCGTCTCCGCATCGAACACGACGCGCACGACCACACCGTTCGGGCCGGGCTCGAAATGGACCTCGGCCTTGCGATCCCCGAACGCATAGGTGATGAGCTTGTGCTCGACCACCTTCGTGTAGGTGCCGGCGAAGTCGAATCCCATGCTGCCGTCCTTGGCCTCCATCCGCGACGAGAACGCCCCACCCTCGCGCAAATCGACCGTGGCCTTGGTCGTATGCCAGTCGTCCGAGGCGGCGTTCCATTTCGCGATATCGGCCGGCGTCGTATAGGCGCGCCAGACCTGATCGATCGGGGCTGCGACGGTGGTTTCGACGGTGATCCGCATGGATGTTGCTCCTGGTTCGAATTTGACGGCTCGCTGCAGACGTGCAGCATGTGTCTCGAAGGACGATGCAGGCTGGCCAGTCCCGACAGTTGGTGAGATAATTTTCAGTCGGGGATCGCTGCAAGGATTGTCGGTGGCAACAGCGATGCGAGCATCATTCATTGCCGTCACAGCCCTGGTGGGCGGCGCGCTCGGCGCGGCTGTTCTCGGCTACGCGGCGCTGGCGCTCGGCTTTTTCGCCCTCAGTTTCGCGCCAGGAGGCATTCACAACGACTGGAGCATCCTCGCGCTGCTGGGTGTTCTGGTCGGCGTCGGCCTCGGCGGCCTTCTGGGGATGTGGGCGGGCGTCCAAGTCGCCAAGCTCCTGCTGGGATTAAGCAGTCGCTCCAACGTCTGCCGAGGCGTGCCGCGCAAGAGGCAGTGACGAAAATCTCACCTGAGAGCCCTGACGTGAACACTTCCGAGCTGAAACGAACCCTGGCCAAGCACGGCATTTCAAAATACGCCTTCAGCATCGACGGCGTCGGGGCCACCGAAGAGCAGTATCGACTCAAGCGAGACGGCCCGGTCTGGAGATTCTACTACTATGAGCGCGGCGTGCAGGTCGGCATTCGGGAGTTTGCCAGCGAGGATGAGGCGTGTCGCTTCCTGCTCGACACCCTGCTGGCTGACCAGACGACGCGGCGCTGAGCCGCCGGGCGTCCCGTGTGAAGGCGGGCAAGCTCCGTGACGCTGCAGAGCTTGGCCGAAAGGCCTCCAGCTTTTCAACGATGTGCGCTGCGTATGTCACTGCACATCGGGCCATGACCAGCGTACTTCGATCTCACACTTTGTCGCCTGGTCGACCGCCAGACCCTCACCCTGAGGAGCCCGCCCCAAGGCGGGCGTCTCGAAGGGCGAGGCCACCAGCGGGGCCTCATGGTTCGAGACGCGCCGCGATCGGCGGCGCAAACTCAAATTGACCGAATGGGCGCGGCGCTCCTCACCATGAGGATCAGGCGCCGAGCACGACGCTGCAGGTGGGTCATCAGCCGCGTGCTCATGGAGAGGGACGTGACTGGATCAGGCTTCGCCGTGCTGCGGCCTCAACCTCAGCACCGCCACTGGCAGATTCGCCGCAAGCCACTCCGCGATCACCTTCTGCTTCCGGTGATATGCCAGTCCCGCCGCCACCACCGCGACGCCGATCAGGGACAGCGCGAACGGGAACAGCAGCGAGTCCTTGAAGACGACGTCGGCGAGATGGCCGAGATACTTCGTGATGCCCACAGCGCCGAACACGGCGTAGGCGCGGCGGACGATGAGGACGGCAATCAGGAGCAGGCCCACGTTCAGGAGGCAGTAGATCGCCTTGCCGAGCTCGGTGGCGCCGTCGGTGGCGGTGATGCCGCCCCAGAACGCCATCAGGCCGAACAGGTGCAGCCAGAAGCCGAAGTCGCGGCTCTTGCTGTTGTAGTCGACGATCCAGGCCGTCACGAGGATGCCGAGGCCGAACCAGATCGAGACGATGCGGCGCATCTCCCAGTCGAAATGGCTGACGTTGAAGATCCAGGGCGTCAGGTCCATCGACATGAACCACAGCGCGACCGAGATGATCGCGACGATGAAGGGCACGCGGTAGAAGCGCAGCGCGATCGCGCCCGCCGCGATCGTGGCGATCTCCATGAACAGCCAGCTGCCCTTGATCCAGACATAGAAGTCCTGGACCGTGCCGGGCTTGCCGAACCTGCCCCACCAGCCGAACTCGGCTTGAATGCCGTAGACGGCGAGCGGCGCCATCGAGACGGCGATGGCGATCAGCAGGCCGCCGGGGACGCGCAGGCTGCGGCGCCAGAGGTGGTCGCCGGCGAAGCCGAAGGCTGCGGCGTAGGCGAGCGCGCTAGCCGTGAGGGCGCGGCCGCCCAGTTGCGAGAAGGCGACGGTCGAGAACAGGCCCATGGCGCCGATCACGATCAGCGCGCCGGCGTACCAGAGCAGATGCGCGGCATCGAACTGGGCGCGCGGCGTGTCGGTGGAGGGGGCACGCTGGTGGAGATAGGCCAGCAGGCGTTGCAGCTCGTCGGGGCTGATGGCGCCGGCGCTCGCTGCGGCGCGGAGGTCGGTTTCGGAATAGGCCATGGTCGTTACCTCAGGTGGTCCGCTGGAGAGCGTGCGGGTTCGGTCGCGCAAACGCTGCTCGCGTTGTGCGTGGCGGGCCGATACCGGCGCGGCGGACAAGGGTGAGTGTAACGAAACGTGAGCGACGTTCAAGAAATATTTGAGCGTCGCTCAAATTTTCTGAGATGCGGGCTCGGCCCCGTCCACCCCACCAGCGTCATGGCCGGGCTCGTCCCGGCCATCCACGTCGTGCCGAGACGAAGGACGCGGATGCCCGGGTCAAGCCCGGGCATGACGAGTTCTGGGTTGGCGGTTTGGCTGATCTCACAGGCCAGAGACCGTTGATAGGGCTATGACGGAGCAGCCCCCGTCCCTCAATCCTTGAAATACGGCTCCACCGGGCCGTGCACCTTGATGGTCAGCGGGTTGCCGTGGCGATCCCTGGCGGTGCCGGCGGCGACGCGGATCCAGCCTTCGCTGATGCAGTATTCCTCGACATTGGTCTTCTCGGCGCCCTTGAAGCGGATGCCGACGTCGCGCGACAGGATCTCCGCATTGTAATAGGGGCTCTTCGGATCGACCGAGAGGCGGTCCGGGAAGGTGAAGGTCTCGTTGTCGCTCACAGCAGTGCCTCGATCTCTTTCTTCAACGCCTCGGGCGTGGTGGTCGGCGCATGGCGCGACACCACATGGCCAGCGCGATCGACCAGGAATTTGGTGAAATTCCATTTGATCGCCGAGCCCAACAGGCCGGTCTTCTCGCCCTTCAGGAACTTGTACAGCGGGTGCGCCTCGGCGCCGTTGACGTCGATCTTCGCGAACAGCGGGAAGGTGACATCGTACTTCGTCGAGCAGAACGCGCCGATCTCCGCGGCCGTGCCGGGCTCCTGGGCGCCGAACTGGTTACAGGGAAAACCGAGCACGGCAAAGCCCTTGTCGGCGTAGGCGCGGTGCAGCGCCTCGAGGCCGCGATATTGCGGCGTGAAACCGCAGGCGCTCGCCGTGTTGACGATCAAGAGCACCTGCCCCGCGAAGCGCTTCAGCGGAACCTCCTCGCCCGTGAGCGAGGATGCGGTGAAATCATAGATGCTGGCCATCGTCAGCTCACGACCGGATCGATCGGCGACGGCGGGGTGCCACCGGCCTCGATGGCCTCGCCGGCGGCAAGGCACATGTCCTCGCGGAATCGCTGGCCGACGAGCTGGACGCCGACCGGGATGCGGCCGACCAGGCCGGTCGAGACGGTCAGGCCCGGCAGGCCGAAGAACGGAATCGCGATCTGCGTCAGCTGGGCGTGCCAGACCTGCTTGAACGACTCCTCATCCTTGCGGTCGAGCTGGTCGGCGAACGGCAGCATGCCCGACACCGGCAGCAGCAGCAGCGGATGCTGCTCCATGAACAGGAGCCACTGCCGGGTCAGCGCGGCGCGCCGCGCCAGCGTCGCCGAGAGGTCGAACGGATGCACCTTGTCACGGTTGCCGCGGAGGCAAGCGAGCGCGCCGGGATCGCCCTCCTTCTCGGCCGCAGCGAGCTGCGCCTCGTAGCCGTCGCCGAGCCAGAGCCGGGTCTGCAGCAGCGCGGCCTCCTGCAGCGGCGGCGTGTCCAGGATCTCCTCGACGGTCCAGCCGGCGGCCTCCAAGCGCCTGGCGGCATCGCGCAGCGCGGCGACGACCTCGGGCACCGGGTTCAGGCCATCGGGGTTGACGCAGAGCGTGACGCGCTTCGGCAGCGGCGGACCTTCCAGCGGCACCGGCATCCACCAGACATCGCGGACGTCGCGCGCCGACATCGCGGCGAGCGCGATCCTGACGTCGTTGATGGTGCGGGCGAGCGGGCCGGAGACGGCGCTGATCTGCGGGCCGATCGGCCGCTCCGGCAGGCAGGTGTTGAAGGCGGGGATGCGGCCGACCGTCGGGCGCAGGCCGTGGATGCCGCAGGCATAGGCCGGATAGCGCACGGAGCCGGCGATGTCGGTGCCGTGGCCGATATGGCCGATGCCGGCGGCGGTGGCCGCGCCGGCGCCGCCGGAGGAACCGCCTGGGGTGATGCCGGGGTCGCGCGGATTCCTGGTGTGGCCGTGGATGAGGTTGCTAGTGAACCAGCGATAGGACACCGCCGGGGTATTCGTGCGGCCGAGCAGCACGGCGCCGGCCTTGACGAGATTGTTGACGACCGGGTTGTGCGCCGACGCGATCGCGTCCTTCTGCAGATTGAGGCCGTTGGTGGTGGCGTAGCCCTGCTGGTCGACATTGACCTTGATCGTCACCGGCACGCCGGCGAGCGGTCCCGGGTCCTCGCCGCGCGCCAGCCTCGCATCGATCGCGTCGGCCTGCTGCAGCACGTCCTCCGGGCGGTGGTCGATGACCGCATTGATCGCGGGGTTCACCGCATCGAGCCGCGCCAGCGCGGCCGTTGCGGCGTCGCGGGCGGAGACCTGTTTCGACTTGATGAGGGCGGCGAGGTCGGCAGCCGGCAGGCGCCAGAGATCGGTCATGGGGGGCTCCGTGGTGGTCCCGCGTTCTTAGCGCGGCGGACAGGACGGAGAAAGCGGCGCATCGCGTAGCGGGGCTATGCAGGGGCGCGGCCCCTCGCCTGCGCCAGTCCCGTCGTGCAGAACCGCGGGAGCGCCGGTGCCCGCGGCCGTCCTTCGAGACGCCCGCCTGCGGCGGGCTCCTCAGGACGAGGGCTGAGGTTGTTGAACCATGAGGCGGCGCATTGCGGCACTTCCCTCATAGTGAGGAGCCCGCCGCAGGCGGGCGTCTCGAACCATGAGGCCCCAAAGCTTCCCCCGATCAATACCCATCCTGCATCGATCGATCCGGAAACAGGCTTGGCCAAGCCTCGCAAACGACTTTAAGACCTCAACCAACAACATCACCAGAGGGGGAAACCACATGATCAGATCGGGCACCATCATGGCCGCCACATTCGTCCTGGCCGCCGCGGCCACGCTCGCGCCGCGCCTGGGTCACGCCGAGACCTACGCCTATGTCGGCAACGCCGACAGCAACGACATCAGCGTGTTCAAGTTCGACGCCGCGACCGGCGAGATGACCGCGGTGCAGACGGCGGCGTTCGTCGGCGTCGAGAAGCCGGGCTCGTCGACCCCGCTCGCGGTCAGCCCGGACAAGAAGGTCCTGGTCGCCGGGGTGCGCTCGCAGCCGTTCCAGGCCGAGAGCTTTGCGATCGACGCCAAGACCGGCCAGCTCAGCCACATCAGCAACGGGCCGCTCGCCGACAGCATGGCCAACATCGCCTTCGACCGCACCGGAAAGGTGCTGTTCAGCGCCTCCTATGGCGGCAACAGGGTGGCGGTGAACCCGGTGCAGGCCAACGGCGTCGTCGCCACGCCGAGCCAGGTGATCCCGACCGGGCTGAACGCGCACGCCTTCCTGCCCTCGCCCGACAACCGCTTCGCGTTCGCCACCAATCTCGGCTCCGACCAGGTGCTCGGCTTCGCCTTCGACGCCGCGACGGGCACGCTGACGGCCAAGGAGGCGCTGACGGTGAAGACGCCGGAGAAGTCCGGGCCGCGCCACTTCATCTTCCACCCGAACGGCAAGTTCATCTATCTCCTGCACGAGCTCAACGCCGATCTCGCGGTCTATGCCTATGATGCCGACAAGGGCACCTGGACCGAGCAGCAGCGCACCACCACCCTGCCCGCAGGCTTCACCGGCAAGCCCTGGGCGGCGGATCTTCATGCGACGCCTGATGGCAGGTTCCTGTACGCTTCCGAGCGCGGCTCCAACACCTTGGCCGCGTTCAAGATCGACCCGGCCAGCGGACGCGTGACGCTGATCGGCAGCGTTCCGACCGAGACCCAGCCGCGCGGCTTCGCGATCGATCCGGCGGGAAGCTATCTCGCCGCCGTCGGCGAAGTGTCGAACGGCATGACGGTCTACAAGATCGACGCCGCGAGCGGCGCGCTGGAGAAGGCGAAGTCGTACACGGTGGGCAAGAAGCCGAACTGGGTCGAGTTCGTCACCCTGCCGTGAGCGGCGGGTTCTGTGCAAGCGGCGGCACTGCTGCCGCGGCCATCGTTCGAGACGCCCGCCTCCGGCGGGCTCCTCAGGATGAGGGCGGAGGTTGCGGTGAGAGTTCTACCGCGCGTAACGCCGCTGACCCTCATGGTGAGGAGCGCCGTCTTCGGCGCGTCTCGAACCATGAGGCCCGGTGCGGCGCGGCATTTCCATCCGCGCTCTCAATCCCTACATGCAGCGTCATGAGCATGCCCGCCGCCGCCCATCCCGACCGTCATCCGCTCGCGGTTCAACATCCGGAACTCGACGATCCCGCCATCCGCCTGCTGGTCGAGACCTTCTACGGCCGCGCCCGCGAGGATGCGCTGATCGGGCCGATCTTCAACCGCACGGTTGAAGATTGGGACGAGCATATCGGCCGGATCAGCGATTTCTGGTCGTCGATGTTCCTCAAGACCGGCCGCTACAATGGCGCGCCGATGCGGCCGCATCTGGCGCTCGAGCTGCAGGGCCCGCATTTCGACCGCTGGCTGCAGCTGTTCGAGGCGACGGCCAGGGATCTGTTCGCCCCGGAGCTCGCGGACCTCTTCATCATTCGCGCGCGGCGGATCGCCGACAGCTTCGAGATGGGCATCGCCAGCACAAGCGGCGAGCTCGTCCGGCCCCGTCATTCCGTCTGAGGCGGCGTTCGTTTCGCGGCCGCCTCCGGCGCGCTCAATGCCGCGTCATCGACTGCGCGGTCATACTGAAGATCGCCTCGGAGAACGGAAACTCCAGCACGATCTCGCCGTCCTCATCGGTGACCTCGATGACGGCCGTCATCAGCGCGGCATTGCCACCTTCGGTGCGCAGCAGTTCCTTGATCATGTCGCGCGCCACTTCCCAGGCGCGATCGGGATTGCGCAGCACTTCGCCGTCGGTGTCGGAGACCAGTTCTTCGCCGATCCGTGTGTTGAAGAAATATCTAGGCATCGTCAGTTTCCAATGGGGTCACACGCTGGGATTTTGAAGTCTCGAACCTCTCACAACCGCTTTATCCGTGCTGCGTCTCCACAAGCTCATGGCGGAACAGCACGTCGATGCGAAGCCATCGTTCACGAATTCGTTGTTTTCGCGGCTCAATCCGGCGAAAACGGTAGCAATTCGCGTTTGCGACTTTGCACTGCAATAAGCGGGCCTGAGACGCTCAAACAAAAAGATTCCACTGGCGAACTTTTCGTAGCACGGTAGTTTAATGGTGAGGACGATAACCGTCCCGTCTTGAAGGAGAGGACAATGGCCTGGAAAGCACCGAAGATTGTTGAAGTGCCGGTTGGCATGGAAATCAACATGTATGCCTGCGCCGCCCGCAAATAATTGGCGGGTGTGACGTCCAGGTCCCGCCCGGGCCGGACGTCGACGCTTGAGGGTGGGGGTTAAGCGGCCGCTGAGGCGTCAACCCGTCCGCGGATCGAATGTCCCACCCTCGTCGCCCTCCTGACCGCTGGTCACAGTGACCACCGGTCCGCTGCCGCCGAATTGTCCTGCCGCCGGTACTCGCGTGCGCCACTACAGCTGAATTCCAGGAGACGGCTCATGCTTCGCCTCGTCGTCCTGGGCGCCGCCGCGGGCGGCGGAGTCCCGCAGTGGAATTGCGGCTGCGCCGTATGCCGCGCCGCGCGCACCTCACATCCCGAGATCTGCAACAGCCAGGCTTCGGTCGCCGTCAGTGCCGATGGCGCCAACTGGTTCCTGATCAATGCCTCGCCCGATCTGCGCCAGCAGGTGACGCGCGCACCGCAGCTGCATCCGAAGCCGGGCGCGCTGCGGCACAGCCCCATCGCGGGCGTGATCCTGACCAATGGCGAGATCGACGCCATCACCGGCCTGCTCTCGATGCGCGAAAGCTCGCCGTTTTCGATCCACGCGCACCCGAAGGTGCTTGCGATCCTCCGCTCCAACAACATCTTCGATGTGCTGAAGGAGGAGAATGTCAAGCGCGTGCCGATCGTGATCGACGTGCCGTTTCGCCCGCTGCTGCAGGACGGCTCGCCGTCGGGGCTGGAGATCACCGCGTTCGCGGTGTCCGGCACCAGCGCCTGGTATCTGCGCGACAAGCAGCATCCCGGCGGCAGCGCCTCGACCGGCGATACGCTGGGCTTGAAGATCGAGGACGTCGACAGCGGGCGATATGCCTATGTCATCGCCGCCTGTGCCGACGTCGACTTCGACCTGAAAACGAGATTGAAAGGCGCGCCGCTGGTGCTGTTCGACGGCACGGTGTGGCGCGACGACGAGATGATCCAGGCCGGACTCGGCAACAAGACCGGGCAGAGCATGGGGCATATCGCGATGTCCGGAGAAAGCGGCGCGATCAAGCAGCTGGCGGACCTCGGGATCGGCAGGAAGATCTTCCTGCACATCAACAACTCCAATCCGGCGTGGCTGCACGCCTCACCCGAGCGGCAAACGTTGGAACGCGAGGGATGGGAAATCCCCGCTGAAGGGATGGAGATCGTACTGTGAGTGAGGTCAATCTGAGCGGAATGACGGCGCTGTCGATCGGACGCGGCGTGACGCTGAACAATGCGAGCGAATTGGAAGCGGCACTGCGCCACATCGGCGCGACGCGCTATCACAACCATCATCCGTTTCATAAGCTCTTGCATAGCGGCAAGCTCAACAAGGGCCAGGTGCAGGCCTGGGCGCTGAACCGCTACTACTACCAGTCGACGATCCCGCTGAAGGACGCGATGGTGATGACCCGCTTCCGCGACCGCGCAACCCGGCTGGAATGGCGGCACCGCATCGAGGATCACGACGGCGATGTCGGCAGCGAGGGCGGCATCGAGCGCTGGATCAAGCTGACCGAAGGCCTCGGCCTCGATACGGCCTATGTCGAATCCACCGAGGGCATCCTGCCGGCGACGCGCTTCGCAGTGGAGGCCTATGTGCATTTCTGCCGCGACCGCTCGCCGCTCGAGGCGATCGCCTCGTCGCTGACCGAGCTGTTCGCCCCGAGCATCCACGAGGAGCGCATCTCGGGCATGCTGGAGCACTACAATTTCGTCAACAACGACACGATGAGCTACTTCAAGCGCCGCCTCACCCAGGCGCCGCGCGATGCCAATTTCGCCCTCCACTACGTCAAGGAGCACGCCACCACGCCGGAGCAGCGCGCCGCGGTGTGCAACGCGCTGATCTTCAAGACCAACGTGCTGTGGGTGCAGCTCGACGCGCTGTATCACGCGTATGTGGAAGGCCACATCCCGCCCGGCGCGTTCGTGCCGAAGGAGGGGTGAGTGGTTGCGCCGGAGCAAAGCCGCCGCCCGTTCCGAGGCCTCATGGTTCGAGACGCGCCGCGAGCGGCGCTCCTCACCATGAGGGTTCGGGATCTCGCCGCAAGCTCCGCCCTCGTCCTGAGGAGCCCGCCGCAGGCGGGCGTCTCGAAGGACGCTGGAAGGCGCGGCGGCGGCTCCGAACTCCGAATCTGCGCAATCGCGCCGTTTGACCACAGCTGCTGCTAGAGACCCCGCCATGGCCCCGCGTCACATCCAGGTCACCGAAACCAGCCGCGTGGTGCTGCCGCGGCATACCAAGCTCAAATATGACGAGACGCGGCAGGTCTGGGTGATCCTGGCGCCGGAACGCGTGCTGGCGCCGGATGAGATCGCGGTCGAGGTGCTCAAGCTGTGCGACGGCGCCCGTAGCGTCGCCGGCATCATCGACGAGCTCGCCGCGAAATACGCCGCGCCGCGCGACGTCATCGCCACCGATGTCGTCGCCATGCTGCAGGATCTCGCCGACAAGGGCTTTCTCACCGAGGTTCGGGAGACGACGTCATGACCGATCTCACCGATACGACGCCGCAGGTCGACAGCCATGACGGCCTCGCCGTGCTGGAGCGCCGCGGCTCCGTCGCCGAGACCTTCGGCATTCCGCTCGCCGTGCTGCTCGAGCTCACGCATCGCTGCCCGCTGCAATGCCCCTACTGCTCCAACCCGCTGGAGCTCGACCGCGCCGGCCAGGAGCTGACCACGGCCGAGTGGAAGAAGGTGCTCTCCGAGCTCGCCGAGATCGGCGTGCTGCAGGTGCATTTCTCCGGCGGCGAGCCGACCGCGCGCAAGGACATCGTCGAGCTGGTCGCTCACGCCAACGACGTCGGGCTCTACACCAATCTCATCACCTCGGCCGTGCTGCTGACGCGCGAACGGCTGAAGGAATTGGCCGATGCCGGCCTGTGCCACGTGCAGATCAGCTTCCAGGGCAACGAGCCCGTCGTCGCCGACCGCGTCGGCGGCTACAAGGGCGGGCACGCCAAGAAGCTCGAGGTCGCGAAGTGGACTCGCGAACTCGATCTGCCGCTGACGGTGAATGCCGTGATGCACCGGCAGAACCTGCACCAGCTGCCGGACATCATCCAGATGGCCGTCGATCTCGACGCCGACCGGCTCGAGGTCGCCAACGTGCAGTATTACGGCTGGGCGCTGAAGAACCGTGCCAGCCTGATGCCGACCTATCAGCAACTCGAGGAGACCGACCGCCTCGTCGAGGAGGCCCGCGAGCGACTGAAAGGCACGCTGACGATCGACTACGTCGTCCCGGACTACTACGCGTTGCGGCCGAAGAAATGCATGGGCGGCTGGGGCCGGCAGTTCTTCAACATCTCGCCCTCCGGCAAGGTGCTGCCGTGCCACGCCGCCGAGAGCATCACCGGGCTCGACTTCATGTCGGTGCGCTCCAACAACTCCATCGCCTGGATCTGGCAGAACTCCGAGGCCTTCAACCGCTATCGCGGCACCGGCTGGATGAAGGAGCCGTGCCAATCCTGCGAATTCCGCGAGATCGATTTCGGCGGCTGCCGCTGCCAGGCGTTCGCGTTGACCGGCGATGCCGCCAACACCGATCCCGCCTGCACGCTGTCGCCGCTGCACGAGAGCATCTTCAAGCAGGCCGAGAGCGACGCGGCCTCCGGCCAGGACCGCTTCCTGTATCGCAACTTCGCCGGCGGCACGCCCGAGAGCAGCGATGCCTGACGCCGAAGCCGGCCGCGCCGCCGCGCGCCGCAACGACCCGTTCGCGCCGCTCACCTCGGAATGGCTGGACGTTTCCGGCGGCCACCAGATCTATGTCGAGAGCTCGGGCCGCGCCGGCGGCATTCCCGCCGTCTATCTGCATGGCGGCCCCGGCTCCGGCTGCCAGCCGGATCACCGCCGCCTGTTCGATCCCGAGCGCTTCCATGCCGTGCTGTTCGACCAGCGCGGCGCCGGCCGCTCGCGTCCCGCGCGCAGCCGCGACAACAACACCCTGCCCGACCTGATCGCCGACATGGAGGCGATCCGCACCAGGTTCGGCTTCGACAAGTGGATCGTCGCCGGCGGCTCCTGGGGGGCGACACTCGCGCTGGCGTATGCACAGGCGCATCCGGCGCGCGTCGCCGGCCTGGTGCTGCGCGCGACCTTCCTCGGCACCCGCGCGGAGGTCGAGATGGCGTTCGGCGCGACGCTGGCGCGCTTCCACCCCTCGCTGCATCGCGATTTCCTGGAGATCCTGCCTGAAGCCGAGCGCGCCCATCCATGCGCAGCCTATTTCCGCCGCATCCTCGATCCCGATCCGGCCATCCACGGCCCGGCCGCGCGCGCGTGGCACGACACCGAGCGTGCGCTCTCCGAGGTCAAGTCCGCGCGAACTCATCTCGACCGCCTCGCCATCCGCTCCGGCAGCGCACTGCCGGCGACGCCGTTCATGGAAGCGCATTATTTTTCGCACGACAGCTTCATGGCGCCCGACCAGTTGCTGCGCGACGCAGTGAGGCTCGCCGGCATTCCCGGCATCATCGTGCAGGGCCGCTACGACCTGCTCTGCCCGCCCTCGACCTCGGCGCGGCTGGCCGAGGTCTGGCGCGACGCCGAAATCCGTGTCGTCGAAGCCGCAGGTCACAATCTTTATGACCCGGGCATCCGCGATGCGGTCATGAAAGCCATCTGCGATATGGCGACGCGCACGACAGCGCCTTAAACACATGATCAGCTCTCCTCATCCTGAGGAGCCATGCGCAGCATGGCGTCTCGAAGGATGAGGCCCCAGACATCCCGGGCCTCATGGTTCGAGACGCGCCAAGTGGCGCTCCTCACCATGAGGATTTGGCCGCTGAACAAGGACATCTCCAAATGCCCATCGCCGGGAAAGGCATGCTGTTGACATCGATGAACATCGATGCCGCGCATGAAGCCGATTTCAACCGCTGGTATGACAGCGAGCATCTCGCGGAGCGCGTCGCGATTCCCGGCTTCATCGAGGCGCGGCGTTATGTCGCCGAGCAGGGCAGCCCGAAATATCTCTGCCTGTATTCGACCGAGACCATCGACGTGCTCGACAGCGCGCCCTATCGCGCGCGGCTGGAGGCGCCGACAGACTGGTCCAAGACCGTGATGGCCCGGTTCAAGAACTTGATCCGCAGCGTCGCGCGCATCACCATCTCCCAGGGCGCCGGCCGCGGCGCCGTGCTGGGCATCATCCGGCTACGGCCGAAGCCGGGACAGGATCAGGCATTGCGCGAGGCGCTGCAGATCGAGCTCGATCCGAGCGAGCTCAGAAGCGTGATCTCGATGCATCTGCTCGAAGGCGATGCTGATCTGTCCGGCCCGACCGCCGAACTGCCCATGAGCTCGCGCGATGCCGACTGGTTCATCCTGATCGACGGCACCGACAGCCACGCCATCGCGACGCTCATGACGACGCGCTTCGCCGCGGTCGATGGACCATTGGCGACCCAGATTTCGGCCGGCATCTATCGTCTGATGTGGGATTTGAGCCGCGCCGACATCGCGATCAACTGAGTTAGTCCCGCACTCTCTCCACGTCTTGGCCGGGCTTGACCCGGCCATTCACCTCGTTCGGCATGTTCGGAGAGACGTGGATGCCCGGGTCAAGCCCGGGCATGACGACTGAGTGCGTGATAGCTCGCCTGCCCCACTCATTTCATCACTCTGGCATTCATCATCGTCACTTCTTGTCCCGCACCGCACACATGGCGGCATCGCGCCTGCAATGCGGCAGTGCACCACTGTGCATGACGGGCCGCGTTGCAAATTTGCCTTTGTGTACGCCTTGGAATGGCTCTAGTCTGATCTGACTATTGAATTGAGCCATTCAAAAAACAGAAGGGCGACCAACAGGGCCTGCTCCGGACCTCAACCGATCCTCTGCTGATCCTGAACATCAGTCGTCCTCACGTCAGGAAGGCCGCGCGAAACGGGTTCGCCGCGCGGACAGGGTAGGAATGAGAGCGACTGATATCTCGGCACCAGACTACTTTCACAAAGTGGTCGACTGCCAATGGGCTTGTCCCGCACACACGCCGGTTCCCGAATACATCCGACTGATCGCCGAGGGTCGCTACAGCGACGCCTACATGATCAATTGGAAGTCGAACGTCTTCCCCGGCATTCTCGGACGCACCTGCGATCGCCCCTGCGAGCCCGCCTGCCGGCGCGGACGCGTCGAGGAGAGCCCGGTCGCAATCTGCCGCTTGAAGCGCGTCGCGGCCGATTTCAAGGACGACGTGCACCAGCGCATGCCGCGTCCCGTGCCGAAGAACGGCCGGCGCATCGCGCTGGTCGGTGGCGGCCCGGCCTCGCTGACGGTGGCGCGTGATCTCGCGCCGCTCGGCTATCACTGCACCGTGTTCGATGCCGATCCCAAGCCCGGCGGCATGATGCGCTCGCAGATCCCCAAGTTCCGCCTGCCCGACAGCGTCATCGACGAAGAGACCGGCTACGTTCTCAGCCTCGGCGTCGACTACAAGGCCGGGCACCGCATCGACAGCCTCAAGACGCTGCTGGCTGACAACTACGATGCCGTCTTCATCGGCTCCGGAGCGCCGCGCGGCCGCGAGCTGAACATTCCCGGCCGCAAGGAAGCCGCAGCGAACATTCATCTCGGCATCGATTGGCTGTCCAGCGTCTCGTTCGGCCATACCGACAAGATCGGCAGGCGCGTGATCGTGCTCGGCGGCGGCAACACCGCGATGGACTGCTGCCGCACCGCGCGCCGGCTGGGCGGCGAGGACGTCAAGGTCATCGTCCGCTCCGGCTTCGAGGAAATGAAGGCGTCGCCCTGGGAGAAAGAGGACGCGCTGCACGAGGACATTCCGATCCTCAACTATCTCGTCCCGGTCGCCTTCAACCACGACAATGGCAAGCTCACCGGCGTCACCTTCCAGAAGGTGAAGGCCGAGTATGACGCCAAGGGCCGGCGCTCGCTGGTTCCCTCGGGCGAACCTGACGTGACCTATGACTGCGACGACGTGCTGGTCGCGGTCGGCCAGGAGAATGCCTTCCCCTGGATCGAAGCCGATTGCGGTATCGAGTTCGACAAATGGCACATGCCCGTGGTCGATGCGAAGACCTTCGTCTCGACCAATCCGAAGGTGTTCTTCGGCGGCGATGCGGCGTTCGGACCGAAGAACATCATCTGGGCGGTCGCGCAGGGTCACGAGGCGGCGCTGTCGATCCATCGTCTGCTCTCCGGCGAGGACATCACCGAGCGGCCGCTGCCCGAGGTGCATGTCTCCTCGCAGAAGATGGGCATCCACGAATGGAGCTATGACAACGACGTCTCGCCGGAGAAGCGCTTCAAGGTTCCACATCGCGACAAGGTGGTGGCGCTGAAGGACATCCGCGCCGAGGTCGAGCTCGGCTATGACGTCAAGCTGGCGCTCGGCGAGGCGCATCGCTGCCTGAACTGCGACGTGCAGACGGTGTTCTCCAACACGCTGTGCATCGAATGCGACGCCTGCGCCGACATCTGTCCGATGGACTGCATCACCTTCACCGAGAATGGCGAGGAGGCCGATCTCAGGTCACGGTTGAAGGCGCCATCGGTTCATCCCGACCAGAGCCTCTACGTGTCGTCGGACCTCAAGACCGGGCGCGTGATGGTGAAGGACGAGGACGTCTGCCTCCATTGCGGCCTGTGCGCCGAACGCTGCCCCACCGGTGCGTGGGACATGCAGAAATATTTCATCGAGACGACTCACGCAGGTACCGCATGTCCCAGCAAGCGCCGCTCAGCAGCGTAAACGACTTCGTCGTCCGTTTCGCCAACGTCAACGGCTCCGGCTCGGCCAGCGCCAACGAACTGTTCGCGCGCGCCGTGCTCCGCCACGGCGTGCCGGTGTCCCCGCGCAACATCTTCCCGTCCAACATCCAGGGCCTGCCGACCTGGTACGAGGTGCGGGTCACCGAGGCCGGCCATCTCGGCGCGCGCGGCGGCGGCACCGACCTGATGGTGGCGATGAACCCGCAGACCTGGGACAAGGACGTCGCCGGCATCGTGCCGGGCGGCTACCTGTTCTACGATTCCACCAAGCCGATGCCGTCGACCAAGTTCCGCGACGACGTCACCGTCATCGGCGTGCCGCTGACGGCGATCACCAACTCGACCTATTCGGACCCGCGCCAGCGCCAGCTGTTCAA
>NZ_CAFJ01000802.1 GCF_000239795.1 Bradyrhizobium sp. STM 3809 | reverse complement strand
ATCATCGATCGCGGCAACGATCGCGTGGATCTGGTCTTCACCATCACCGAGGGCAAGAAGACGCCGGTCCGCGCTATCCGCTTCATCGGCAATACGGCCTATGGCGCGCGACAATTGCGCGCCGTGATCAAGACCTCCGAATCCAACGTGCTCAGCTTCGTGACGGGGGGCGATGCCTATGACGCCGATCGGGTCAACGAGGACCGCGAACAGTTGCGACAATATTACCGGAACCACGGCTACGCCGATGCCGAGGTGACGAATGTCAGTGTCGAGTTCGACCGCGCGTCCAATGGCTTCGATCTGAGCTTCACGATCGACGAGGGCGCCCTCTACAAGCTCGGCGCGATCGACATCGCCTGCAACGTGCCGGGGCTCGCCTGCGACAGCCTGCGCCCGCTCCTGCTTCCGCAACAAGGCGATACGTTCGATGCGAGCAAGCTCGACACGAGCGCGGAGGCGCTGACTGCCGAACTCGGCAGGCGCGGCTTTCCCTTCGCGCAGGTCGAACCGCGCGTCAATCGCAATGCCTCAGCCCGGCTGGCCG
Source organism: Bradyrhizobium sp. STM 3809 (assembly GCF_000239795.1). Classification (GTDB taxonomy): domain Bacteria; phylum Pseudomonadota; class Alphaproteobacteria; order Rhizobiales; family Xanthobacteraceae; genus Bradyrhizobium. Next base: position 48,434 of record NZ_CAFJ01000802.1, on the reverse strand, counting down.
ACGTGAGCTTCCAGGTCGAGCAGGGACAACGCAGCTATGTCGAGCGGATCGATATTCACGGCAACACGCGCACGCGCGACGACGTCATCCGCCGCGAGTTCGACTTCGGGGAAGGCGATGCCTACAACAAGACGCTGATCGACCGTGCCGAGCGGCGGCTGAGGAACCTCAACTACTTCAAGACGGTCAAGATCACGTCGCGCCCCGGCTCGAGCCGCGATCGCGTGGTGCTGGACGTTGAGGCGGTGGACCAGGCGACCGGCGATTTCAACGTCTCCGGCGGCTATTCGTCCACCGACGGACTGCTGGCCGAGGTCAAGATCGGCGACCGCAACGTGCTCGGTACCGGCAATACGGCCCAGGCCACGTTCACCTATGGCCAGTTTGCCCGCGGCGCCACGCTGTCCTTCACCTCGCCCTATGCGCTGGGCAGGCTGACGCCGGGCGTCGAGCTGTTCGCGCGACAAAGCACCGCCACGACGTTCCAGTCGTTCGGTAGCGAGACCTATGGCGGCGCATTCACCCTCGGCATGCCGGTGAGCGAGCAGACCGCGATGCTGTGGCGCTATTCGCTCTATGACCAGAAGGTCGTGCTCGCACCAGGCATTTCGCCCACCGCGGTGTCCGTACCGGTCCGGCAGGCGATCGCGGCGGGACGGCAGACCGTGTCCCAGCTCGGCAACACCGTCACCTACAGCACGCTCGACAACAGCAAGATGCCGACCAACGGCATTCGCTCGCAGCTGAGCCAGGATCTGGCCGGCCTCGGTGGCGATGTGCGCTTTCTGAAAACCACCGCTGACGTCCGCTACTATCGCTCGATCAACAGCGACCTGACCGCCATGGTGCGCGGCCAGGGCGGCTACATCACCGGATTTGGCGGCCAGCAGGCGCCGTTGCTCAACAGCTTCTTCGGGGGGCCGACGATGGTGCGCGGCTTCGCCCCCGGCGGCTTCGGGCCGCGCGATCTCACCGCGGGATCGACGATGGACAATGTCGGCGGCAGCCTCTATTGGGCCACCACGGCGGAACTGCAGAGCAACATTCCCGGGCTGCCGCAGGAGTACGGGCTGCGCGCATCGGCCTTCGTCGACGCCGGCACCGTGTTCGGCTATCGCGGGACGACCCAGAACGTCCAGGTTGCCAACAAGAACGTGCTGCGTTCCTCGGTCGGCGTCGGCATGACCTGGGCATCGCCCTTCGGCCCGCTGACGGTCGACTATGCCGTGCCGATCAGCAGGGCGGCATACGATGTCGTGCAGCCGTTCCGCTTCAGCGCAGGCGGCTTCTGACGGGCGTCGCAGCGCGAAGGCCGCGACGCTCAGCCTCGCCCGATCCTGACCGCGTCAGTATGGCTGATAGTAGTGCACCCGCGGGCCATAGTACGGATGGCCGTAATACGGGCGCCCGTAATACGGATGCGGCGCATAATAGACCGGCGGCGGCCCGTAATAGCCAGGTCCTACGTAATAGCCCGGCCCATAGTAATAGTCGTCGTCATGCGCATGCGCCGCAATCGCGCCGAACGTGCCGATCATCGCACCCATGATGGCAAGGCCGGCAGCCGGGTTGCCCCGGTAGACGCGGCGGTGACGCCGGCGGGCGCTGAGGTCGGTCGCATCGCTGGCGGACGCCTTGGCAACGGTGACATGCGCGCTCGGGTTCGCCGCCCGTGCGAGTGCCGGCGCCGCCTCGCCCGCCATGAGCACCGTCGCCGCGACGGCAGCAAGCGCGATCTTCGCGCTGGTGGACCGGAACAGATATTGACCACTGACCATGATATCCCCCGTCTCTGCACTGGTCCCAAATATAATACGCCGGCGTCGAGCCGGTTGACCTGAATCAACGGGACGATCACCTCGGTGCGCGCGTGGTCATTCAAGTCGTGGGATGCTCCCGGAACCTTGGACTTTGCCGCGCACCGCAAGGTTCAAGACGGACCAGCGCGATTTTTTTTCGCGAACCGGCAGGCTGTCACGGGAAACCAATGCCTGCAGTCCAGGACAAGCGCATCCGATGTGAACAGGAGCTTCCATGACATCAGCATTCGCCCGCACGCTCTTTGGTTCGATGACATTCCTGCTCGTTGCAGCATCGGTGGCGGCGGCCGAGGACGGCAGGACCACGCTGTTCAGGGTCGTGACCGTCAAGGACGAGATCGTCATCGGGTTGAGCGGCGAGGAACTGGCCTCGATCGGCGGCAGCGACGCCAGCGCGGTGGCGCACGCGCTGGCGCAGAAGGGAGACCTGACGGCCTGGCAGTACAATGTCCATCGCGCAGCGAACGGCGAGTTGCAGATGGCGCCCTCGGCCAAGATCGGCCTGCTGTCGCACGCCTCGCTGCGGGTCGAGCCGTACAGCACGACCTATGTCGTCGCACCGCATCCTTGAGCGGGCCATCAGCCGGCCATCGCGCGGGGCCGGTGGCGGCGCGCGCGATGCCTGGGCTTGCCGCTAGCGGGAGTGACTGCCGGCGCGGCCGGTCGCAAAGCCATAGACCACCGCCAGGCGGTCCAGGCATTCCTTGAAACGGCGCGCGAAATAGTCGTTCCAGCGCTGGCTGGCCAGCCCGCGCTTGTGTCCGACCTGCTCCATCGTCAGGCCATGCACCAGGACATCAAGAGTGATCGCCGCGCCGTCGGCCCCAAGCTCGCGCTCGGCCCGGTTCAGCCTGAGCACCGCCTGCCTCTGACCTTCCGTGACCGGCTCGCGCCCGCGGGCGCCGTCGACATGCTCACGGGATGGATCGATCGCCTGCGGGCCACGCTCGGCGCGCTCCCAGTCGTTCTGGAACGCGCGTCCCGCACGGTACTGTGCGTCGTCGAGCTGCTTGTGCGCATGCAGCCGGCCGAGCGGATCGTTGCGGACCGATCGCAGCGCGACGATCTTTTCGCCGGGCTCGAGCGCCAGGGGATCGTCGATCTCGACCGCCACCAGGTCGGCATTGCGCCTCGGCTCCTGAGCGCGGCGGTCGTGGGTCTTGGAATCCTGGATTTTGGACGTGCGAAGGGGCTTGCTGCGTCGGATGCGCGCCATGTCTCGTCTCCGGAAAATGGAATGGGATCGGGTTGGGTGGGGTTGGCGGCGCGCTACGCGGCCGCGACCAGCCGCAGGATCAGGGGGCCGGCGGGACGAACGGCGGTCTCCTCGGGCGGAGTCCGCGTCAGTTGATGATGGGGCGCGCAATAGCACGAGCCCGGCTGGCGCCGATGGCCGCAAAAGGTGATGGGATCGCCGTCCCGGTCGCCGCCATAGGGGTAGCGGCAATCATCGGGCGCCAGCTGATCCAGCGACAGCAGCCGCGGGCTGATGCCGACCGAGCGCAGTTCGACCCGCCGGTCCGGCTTCGCGGGCCGCGGCAGCGCTGCCGGCCGGGCGTTGGCGTCCGGGCTGCGCCGCGAGGTTCCAGCCGCCGCCATCGCCCGCGGCTCGGGGCGGGCGGCCCTGGTGGCGGGTGCCGCCAGGCCGATGCGCTTGCCGCGACCGAGCGTCGCATTTCGCGTATAGGCCGTCCCGAACTGCGCATTGAGCGTGCGCGCGATCTCGGCATAAGAGAGCCCCTTGGCATGGAGCTCGCACAGCATCCTGGAGTGGTGATCTGGCCAATCGGTGGACTGCATTCTCGCCTCTTTCTTCTGGATCGGGCGCCGAAGGCTCTTGCCCGACGGCTCAATTTCCGTTATTCCGAAGAAAAAGTCAAGCTTGAGTTCTGATAAATCGAAACATATACTCGTTTCCGAGATTCGCAAAAGGGGTTCAAAGCCATGTTGGACGTCGCCATGATCGAGCGTGCACTCGAAAAGCCGGGAAAGACCAAGGGAGGACTGGCCCGCGCCATGGGCGTGCGGCCGGGCGCCGTCTCCGAGATCCTCGGAGGCCAGCGCCTGATCAAGGCCGCCGAGATCCCGCTGATCACGGAATATCTGGAGCTGAACTCGGTCCCGATCATGGGCCGCGTCGGCGCCGGCTCGGTCATCGAGCCGGATTACGAGCAGGTCCCGCTCGAGGGCCTCGGCGAGGTCGCCCTGCCCTTCCCGATCTCCGAGGAGACCGTCGCCTTCGAGGTGACCGGCGATTCGATGCTGCCGAAATACGAGAACGGCGACGTGATCGTGGTCTACAAGGAGCAGCGCCACCCGCTATCGAGCTTCTACGGCGAGGAGGCCGTGGTGCGCCTGAAGTCCGGGGAGCGCTACCTGAAGACCATCGAGCGCGGCAAGTCGCCGTCCGTGGTCAATCTGAAGAGCTTCAATGCCAAGCCGATCGTCGGCGTCAAGCTGGACTGGATCGGCGAGATCTTCGTCACGCTGCCGCGCGGCCAGATCGCCCGGATCCGCGCCAAGGCGGCGGCGAAGTCGCGCGCCCGCGCGGCGAGCAAGGCGGAGCGCTAGGTCATGGCCGGAGGGGTTGCGAAGGCGCCCCTCCTCCTGCCTCCCGCACGACGCAATAAGCCTTGACATATTTCTGATTTACAGAAATAATGGCGCGATCACAGTCAGCCCAAGGCGAACTGGCGCTCCATGCAGTATTTCGTCGTGATGATCGACTACGGCCGGCGCGGACGCGAGGCCGTGGTCGATCCCGAATTGACCCGGCGCGATGTCGTCGCACGCATCGCGTCGGGGGAATATGCCAATATCAGCTTCATTCACGAGATCGCCGGCCACTCGGTCGCGGACATCACGGCCGACCTGCTGTCCGAAGCCCGGCTGCCGGACATCGACACGGCAGATGCCGATCTGCAGGCAAGGCGGTTCGACCATCTACGGGACCTGCGCAAGCACGAGCGGGCGTGACGATCTGCTGTCGTCCCGCCCGCGCGGCAGCGGCAACCGAAACGGTGGCCGGCCTCAGGGCCCCGGCCAACCGGAGCAACGCGCTAGACCAGAAGAACGGTGGATCCGGTCGTCTTGCGCGCCGCGAGATCGGCATGAGCCTTCGCCGCGTCCTTGAGCGGATAGGTCTGGTTGACCTCGATCTTCACCGCCCCGGACTTGACCACGTCGAACAGCTCATTGGCCATCGCGACCAGACTCTCGCGCTTGGCGGCGTAGGTGAACAGCGTCGGCCGGGTCACGAACAGCGAGCCCTTCTGCGCGAGCAGGCCGAGATTGAGCGGATCGACCGTGCCGGACGACTGGCCGAACAGCACGGCGAAGCCGAGCGGCGCCAGACAGTCGAGCGATTTCAGGAACGTGTCCTTGCCGACGGAATCATAGACCACCGGGACCTTCCTGCCGCCGGTGATCTCGTTCACCCGCGCGACGAAGTCCTCGCGCGAATAGACGATGGTGTGCTCGCAGCCATGCGCCTTGGCCAGTTGCGCCTTGTCGTCGCTCGACACCGTGCCGATCACGGAGACGCCGAGATGCTTGGCCCACTGGCTCAGGATCAGGCCGACGCCGCCGGCGGCCGCATGCAGCAGGATGGTCTCGCCCGCCTTGACGCGATAGGTCTGCCGGATCAGGTATTGCGCGGTGAGGCCCTTGAGCATCATCGCGGCCGCCGTCTTGTCATCGATCTCGTCGGGCAGCTTCAAGAGCAGTGCGGCCGGCATCAATCGCGCCTCGGAATAGGCGCCGAGCGGCGACGAGCCATAGGCGACGCGGTCGCCGACCTTCAGGTCCGTCACCCCTTCGCCGACCTCCTCGACCACGCCGGCGCCCTCGCTGCCCAATCCGCTGGGCAGCTGGACCGGATAGAGGCCCGACCGATTGTAGATGTCGATGAAGTTGAGGCCAACCGCCGTGTGGCGGATGCGCGCCTCGCCCGGGCCGGGCTTGCCGACCTCGACCTGCTCCCAGGTGAGGACCTCCGGACCACCGGTCTTGTGGAAACGAATGGCGTTCGTCATGTGCTGCTCATCCTCCCTGCTGCACGCCTGAGGTCGCACCGCTCGAGCGGTCGTTTTGCCGGCTTTCGATCGGGCGACCAATACCGGGCTATTTGGTAGCCGCTCCGGTCGCCGCTTGGCAACCGGCTTCGCGGCGGCCTCGAGCGGATGGATCACCGGTCAGGAACCACGTCAACCGTTCCGGCGTTCACCGGCGAACGACGAGGACCGCCTCATGCCGCCAAGGAAACGCAGTGCTGTGGTCAGCCCGGCCATCCTGATCGAGCTCGCCTGTCACACGATCATGGGCACCGCGCTCGGCCTCGGTCTGGCCTTTGCCCTGACCGAATTCGACGCGTTCGGCATCTCGACCTTGATCGCCCACAGCCTCGATCCGCACATGACGTTCGTCGTCTTCGTCGGCACCTTCACGCTGGCGTTCGCGGTCGGCGCGACCCTGACCGGGTTCGTGTTCACGATGATGCAGGAGAGGTAGTTCAGTCCGCGGTCTCAGACACGCTTCGTCGTGTCGTCCCGATCCGCTCCTGCGCGATGCGCAGCTGTCACATGCGCGTCGTGCAAAGGTTGCAGATCAGCGGCATTCGGATCGCGTGGAGACGAGAATGCCCGCACCATCGCGTACGATTGCCCGGCTGTCGACGAGCGCGCGATCATGACGAGCGGCTGGCTTGCGCTGTTGGCGGCGGGACTGCTGGAAATCGTCTGGGCGCTCGGCCTCAAGCATTCCGACGGCCTGACCCGGTTCTGGCCGAGCCTCGGAACCGTCGTGGCGATCCTGCTCAGCTTTGCGATGATGTCGCTCGCCCTGCGCTCACTGCCGTTCGGCACCGCCTACGCGGTCTGGACCGGCATCGGCGCGGCCGGAAGCATCGTCGTCGGCATGTGGCTGTACAGCGAGCCGGCGGACCCCGTCCGGCTGCTCTGCCTGACGCTGATCATTGCCGGCATCATGGGGCTCAAGCTGAACTCGCCGGTCTGATCGCGCCGTTCCACGCAAGCTCCGTCGCAACTCGATGCCACCGAACAGCGCGAGCGACAACACGAACGGAATCAGGTGATAGAGCACGCGGAAGATCAGCAGTGCTGCAAGCAGCTTCTCCTGATCGTCGCCGCCGAGGCCGAGCAGGATGGTCGCATCGAACAGCCCGATTCCAGCGGGCGCATGACTGGCGAATCCGAGCAGCGTCGCCGCAATGAACACCGCCATCAGCCGGGCGACATCGATGCCGAGCTCGGCCGGAATCAGCATGTACATGGCGAGCGCGGCGGTGCTGAGATCGAACAGTCCGATCAGGATCTGCAGCAGGACCAGCGGTCCCGACGGCAGGCGCACCCGCCATCTCCGGCTCCCTCGCCCGGGCCAGCTCCAGACGACGAAGCCGACGATGCCGCACAGCAGCGCCGCCGCGATCAGCCGATTGAGCGTCGGCGGCCAGTACTCCACCCAGCCGAACGCATCTGGGTCGATCAGCAGGCTCAGCCCCAATGCGGTCAGGTTGCCGAGCCAGAAGGTCAAGCCGGTGAGAAAGCTGATCTTGGCGACGTCCAGCGCGCGGAGCTTGTAAGGCGCATAGATCCGGTACCTCACCAGCGGCGAGATCAGCGCGACCGCGCCGATGCCATGGGCGATGGGATAGCTGGTGAAGCTGCCGACCGCCGCGGCACGAAACGGGATGTCATGACGACCGATCGTGCGCAGCGCAAAGAGATCGTAGAGCGTCAGACCGGCATAGGACAGCGCGATCAATCCCAATGCGAGCGCGATGAGCCTCGGATCGGTCGCCTCGGCGATCGCGATCACATGACCGACATCGAGCTTCTTGACGGCCCGCATGAGCACGGCGATGGCCACGGCCGCGATCACGAGGCTCATCGCCAATCCGGCCAGACCGCGCAGCCAGGCCGTTCGGTTCAGCTGCGGCGGCAGATCATCGTTCGGCACGGCCATTCAGCGGATTGTCTCGCCGAGGCGATAGGCGCCGGCTGATTCGAGCGGGATCATGGCGCCGTTTGACACGTTGATGTGACGGCTGCGTTACCATTTCAGCATGCTGCGCGGCGTCATGCGGCGTTAACCACGCGCGAGGTGCGTGATGCACCGCACTGACGCCACGGAGGCTGTATCGCACATTGCGGATCATTCAGATTTGAGTTAATCGCTGCGCCCCTCGCGCGTAATGAGTGAGCCGTATCATTACGGATGCATAGCGGTCGCATCCTCGTCACGCTGACTTCCTAAGAGGTGTGCGCGACAACAAGGTTCGAGGCAACATGAACGCGGAATCCGATCACGAGCTCACGCCGGATCAATGGGAGACGCTCAAGGCGCTCCGCGGTCCCGTGCGCGACGGCCGTCGGCCGAATGGTTTCATCGTCGGCCAGCTCGTTGCGCTGGGGCTGGCCGTCATCAGCGACGGAACAGCAAAGATCACGCCGGAGGGACGAAAGGTCCTTATTCGGGGATCATCGCGCCTGCTCGACGTCGCGGCCTGACCAGCCGCGGCCCTCTCGCATGTCAAGCCGGACGTCCGCAGCCCGGTGCTCACCACATCGATTGCCGCGCGCGCTCGGGCCATTCGCGATCGTATTGTTCGCCGTCGACCGCGTTGGCGGTCATCGCAGCCAGGATCTGGCCGGGCGACGGAATCTCGCGCGGATCGACCCGCTTGTCGGGGTTCCAGAGATCGGCACGCACGATCGCGCGGGCGCATTGGAAATAGATCTCGTCGATGGTCATGACGAGCACGGTGCGGGGCAGCTTGCCCTCCATTCGGAAGCTCTCGAGCAGATCCGGGTCCGCTGACAGGTGGCCCCGTCCATTGACGCGCAGCGTATTGCCGGATCCCGGGATCAGGAACAACAGGCCGATCCGCGGATCGCGGACGATGTTACGCAATGAATCGACCCGATTGTTGCCGCGGCGGTCGGGCAACATCAGCGTCTTGTCATCGTGGATGCGAACGAAACCCGGCAGGTCGCCGCGCGGCGAGCAGTCGAGCCCTTCCGGACCGGATGTCGCGAGTGCGACGAACGGCGATTTCTCGATCATGACACGGTAGTGCGGCGTCACGCGGTCGGCAACCTTCGCTGTCGACGTCAGCCCGGTCTCGCCGTAGATCGCCTGGAGTTGCTCAAGGGTGGTGATGATCGACATCTTTCACAGCTCCCATCATTTCGGCCGATGCGCCCGTACCGGTTCCCCGGATCACCTCGATCAGCCTGCGGCCGTGTGCGGCGGGATCACCGACGTTGACGATGGTGACATCCGCCGTCACCGCGTCGTCGCTCACGATACGATGCAACCGCTCGCCGATGTCGGTGTCGCTCGGGCGATGCCGCTTGCCGAGCCGTTCCGCGAGGACGTCCGCCGGCGCGGTGATGTTGACGACCACGACATTGGCATAGTCGCGGCGCGCCGAGGGAATGACCGTTCGCGACACGTTGACGACGACGGTGCGGCCGGCAGCGAGGTCGTCTCTGATCGCACGAGGCACGCCGTAGCTGTGACCATGCGCGTTCCAGTGCAGCGCAAAGGCGCCCGCGGCGAGCGCCTCGCGAAACGCAGCCTCGCTCATCTCCAGATTATCCTCGAAGGCCGAGGCTTCGCGGGTGACGACCCGCTGCGGAAACACGACACGGTCATCGCCCGAGCACGCGCCCCGCGCCAGGTTGATGAGGGTGTCCTTGCCTGCGCCGCTTGGCCCGACGACGAGCACCAGCCGCCCGGGCCCCAGTCGCCCGTGCCGATCATCCGAGCCAGTCGACGCCGCGCTCATGCCACCCGCGATCCTTCCCGCCAGACGCTGCGCACGACGGCGTGATCGCCGGCGACATGGACGCGGATCAGGTCCGCGCGTTTGCCCGCAGCGATTTCACCGCGGTCACGCAGCCCCACGGCTTCGGCTGGCGCCTTGGTGACGGTGCGAACCGCTGCCGCGAGATCGATCGCGGGCACCCGCCGCGGCAGTTGCAGCGCGCCCATCAGCAGGCTCGATGGCACGTAGTCCGAGGACAGGATATCGAGCAGCCCTTCGCGCGCGAGATCCACGGCAGCGATGTTGCCGGAATGCGAACCGCCCCGGACCACGTTGGGCGCCCCCATCAAGATGCTGATCCCCGCTTCGTGCAGGCCTCGCGCGGCTTCCATCGTCGTCGGAAACTCGGCGACGGCGATGCCGTCCTTGATCGCGTCGGCGACGTTCTCGTCGGTGGTATCGTCATGGCTGGCGAGCGGCACGTCATGGGCCTTGGCCAGCGCGACGATGTCGCGCATGTTCGCCGCCGCATAGGCCTGCTGATAGGCGAAGCGCCGCGCAAACATGACGTCGAGCTCCGCGTCGGTCTTGCCGCCGCTCTTGCCGCGGTAATAGTCGCGCAGCTTGCCCTCGTCGCGAAACTGGCGCTGGCCGGGCGTGTGATCCATCAGCGACATCAGCCGGACGTCCGGGCGACCTGCGAGTTGCCTGGCTTCCTCGACCACCGTCGGCATCGGCACCTCGCAGCGCAGATGCAGGAAGTGATCGGCGCGCAGCAGCCGCGCGTCGCGCGCGCGGCCGATCGCCTCCGCCAGCACATTGGCCTGGCCGTCGACGCCTTCCGCGCCCTCCTCGCTCCACACACGCAGCGAATCCAGAACGGTGGTAATGCCGGCCGTCGCGAGTTGCCCGTCATAGGAAATCACCGCCGCGACCGGGTCCCAGTAGACCTTCGGCCGCGGCACGAAGTGCGCTTCGAGATGATCGGTGTGCAGCTCGATGAGCCCGGGCATCACGAGATCACCGCCGGCATCCAGGCTGCCGGCCGGCGCGGTGCCTTCGCCGATCTCGGCGATCCGGCCTCCGGCCATCGTCACCCAGCCCTGCTCGACGACCCGGTCCGCAAGGACCAGCCGGGCGTTTCCTATCACCGTCTCGGACGTGTTGGCGCTCATCTGCTTTCTCTGCCTTCTAAGCCGCCGCCGCGAAGCTCGTCACATCGACTATCCGGTCTGCGATGTCAGCACGAATATCATCATCGTGCACGATCGCAATCATCGCGACGCCCGCCTGCTTCTTGGCCGCGATGAGATCGACCACCACCATCCGGTTCGCCGCATCGAGCGAGGCGGTCGGCTCGTCCAGCAGCAGGATCGGGAGGTCGGAAATGAAGCCGCGGGCGATGTTGACGCGCTGCTGCTCGCCGCCGGAGAACGTCGAGGGAGGCAGCGACCATAGCCGTTCCGGAATGTTGAGCCGGGCGAGCAGCGCGCCGGCGCGCGCCCGCGCATCGTCGCGTGACACGCCCGACACGAGCAGCGGCTCGGCGACCACGTCAAGCGCAGCCACCCGCGGCACCGCCCGCAGGAACTGGCTGACATAGCCGATCGTCTGCCGCCGTGCATTGAGCACCAGGCGCGGCTCGGCGCCGGCGAGGTTCGTCATCTCGCCACGATGGCGGACGCTGATGCGGCCCTCATCGCAGCGATAGTTGCCGAAGATCATCTTCAGGATCGACGACTTGCCCGCGCCCGAGGGTCCCGACAGCACGACGCATTCGCCGGCCGCGACCTGGAACGAGACGCCCTGCACCACCGGCAGCGAGATGCCGCCCTGCAGATGCATGGTGAAGGTCTTCCTGGCATTCTCAACGTCGAGCATCACGGTCATGGTCATCGGCTCATGGCGGCAGGATCGAGGACACGAGGAGCTGCGTGTAGGGCTCGCGCGGATCGTCGAGCACCTGGTCGGTCAGGCCGGTCTCGATCACCCGGCCCTCCTTCATGACCATCACGCGATGAGACAACAGCCGCGCCACGGCAAGGTCATGCGTGACCACGATCGCGGCGAGGCCGAGCTCGTTGACGAGGCTGCGCATGAGGTCGAGCAACCGGGCTTGCACAGAGACGTCGAGGCCGCCGGTCGGCTCATCCATGAAGACGAGCCGCGGCTCGGTGACCAGATTGCGCGCGATCTGCAGCCGCTGCCGCATGCCGCCGGAATAGGTCCGCGGCGCATCGTCGATGCGCGCGGTGTCGATCTCGACGCGCTCGAGCCAGGACGATGCCGTCTGCCGGATTCGCCCGTAATTGTTCCAGCCGACCGCCATCAGCCGCTCGCCGACATTGGCGCCAGCCGACACCGCCATGCGCAGGCCCTGCGCCGGGTCCTGATGCACATAGCCCCAATCGGTGCGGAACAGGAAGCGGCGCTCGGCCTCGCCGAGCTGCGCGAGATCGCGCAGCTCGCCATCGCGCATCCGATAGGAGACGCGACCGCCACTCGGCGCGAGCTGGGCCGACAGCATCTGCAGCAGCGTCGATTTGCCCGAGCCGGACTCACCGACGATCGCAAGCACCTCGCCGGGATAGAGCACGAAGGACACGTCGCGGCAGGCGGCGAGACGGCCGTAGCTCTTGGTCAGCCCTTCCGCGACCAGCAGCGGCTGATCCGATGCGCCGGTCATCTCAGCCATGGTCGTCTCAGCCATGGACCGCCTCCTTGTGCGGAGCGGCGCTCTCGACGCCGCGATGTCCAGCCGCCTGGCGGCCCTCGCAATAGTCGGTGTCGGAGCAGACGAACATGCGGCTGCCCTTGTCGTCGGTCACGATCTCGTCGAGATAGGAGTCCTCGGCGCCGCACAGCGCGCAGGGAGCATCGAACTTGTAGCGCGTGAACGGATGGTCCTCGAAATCGAGCGACACCACCGACGTATACGGCGGAATGGCGTAGATGCGCTTTTCGCGCCCGGCGCCGAACAATTGCAATGCGGGGCAATTGTCCATCTTGGGATTATCGAACTTCGGCGTCGGCGACGGATCCATCACATAGCGCGCGTTGACCTTGACCGGATAGGCATAGGAGGTCGCGATGTGGCCGAAGCGCGCGATGTCCTCGTACAGCTTGACATGCATCAGCCCATATTCCGCCAGCGCATGCATGCGGCGCGTCTCGGTCTCGCGCGGCTCGAGAAACCGCAGCGGCTCCGGAATGGGGACTTGATAGACCAGCACCTGGCCCGCGCGCAGCGGCGCCTCGGGGATGCGGTGGCGGGTCTGGATCACGGTCGCTGCGTCCGTCGACGTCGTGGTCTCGACGCCCGCCGTCTTGGCGAAGAATTTGCGGATCGAGATCGCGTTGGTGGTGTCGTCCGAGCCCTGGTCGATCACCTTGAGCACATCCTGGGGACCCAGAATGGCCGCGGTCACCTGAACACCGCCGGTGCCCCAGCCATAGGGCATCGGCATCTCGCGGCTCGCGAACGGCACCTGATAGCCCGGAATCGCGATCGCCTTGAGGATCGCGCGGCGGATCATCCGCTTGGTCTGCTCGTCGAGATAGGCGAAATTGTAGGTCGGCGCGTTCATTCCGCAGCCTCCTTCAGCGCGGGAGCGGCGTTGGCGTCGGCAAATTCCTGGCGCAGCTTGCGCAGCAGGCCGAGCTCGGACTGGAAGTCGACATAGTGCGGCAGCTTGAGGTGCTCGACGAAGCCGGTCGCCTGGACGTTGTCGGAGTGCGACATGACAAACTCCTCGTCCTGCGCCGGCGCGATCACGTCTTCGCCGAGCTCGCGTGCGCGCAGTGCACGATCGACCAGCGCCATCGACATCGTCTTGCGCTCGCTCTGGCCGAACGCCAGCCCGTAACCGCGCGTGAAACACGGCGGCTCGGTGGCCGAGCCCTTGAACTGGTTGACCATCTGGCATTCGGTCAGTTCGATCGATCCGAGCGGAACGGCAAAGCCGATCTCCTCGGCGAAGAACTCGACCTCGACCTCACCGAAGCGGATTTCGCCCGCGAACGGATGGTTGCGACCGTAGCCACGCTGGGTCGAGTAGCCAAGCGCCAGCAGAAAGCCCTCGTCGCCGCGCGCGAGATTCTGCAGCCGCAGATCGCGGCCGGCCGGAAAGCTCAGGGGATCGCGTGTGAGATCGCCGACCGGCGCATCAGCCTCCGCTGCGGGAGAGGGCTCGATCAGTCCGTCCTGACCAAGGATATCGGTCACGCGGGGCATCGGAACATCGGACGTTGCGGCGAGAGCCGGATCCTCCGGATCGCCACCTTGTGCCAAGCCCGGGTCGAGCAGACGATGCGTGTAGTCGAAGGTCGGTCCCAGCACCTGCCCACCGGGAATGTCCTTGAAGGTGGACGAGACCCGCCGCTGCACGCGCATCGCGCCGGTATCGACGGGCTCGGTCGCACCGAAGCGCGGCAAGGTCGCGCGGAAGGCGCGCACCAGAAAGATCGCCTCGATCAGATCGCCGCGTGCCTGCTTGATCGCGAGTGCCGCCAGCTCGCGGTCATACAGCGAGCCCTCGCTCATGACGCGATCGACCGCGAGCCCGAGCTGCTCTGAGATCTGCGACAGCGACAGCTCCGGCACGCTGCGGTCGCCGCGACGCTCATGCGCCAGCAGCCGGTGCGCATTCTCGATGGCGCGCTCGCCACCCTTCACCGCCACATACATGGGTCAGACTCCCGAGGCTGCGAGGCGCGTCGTGCGCGGGATTGCGACCAGCGAGCGATCATCGACCAGGATCACGTCGATGCCGCGCGGAAACAGCGCCTGATTGATCGACAGCCGCGCGAACAGGTCGGCTGGCGCGAGCGAGGCCGTCAACGCCGTCGTGCCGTCAATGCCCGGACCACGCAGGCGAAACGACTCACCTGCAGCGAGGCTCGGCACCTGCATGATCAGCGTCGTCGAGCGATCGGGATATTCGGCCGTCCCCAGCGCAAAGACGGAGAGATCCGGCAGCGCGGCTGGCGCCGCGACCAGCGCAAAGCTCGCCGCATCCGGCCGCGCGACGATCGGCGCACCCGTGTGGAACTTCAGCCAGGCACCGACATCGGAGGCGCTCGCGAAAGCATCGTCCAGCCAGACCGGCGTGTCCTGATCGAGCAGCGTCAGCGCGACGGCCGCGACGCCCACCATCATCGATGGTGGATGGCCGACCTCATCGTCGACCGCCATCACCTGCCCCGGACGCGCCATCGCTTCCATCACGGTGCGGAAGGTCGATTGCGCCGCCAGCACCTTGTCGGCGAACCCGGGCTGCAACTCGATCGTCGTCACCGCCATCACCCTTCTCCCCGCACCATGGTGTAGAAATCCACACGCGTGGCTGCCGCCTCGGCCGCGCTCCGCTGCTGATCAGCCTGCACCTGCGCGCGCAGGGGAGCCACGACCCTGGTCTCGATCGCCTGGGCATGCTCGGGCGACTGCAGCAGCGCATCGCACAGCGCGATCAGCCGCGCCTTTTCGCTGTCACGCCCGAGCACATAGCCGAAACCGAGCTGGCCGCTGTCGAGCCGGACGGCCGCGCGCGACACGGTCGCCTCGCCGAGATTGAACGGCGCGCCATCGCCGCCGACACGGCCGCGCACCATGACCAGACCGCTCTCGGCGGCCCGGAGCTCCCGATGCGGCGGCACCGTCACTTCAGCCATTCGCGCCCCGATCTCCGCCGAGGGAACATGCGCGAGCACGCGCATGGCTCCCTTCCGCCTCTCCTGCAATGCCGTGTCGCCGCTCATGGCCCGTTCCGATCTTGCCCGGCTCAAGTTGTCTATGATAATAGACAACTTGATAAGAGAGCGCCATGACTGTTTGATGACATGGCTGTGATTTTCGGCAGCAGCTGGTGGAGCCGCGATGAGCATTGAGGACGCCGGATCGGGCGTGGCGCTGTGGCGGCGCGTCGCCGACGGCATCGAGCGCGAGATCGCCGAAGGGCGCTTCCCGGCGGGAACACGGCTGCCCGGCGAGACCGAGATCGCCGAGAGCTATCGCGTCAACCGCCATACGGTGCGCCGCGCGCTCGCGACGTTGGCGGAGCGCGGGCTGGTGCGCGCCGAGCGCGGCAGCGGCACCTATGTCGAGGCTCCCCGCCTGTCCTATCCGCTGCGTTCGCGCACGCGCTTCTCCGAGATCGTCGGCGCCGGTGGCCGCGAGCCGCGCGGACAGTTGATCGCCGCCTCCGAGGAACCGGCGACGCGCGATCTCGCGCGCGGGTTGGGATTGAAGACCGGCGCGCCGCTCATCCGCATCGAGGCGCTGCGGTTTGCCGACAAGACGCCGATCTGCGTCAGCACGTCTTTTCTGTCGGCCGAGCGGTTTCCGGACGCGGGCCGCATCTTTGCCGCGGTCCGCTCGATGACGGCCCTGCTGGCGCATTACGGCATCCGCGACTATCGCCGCGGCGGGACCCGTATCACGGCCGCGATCGCCGACGCCGGCGACGCCGCGCGACTCGACCTCGCCTTGGGCCGCCCCGTCCTGGTCGTGGACAGCACCGACATCGACGCCGACGGCACCCCGCTGGTCAGCAAGCGCTCGCGCTTTGCGGCCGAGCGCGTGACCTTCGAGGTGGAAGGCTGATCGGCGTCCGCGGCGCGGCTCGAAGACCGCCGGATCAGTCGATCAACGTCCCATCCGGATTGAAGAACGGATGCGGCCCGTCGAAGTCGCCGATCGGGACCTGATGCGTCACGATCGTTCCGAACTCCGGCCCGGCAAACCAGGCGTGCAGATGAAACGCCGGCGGCTCGACCTTGAAGGCTGGCGCACGGATCACGGCGAGGTCGAGATCGACGGCATGGTTCGGCGCCGGGCAGATCGTGCAGGGAACGCCGGCAAAGCGCGTCAGCGCGGCGCGGTGAACGTGGCCGCAGCCGATCAGTTGCACCCGCGGGTGGCGCCGCACGATGGCGGCGAGTTGATCGGCATTCCGCAGGTTCTGCCGGTCCATGTGCCAGATGCCGGCAGCAAAGGGCGGGTGATGCAGGAACAGCAGCGCCGGTCGGTCGGAGCTGGCAGACAGAGCGGCGTCGAGCCAGTCGAGGGTCGATCTGTCCAGCTCACCATACGGATGGCCCGGCACGCTGGAGTCGAGCAGCAGCAGATCGAGATCGGCCAGTTGGACATGCCGGTTGAGTGCACCCGACGCCGTTTCGTACGCATGGTCGGGGAATGCAGCGCGCATCAGTTCGCGCGAATCGTGGTTGCCGGGGATCGCGACGAACGGGAGCTGAAGCTCGTGCAGCAGGGTTTTGAGATGAGCGTACTCGTCGGCGGACGGCGTGTCGGCGAGATCGCCTGAGATCACCACGAGGTCGATCCTGGGCGCGAACCGGTTGAGCTCGTCGATGCAGCGGGACAGCGCCTGCGCGGTGTCGACGCGGCGATAGGCGAGCCGACCGGGCGCCTTGATGTGCAGGTCGGAAATCTGGGCGATCGTGACGGGCGGTTTTGTCATGGCGTCAGTCTTCTTCAGGAAGCAGGCGGATGGCAGCCGGCGGAATCGAAAGACCGACGCGCTCGCCGGCGCTGACGTTGACCGTATTCGGCGCATCGACGGCCAGCGGAACCGACGCAGCATCACGCACGATGATGCGCTGCCGATCTCCGGCGAAACGAACGCTGTCGACGGTGCCCGCAAGGCCCGCCGTCGCGGCATCGGCCAACATGATGGTCTCGGGGCGGACCATTGCGACCGCCCTGCTCATCGCATCTCGTCCGCTCACCGGCACACGGCCTCCGGGCAGGACCAGCTCGCCGCTCTCGATGGGCGCCTCGATGATATTCGCGGCACCGACGAATTCGGCGACGAAGCGGTTGGCCGGCGTGAAGTAGATCTCGCGCGGCGTGCCGACCTGCGCAATGGCCCCCTTGCGCATGACCACGATGCGGTCGCCGAGCTCCATCGCCTCCGCCTGGTCATGCGTCACATAGATCGCGGTGATGCCGAGCTTGCGCAGGAGGTCGTTGAGCTCGCCGCGCAGGCGCTCGCGCAGCGCCGCGTCGAGCGCCGTCAGCGGCTCGTCCAGTAGCAGCACGCTCGGCCGGATCGCAACCGCGCGCGCGAGCGCAACCCGCTGGCGCTGCCCACCGGACAGCTGGTCGATGCGCCGGTCCTCCAGCCCCCCGAGATTCGTCAGCGCGACGAGCTCGGCCACACGCGCCGCACGCTCCGTCTTCGGCAGGCCGCGGAGCTTCAGCCCGTAGCCGATGTTGTCGGCGACGCTCATGTTCGGGAACAGCGCGTAGGACTGGAACACCATGCCGACATTGCGCTTCTCGATCGGCTGGCGCGTGAGATCCTTGCCGTCGAACAGCACGCGGCCGCCGCTGTCCGGTGTCTCGAGGCCGGCGACGATCCGCAGCAGCGTGGTCTTGCCGCAACCGGACGGCCCGAGCAGCACCAGCGTTTCGCTCTGGGCGATGTCGAG
Organism: Bradyrhizobium sp. STM 3809; assembly: GCF_000239795.1. Classification (GTDB taxonomy): domain Bacteria; phylum Pseudomonadota; class Alphaproteobacteria; order Rhizobiales; family Xanthobacteraceae; genus Bradyrhizobium. The sequence goes on along the minus strand of NZ_CAFJ01000802.1, from coordinate 30,374 downwards.
GGTCGCGCGCGCCAGCGCGCAGGTCCCGTCGGCGAAGGTCTTGCCGCAATTCTCCACCTTCAGCGCGGCGCCGTGCCGGGTCATCATGTTCACCGTGATTGTCCTCTTTCGCCGATCCATTGCATGGCCACCAGCAGCGGGATGATCAAGACGAAGAAGATCAGCGTATAGGCCGAGGCGACCTCGAGCCGCATCGATGCATAGCTGTCGGCAAGGCCGACCGGCAACGTCTTGGTGAGCGGCGTGTGCAGCATCCAGGTCAGGTTGAACTCGCCGAGCGACAGCGTCACCACCATCAGGCTGCCGGCCAGGATTCCCGGCGCCGCATTGGGCACGATGACATCGACGAAGCGGCGCCACGGCGGTGCCCCGAGGGACGCCGCGCCTTCGTCGAGCGATTTGACATCGATCGTCGCGAACACCGCCATGACCGAGCGGACCATGAACGGCATCGTGAAGACGACATGCCCTGCGAGGATGAACAGCCATGAGCGGCGGAAGCTGCCAAAGCCGCCATAGGTCAGCAGCAGCGCGAGCGCAATGGCGAGCCCGGGAATCGCGAGCGGCAGCGTGATGATCTCCTCGACAAGGCGGGCCAGCCGCCCGCCACGGACATACAGGGCGTAGGCGGCGGGTACGCCGACCACGAGCGTCACCGCGAGCGTGCCCAGCGCAATCATGATCGAAGCCAGGATCGTTCCGGCGTAGAGGTCCCAGACCTGGGCGACCCATTGCAGGGTCACACCCGACTGAAGGCCGCGGAAGTAGTTCACCGTCACGCCCGCGGCAATCGAGAGGCCGGCAGGCACCGCCAGAAACGCAGCAACGAGCAGCGTGAACAGGAACTGAAGCGTGAAGAGAATCCGGTTGCGCACGTGCTAGCCCGCCGCTGCCACGGAATTGCCGGTGAAGCTGCGCGCCAGCGCCAGGATCAGCCAGGTCATCACGCCGAGCCCGACCGACAGCGCCGCCGAGGTGGCGAGGTTTCCGGCCAGCGTGAACTCCGTGTAGATCAGCATCGGCAGCACGTCGATGTTGGTCGCCAGCGTGAACGCGGTGCCGAAGGCGCCCATCGCGGTCGCAAAGGCGATGGCGCCCGAGGCGACCAGCGCGGGCGCCAGCGCCGGCAGGACGACGTCGCGCAGCACGGCCCATGAGCCCGCGCCGAGCGAGCGGGCCGCCTCCTCCAGGCTCGGATCGAGCTTCTGCGCCGCCGCCATGATGGTGAGGATCACCCGGGGAATCGAGAAGTAGAGATAGCCCAGGAACAGGCCGTAGATCGAATAGGCGAATACGATCTTGTCGCCGACCAGACGCGAGGAGACGTCGCCGATCAGGCCCTGGCGGCCGGCGAGCAGGATGATCATGAAGCCGATCACGACGCCCGGGAATGCGAGCGGAAAGGTCAGGATGGCGACCAGGACGGCACGGCCCGGAAAACGATGTCGCTGCAGGAACAGGCCGGCGATGGTTGCAACGATCAAGGTCGCGATTGTGTTCGCGGCGGCCAGGAGCACCGTGTTCAGAAGCGTGGCGCGATAGCGCGGCTCGGCGAGGATGGCGAGATATTCCGCCAACCCGCGCGGGCCTTCCGCGCCGGTCACGAGCAGCCGCGCCATCGGCAGAACAAAGAAGGCGGCCGTCACGGCCGCCAATGGCAACAGACAGATCCAGACGAAGGACTTGTGCGACATGATCTCAAGCGTGCCCCGCCGGATCTCGACCGGCGGGGCACGGGTCTCCTTTAGCGGACCTCGGACAGATAGCGGTCGACGAACCCCTTCTGCGCGGTTTCCATGTCGCCCCAGTTGACGCTCTTCGCACGGGCGTAGTCGCTGTCCGGCAGGAACTTGCTCTTGACGGCTTCGGGCAGCTCGATCGGCCGGGCCGGACGCAGATACGCATTTGTCCAGATCGCCTGGCCCTTGTCGGAGAGCAGATAGTCGATGACCTTCTTCGCCTTGTCCTTGTCGGGCGCGTTCTTCACGAGACCGACGACATAAGGAAAGACCACCGAGCCTTCGCAGGGAATGACAAACTCGAAATTGCCCTTCTCGGTGTACTTCGCGCGATAGGCATTGAAGTCGTAGTCGAACAGGATCGGGATCTCGCCCGAGACCACGCGCGCATAGGAGGTCTGCTTCGGCACGATCGGATCGTTCTTGCGCAGATCCTTGAAGAAGCCGAGCGCGGGATCGAAGTTCGACTGCGAGCCGCCGAGCGCGAGATTGACGGCAACGGCGCCGACATAGCCCACCGCCGCCGAGCTCGGATCGAGATAGCCAACCATGCCCTTGTAGTCGGGCTTGAGCAGATCCTTCCAGCACGCCGGTACCGGCTTGCCGCCCAATGCATCCTTGTTCACGAACAGCCCGAGCGTACCCGAATGGATCGTGGTCCAGTAGCCGTCGGCATCCTTCAGGCCGGCCGGGACCTGATCCCAATTGACGGGCTTGTACGGCTCCAGCGCGTCCTGCGCCCTCGCCTTCATGCCGAAGGTCACGCCGAAATAACCGATGTCGCCGACTGGATTGGCCTTCTCGGCGAGGATCTGCGCCAGCGCCTGGCCGGAGTTCTTGTTGTCGTGCGGGATGTCGTAGCCGAGATCGGTCTTGATCGCCTTCAGCATCGACGCCCAGTCGGCCCATTCCGGCGGACAATTGTAGCAGATGACATCAGCGGCCTTGGCGGGCTGCGACGGCGCCAGAACGAACAGCGCGAGCAGCGCAAGAACGAGGCGGATGACCTTCATGAATGAAACTCCGTATGCCTGGCATCACGGCCAGTTCCGGAGCCCCCTTAAGGCCGGCACATGAAAGATTTGCGACAGCCAATGCAAGGCACCCAGGCGCCTGCGCAGCCTGATCGTTTGTCTGCGAACGATCGCAACTTTCAGATGCCGAGGCAATCAGGCGACGGCGCGACGACCGATGATGGCGAAGCGCAGCCTGTTCGAGATCCAGTCGATCGCGGCCACCGCCACCAGGATCATCAGGATCAGGAACGACACCTTCTGCCATTCCAGCACGCGAATCTGTTCGGCGAGCTGCAGGCCGATGCCGCCGGCACCAACGATGCCGATGATGGTCGCCGAACGGGTGTTGGACTCGATGAAGTACAGCACCTGCCCCGCGATGACCGGAAGCACCTGCGGCAGTAGGCCGAAGCGGATCTCATGCAGCGCGTTGCCGCCGGCGGCGCGCACGCCCTCGACCTGCTTGCGGTCGGCGCTCTCCATCGCCTCCGAGAACAGCTTGCCGAGCGCGCCGAAGTCCGAGACCGCGATCGCGAGCACGCCGGCAAAGGGGCCGAGCCCGACGACATTGATCCAGACCAGCGCCCAGATCAGCGTGTCGACGCCGCGGATCGTGTCGAACAGCCGCCGCACTGGAAACCGGAAGATCGCCGACGGAATGACGTTGCGTGCCGCGAGCAGGCTCACCGGAAACGCGGCACAGGCCGCGAGCGTAGTGCCGAGCACCGCGATCGACAGCGTCTCGCCGAGCGCCTTGAGATAGACCGGCAGCGAGGAGCCCGGGTCGGGCGGCAGCATCAGGCGTGCGATCCAGCCGAGCTGGCTGAGTCCCGCCAGGATGCGCGACGGCGAGAAATCCAGATCGACGAGGCCGAAGACGAACACCGCGAGCGCGAGCAGCAGGACAACGGGCGTCGCGAGCCGCGCCGACATCGGCCGGTTGAAGATGTGCGGGTAGCGTTCGCGCAGCTGCGCCTGGTCGGGCGTCTCCGGGAGGCTCATGTCGGCGCCTCCGCGCCGAACAAGCGTCCACGCAGCCAGCCGGTGCCGATATCGATCAGGAACACCGTGACCACGATCATGACCAGAATGGCACTGACATCCGAATAATAGAACTTGCGGATCGCGACCACGAGTTCCTGGCCGATGCCGCCAGCTCCGACGAAGCCCATGACGGAGGCCTCGCGCACATTGATCTCGAAGCGCAGCAGCGTGTAGCTCGAGAAGCCGGCGATCACCTGCGGCAGCACGGCGAAGCGCATGCAGGACAGCCAGCTCGCGCCGGTGGCCCGGACGCCTTCGACCGGCTTCATGTCGGCATTTTCGACCACTTCGGAAAACAGCTTGCCGAGAGCGCCGCTGGAATGGACCGCGATCGCGAGCACGCCGGCGACGGGCCCGAGGCCGAAGGCGATGACGAAGATCAGCGCGAACACGATGCCGGGAACGGTGCGCGCGAATTCGAGCACCCGGCGCACCGTGAAGCGGACCCAGGGCGCGGGCGAGGTGTTCTCTGCTGCGAGGAAGTTGAGACAGAACGCAACCAGCATGCCGGCGAGCGTGCCGACATAGCTGATCAGCAGCGTCTCACCGAGCAGCTTTGCCCACTTCTTGAGACCCCAGAACCATTCGGGGACGTTGGTCCAGACGCGATGACCGTCATCGAGCGTGAAGATGCGGTCGAAATAGCTGACGAAGTTGCCGAAATAGGTGAAGAAGGTTCGCAGATTGACTTCCGCGCCGACCGCGGCCGCCAGCAGTACGGCCAGAAACACCAGTGCCGACAGCGCCAGCCGCAGGCGGCGGCGGGCGACGGCCCGATGATACGCGTCGCTCAAAGCCTCAAGCTGCTGGCTCGGCAGGATCGAAACGGCGACCGCCATCGGATGCGTGCTGCTCTCGTTCTGAAAAGATCGGGCGCTGGTCAAGGCAAGAGCCGGGTCATGCCCGACCCGACTCTTGCTTCGATAGGACGTCGATCAGGACGCCTTCTTGCGCAGGCTGTCGACGAACTTGATCAGGTCGATCGTGCCGTCCCAGTCCTTGGTCGTGGCCGGATGGAAGCCCTTCTTCTGGCCATCGGAGAGACGGTCAAACGCCGCCTTGTCCTTGGTCGGCGCGTCGAAGAAGGCCTTGGCGATTGCCTGCTTGGCGTCCTCGGGCAGATCGGCGTTGTAGGCATAGGGGCCGTTGATGATCGGCGCCGACTTGTGGATGATGCGGAAGTCATCCTTCTTCATCGGCGAGCCGTCGGCGTTCTTCAGCATGCCCTTGGTCAGCATCTGCGCCAGCGTCGAGTCGTTATCGCTGGTCCACTGGTTGGCGGCAACGTCGACGGTGCCCTGGCTCAGCGCGAGAACCGCGTTTTCATGGCTGCCGGTGAACACCACCTTGCCGAAATAGGCTTCCGCGTCGGTGATCCCCATCTTGTTCAGCTCGAAGCGCGGCACGTTGTTGCCGGAGGTCGAGTTCGGATCGACCAGGCCGAGATTCTTGCCCTTGAGATCCTCGACCTTCTTGTAGGGGCTGCTGGCCTTGACGAAGAACACCGAGTAATAGCCGGTGCTGCCGTCGGAGTTGATGTCGTTGGCGAAGGCTTCGGTCTTGACGCCGGTCAGCCGGGCGCGGGCGAACGAGGCCGAGCCGTAGCTCGCGATGTGGATGTTGCCGGCGCGCTGGCCTTCGATGACCGCGGCGTAGTCGTTGGCGATGCGGAGCGTGACCTTCACGCCCAGTTCCTTAGACAGGTAGTTGACGAACGGCGTCCAGCGCTCGGTCACGCCCGAGGCATTCTCCGCCGGGACCACAGCGAAGGTCAGTTCAGGAACCTTCGTCTTCCAATCCTCGGCCGACGCCTGTGCCGTGAAAGCCAGCGCAGCGACGCCCGCCAGAACGATGCGACGATTGATCATAACATTCCCTCTTGTTGCAGTAAGTAACAAGTCTCGCGCCCGCGATGCGAGGGCCGAGACGGCAGAAACCCGGTGTCAGGCCACGGCGGCTTCGCCGATGGCAGGGACCGGCGGGGCCGGTGCCGGATGCATGTCCATGACTTCGTCGGCCTCAAGATCATAAAGCTCGCGCGCGATCTGGGCGGTCAGCGCCGCCGGCAGATCGTCGAACACGACCCGCCCTTGGGCCATGCCGATCAGGCGATCGCAATAGCTGCGCGCCAGATCAAGCGAATGCAGATTGCAGATCACCGTGATGCCAAAATGCTTATTGATGCGCAGCAGCGCATCCATCACGATCTTGGTATTGCGCGGATCGAGCGAGGCGATCGGCTCGTCGGCGAGGATGATCTCGGGGTTCTGCACGAGGGCGCGGGCGATCGCGACACGCTGCTGCTGTCCGCCGGACAGCTGGTCGGCCCGTTGCGCGGCCAGCGACGCCATGTCGAACTGCTCGAGCGCGGACAGCGCCATCGCGACATCCTCCGCAGGCCAGAGCTGCGCGAGCGAGCGCCAGGACGGCACGTCCGCCAACCGGCCCATCAGCACGTTGGTGAGAACGTCGAGCCGGCCGACCAGATTGAACTGTTGGAAGATCATCGCCGAGCGGGCGCGCCACTTTCGCAACTCGCGGCCGCGCAGCGCGGTGACATCGAGATCCCCGAAGCGAACTTGCCCCGAGCTGATCGGACTGAGCCGGTTGATGGAGCGCAGCAGGGTCGACTTTCCGGCTCCCGACCGTCCGATGACGCCGACAAAGCTGCCGGGCGCCACCGAAAAGGACGCATTGTCGACCGCGGCTTTCGCGCCGAAACGGCACGTCAGACCATTGACCACCAGCATGGACTTCTCCAGACGCCTCGCTTTGCCCTACCGCTAGCGTCTGGTTTCAACAGTTATGTGACAGCCCGCTGACGCCTGCCTCCTCATCCACACCGGCGGCCGTGCCGTCATGCAGATGTCACGCAAACGTCACGATGGGCCGCCTACAGGTTTCTGTCGTTGCAAGAGAATAGAGAAAGAAGAGAATAGGGAAAGATATGGCCGGAAAATCGCTTTCGATCGATCCCACCGTCGATCCCAGTGCCAAGCTCCATGAGGTGCACCTCGGCGCCTACACCGAAGTCGGTGCGCGCACCATCCTCCACGAGGTGACGATGGGCGACTACTCCTACGTCGTCAATGATGCGCAGATCACCTACACGACGATCGGCAAGTTCTGCTCGATCGCGGCCATGACCCGGATCAATCCGGGCAATCACCCGATGCATCGCGCGACCCAGGCTCACTTCACCTATCGGGCGAGCGCCTATTTCCCCGGCGAAGCCGACGATGCCGAGTTCTTCGCGTGGCGCAGGCAGCATCACGTGGACATCGGTCATGACGTGTGGATCGGCCACGGCGCCATCGTGCTGCCGGGACGCACCATCGGCACCGGGGCGGTGGTCGCCGCAGGGGCCATCGTCACCAAGGACGTGCCGGCCTACACCATCGTCGCCGGCAATCCCGCCCGCATCGTCAAGCGCCGCTTTCCGATCGAGATCGAGCAGCGGCTCATGCTCCTCGCGTGGTGGGATTGGAGCCATGACGCGCTCCGCGCAGCCCTGCCCGACTTCCGGCAGCTCGAGATCGGTACCTTCCTGAACAAGTACGAAGCGGCACTCGACGACGGACGCCAAGTGCGGCAGAGTGCCGCGCAATGATCGACATCTCCATCTCCTCCGGCCGCTGCCTGATCGGCTCGGACCTCGTTGACACCTCCCTGACCGTTGTCGACGGCGTCATCGACCAGCTCGATGCCACGGCGGCAGTCGCCGCGCTGTCTCTCGATGCATCCGGCCTCACGGTACTGCCCGGGATCGTCGACATCCATGGCGACGCGTTCGAGCGGCAGATGATGCCGCGCGCCGGCGTCGATTTCCCGATCGACATCGCGCTCGTCGACAGCGACCGCCAGGCCGTCAGCAATGGCATCACCACCGTGTTCCATGCCACCACATGGTCATGGGAGCCCGGCCTGCGCAGCGCCGGCAACGCGCGCCAGCTGCTGGAGGCGATCGAAGGCTTGCGCCCCCGGCTGGCCGCCGACACCCGCTTCCATCTGCGCCACGAGACCTACAATCTCGACGACGAGGACGAAATCCGTCAGCTGCTCGCCGCGCGGCGTATCGATCTGTTCGCCTTCAACGACCACATGGATTCGACGGTCGCAAGCCTCGACAAGCCGCACAAGCGCCAGCGCATGGTCGATCGCACCGGGCTGTCCGGCGACGAGTTCGATCGCCTCGTCGCCCGCATCGTGTCCCGCGGCGATGCGGTGCCTTCGTCGATCGCCCGGCTGGCCGAGACCGCGCGGCAGGCCGGCATCCGCATGCTGTCGCACGACGACGAAAGTCCGGAGATGCGCCGTGCGTTTCGCGCACAGGGCGTCTCGATCGCCGAGTTTCCGGTCAACGAGGAGACCGCGCGCGAGGCCGCGGCTGGTGGCGACGCGATCGTGTTCGGCGCTCCCAATGTGGTGCGCGGCGGCAGCCATACCGGTTGGACCAAGGCGAGCGACATGATCGCCAAGGGCCTGTGCTCGGTGCTGGCGTCCGACTATTATTATCCCGCTCCGCTGCTGGCCGCCTATCGCCTCGCAGCCGACGGCATTCTGCCGCTGGCCCGCGCCTGGAGCTTGATCTCGGCCGGCCCCGCACAGGCCGCCGGCCTGTCCGACCGCGGCGCGCTCGCACCCGGGCATCGTGCCGACATCATCCTGGTCGACGACAGCCTGCCGCTGCGTCCACGGATCGTCGCCGTGATCGCCGCTGGCCGCCTCGTCTGCCTCACCGAGTCGGACCGTCTCGGCACCAGGACCGCGCCGCGCGCGGCTGCGGCGGAGTGATCGTGATGGGCGGCTTCCCACGCTACGCCATCTACTACGCGCCCGCAGCCGAGACGGCGCTTGCCGCCTTCGGTGCCGATCTGCTCGGCTATGATGCCTCAACCGGGGCCGAAAGGGATTTTCCCAGCGCGGTCCTCGACGCGGTGCCGGATTGGGCGGAGCTGACGGCCGACGCGCGGAAGTACGGCTTCCATGCCACCCTGAAGGCGCCGTTTCCGCTGCACGATGCACGGACCGAAGCCGAGCTGACCGCCGCATGCGTGGATTTTGCGGCGAGGTCCAGGACCATACCGATCATCCGTCCTGTCGTCGATGCGATCAGCGGCTTCATCGCGGTGATCCCTCGCGAAGCAACACCGGCGCTGCAACAACTCGCCGCCGACTGCGTCGAGGCATTCGAGGCGTTTCGGGCGCCGATGAGCGCGGAGGACCGCGCCCGGCGCAAGCCGGAGCTGCTGACGCCGCGCCAGCGCGAGCATCTCGACCGCTGGGGCTATCCCTATGTCATGGAAGATTTCCGCTTCCACATGACGCTGACGTGCCGGCTGTCCGACGAGCGGCGGACGCCGATCCTCGCGATGCTCAAGGACCGTTTTGCCGCGCTCGATCTCGCCACGCTCGCCGTCGATCGCATCGCGCTGTTCCGGCAGACGGGCTCGACCAGCCGCTTCAGCATCATTGGCAGCTGGCCGATCGCTGCGCGCTAGATCAGTTCGACGCCGCCGCGAAATGCGGCGGGGATTGCGGATTGAACACCGACAGCGGCGGCGAGATGTCGGCACGGTCGCGCGGCAGGGCCTCGCGCATGTCCCGCTGCAGGAAGGCGATCAGCTTCTCGCGCACCTCGCAGCGCAGATCCCATGCCTGCGGTGCGTTGCGCGCGCTCACCAGAGCGCGCAGCTCCATGGTGCGCGCATTGGTGTCGACGACTTGCAGATTGACCACGGCCCCATCCCAGATCTTGGATTCCTTGGCCACCTCCTCCAGCCGCTTGCGGATGCGGGGCACGTCGGCCGCGTAGTCGACATGCAGCACCACCGAGCCGATCAGCGACGCCGCATCGCGGGTCCAGTTCTGGAACGGGCGCTCGATGAAGTAGGACAGCGGCACCACCATGCGGCGCCAGTCCCACAGCCGGATCACGACATAGGTCGAGGCGATGTCCTCGACCCAGCCCCATTCGTTCTCGATGATGACGGCATCCTCGATCCGGATCGGCTGGGTGACGGCGATCTGCACGCCGGCGATCAGGTTGCTGAGCAATGGCCGCGCGGCGAGACCGACGATCAGACCGGCAGCACCGGCCGATGCGAACAGGCTGACGCCATATTGCCGGACGGAGTCGAAGGTCATCAGCGCCGCCGAGACGGCGACGATGATGATCAGCGTGTCGATCACGCGCTTGAAGACGCGAACCTGGGTGACGTGCTTGCGGGCGAGGAAATTCTCCGTGATGTCGTCGCGAAAGCGCTGCAGGTAGCGGGCCGACACCATGTCGACGATGCGGATGGTGATCCAGCCGACCAGGGCGATGGTCGCCACCACGAACAGATGCGCCAGCGCGCGCCGCCAGCCCTCGCTCAGCGGCGCCAGCGGCAACACCAGGGCCACCGCGATCAGGCAGAGGGCCAGCCGCGCGGGGCCAGCCGTCCGTTGCAGGATCGGCAGCAGGATGGATTGGCGCGGCCCGATCGCCCGCTTCACCAGCGCACGGAGCAGCTTATAGACGAGCAGCGCGCCGAGGATGGCGCCGATGATCAAAGCCGGCCCGACCATCCAGTCGGGAACCAGCGCGGACAGCTGCTGCACGAGCGCCTGCATGCCTTGTTCTCCCTTGCGGCCTCAAGCGCTCTCAACTCGTGAGGCCGCCGGGAGAGTCGGACGGGAGCCGCAGCGCAGCATTCTCGTGCTGCATGGCTTCCTAGCTTGCGTGCAACGACTAGACCGCCTTCGTCAAGGCTCCGTCGATGATCAGGTTGGTTCCCGAGATGCGGCTGGCGAGCGGGCTTGCGAGCATCACCACGCCATAGGCGACCTCCTCGGCGGTTCCCATGCGTCCCGTCGGGTTGAGGCCCATCGCCATCTTGAACAGATCCGGCGATCCGTTCTCGATATTCTGCCAGATGCCGCCTTCGAAATAGGTGTTCCCTGGCGACACCGCGTTGACGCGGATGCCCTTGCCCACCAGCTGATGCGCCAGTCCCTTGGCATAGTGGATCAAGGCGCCCTTGATCGCGCCATAGGATCCGGCGGCGAAGTCGACCTCGAAGCCGGACACGCTGGAAATGATGCTGATCGACGCCGATTTGGATTTCTCGAGATAGGGAACGGCCGCCGCAATCGCGTTCACCGTGTGCATCATGTCGGTGCGGAAGGATTTCTCCCAGGTCTCGGGCGTGTCGCCGACAGCGAGCGCACTGACGTTGCAGACCACGCAATCGACGCCGCCGAGCTCCTTTGCCGCGCCGTCGACCCACCCCTTCAGCGCCACCGGATCGGCGACGTCGATGCCCTGCCCCCACGCCTTCACGCCCTTGGCCGCGAGCTTCGCCACCACCTTGCTGACCGCCTCGGCATCACGCGCGCAGATCGCGACGTTGGCGCCTTCGGCGGCGAACAATTCGGCGATCGCGAGCCCAATGCCCTTGCTGCCGCCGGTGACCAGCACGCTCTTTCCGGTCAATCCCAGATCCATAATCGTCTCCTCGTCTTTCGTGTGCTGTGTCAGCCGTGATAGCCGGCGAGCAGGGCCTTGTTGACCTTGCAGATGTAGGTGTATTTCGGATTGACCACCTGGGTGCAGCGCGCTTCCGCGACCTGGCCGAGCAGCATGTAGGCTTCGGGCGCCGGGATCTTCCAATCGTCCTCCAGCCAGTTGATCATCTCCTCGAACGCGATCCGCATCGCGTCCTCCAGGGGGCGCGCACAGCCGAGCGTGCAGATATGCGTCGGCGTCTCGATCCGCGGATGGTTCAGGCGCGCCGGTGCCTTGCCGAGCGAGACCTTGACGGTGAGGTTCGCCGCGATCTCGATCGCGCCCATGCCGTTGGCCTCGCCATCACCCTGGATCGCATGGCAGTCGCCGAGGAAGAGATGCGCGCCGTCCTTGTTGACGCGGAAGAACACCGAATTACCCGACGTGATCTCCTGCACATCGAGATTGCCGCCATGCGGACCGTTGTCGACGGTCAGCACGGCGCCATGCACCGGCGCGACGCCGGCGACGCCAATCATCGGCCGCACCGGCAGCTTCAGATGCTCGTTCCACAGCACGTGCCCATTCTCGACGGCGACGACGCGGGTCTGGATGCCGAACTCCTTGCGGCGGACCCAGTCGGGAAACATGCCGATGCCCGGCCACAGCGCGGTGAAGCCGAGGCGGTCCAGCTCCATGTCGAGAATGTCGAGCCGCAGCATGTCGCCGGCCTTGGCGCCGCGCACCTCGATCGGACCCGTCGCGCCGTTGACGTAGGGCAGCGTCACGTCGCTTTCGACCAGCTGCTGGCCGAGCGCGCGGATGGTGCCGTCATTGACGTTGATGGCGCACTCGACGACGAAGATTTCGCCGGGCTCGACGGTGGCGATGAACGCCTCGTCTCCCGAGAGCGCGTATTTGATGTTGCCGGCCTTGGCGATGCGCTTTGACATGATCACGATCACTCCCGCTTGGCTGCCGTTTCTGATGAATGATGATGGATCTCAGCGTAGCTGCCGGCGCCACGGCATCAACAGCTGCTCGATCTTGCCGACTGCGAAGGTCAGGATCAGCGCCAGCGCGATCGTTGCGACCAGCGCGGCGAAGACCTTCGGAATGATGTAGAGCGAGCCGGCCTTGAAGATGGCGTGGCCCAGCCCCTCGGACGACGACATGAACTCGCCGACGATGGCGCCGATCAGTGCAAATCCCACGGTCAGCTTCAGACCGGCGAAGATGTCGGTCAGCGAGGCCGGCACCACGAGCTTGCGGAAGATCTGAAACTTTGAAGCGCCGAGCGTCCGCAGCAGATTGATCTGGTCGGGATCGACGCCGGTCGCGCCCTTGTACGAGGTCACCAGCGCGACGATCACGACCGACAGGGTCGACATCGCGACCTTGGAGATCAGCCCGGTGCCGAACCAGATGATGATGATCGGGGCCAATGCGATGATCGGGATCGAGCCGAGCGCGATCACGAACGGCTCGACCACCCGCGAGACGAAGCGCGAATACCACAGCGACAGCCCGATCAGCGTTCCGATGCAGTTGCCGACGAAGAAGCCGAGCAGCGTCTCGAGGCCGGTCACATAGGTGTCGCGCCACAGGCTGCCGTCATAGGCCATCTGCGACAGGAACTTCGAGATCGCCGAGGGCGAGCCGAACATGAAGGCCGCCGCCTTGTTCTGGCCCGTTGCGTACTCCCAGAACGCGAGGAAGGCCGCGAGCACGACGAGCTGGGTCACGAGCACCCCGAGCGTGCCGCGCAGGCGCAGCCAGCGCCGCCCCATCCCCGCCGCGCGATCGATGGGACCCTTGGCGGCGGACGGCGTCGCCGTGGTGTCGATCTCGGCCGTCATTGCAGCACCACGTCGAGATCGGCCCAGATGCTGCGGACGTAGTCGCTGAAGCCCGGCGCCTGACGGACCGAAATCACGTCGCGGCGATCGGCGCCCAGCGCAATGTCATAGACCGCCTTGATCTGCGTCGGCCGCTTCGACAGCACGATCACCCGGTCGGCCAGCGACACCGCCTCCTCGAGATCATGGGTGATCAGGAGCAGCGAGCGCCGACCTTTCCGCACCAGATCGACCGTGTCGTTCTCGATCAGCAGCTTGCTCTGGAAGTCGAGCGCGGCGAACGGCTCGTCGAGCAGCAGCACATCGGGCTCGTTGACCAGCGTGCGGGCCAACGCCACGCGCTGGCGCATGCCGCCGGACAAGGTGGAGGGATAATGATCGGCAAAACCGTGCAGCCCGAGCTGGTCGAGCATGGCGCGGCAGCGGTCCTCGGCCTGCGCCGCCGGCACGCCGCGGATCTCCAGGCCGAGCATCGTGTTGCCGAGCGCGGTCCGCCACGGCAGCAGCAGATCCTTCTGCAGCATGTAGCCGACGTTCTGCGGCTGGCCTGCCACCTCGCGGCCGTGCCAGCGGATGCGGCCGGCATCGGGCGCGAGCAATCCGCACAGCGTGTTGAGAAGCGTGGTCTTGCCGCAGCCGGACGGGCCGACGATGCTGACGATCTCGCCTTCTCCCAAGGTCAGGCTGAGATCGCCGATGACCGGCACGGTGCGGCCGCCGTCGAGCTCGTAGCTCTTGGCCACGTGCTCGACGACGAGCGGGGGCACGGGCGCCGTTGTGGCGCCCGGCCCGAACTGCATCATGCCGCCGACTTCAGTCATTTGAGACTGGCGATCGCCTTCTCAGCAAACGAATTGTCGATGATCTGATCGAACGGCACCGAGCCCTTGGCGTTGCCGAGATAGACCTGCATCTCCATCAGGTTCGCCCACTGGTCCGTCTTGGTGATCACCGACTGCGCGGGAATGAGATATTTCAGCTCGGCGTCGATCGCCTTGTCGACGACCTCGCCAGGCAAATCGGGGAACTCCTTGCGGGCGACCTCCTTCGAGAACGCCGGGTCGGCATAGGTCTTGCGCGAAGCCTCCTCGAACGAGGTCACCAGCGCCTGCACCATCTCCGGATCCTTCTGGATCGTGGTCGGCAGCACCATGATGCCGGTGTTGCAGAACGGACCGATGTAGTTGGAGAAGTCGAACACCACCTTGGCGCCCTGTGCTTCGGCGGCTGCGACACTCGGCTGATACGCGATGGCGATGTCGGCCTGCCCGGCCAGCATGGCGGCGATTTCAGTGCCGGGATTGACCGGAACGATGGTCGCATCGACGCCGACTTTCATGCCCGCCTTCTCCAACAGCCGCTTGGCGACGCTGTAGTTGGTGTTGGGCTCCGGCGACGTCACGATCTTGAGGCCCTTGAAGCCTTTGGGATCGGTGATCGGCTCGAGCGTCTTGGACACGCCGAAATAATGCGCGCGCTGCACGACGGTGCCGACCACGACGCCGGGGCCGCCGTTCTCGCGCGAGATCTGCGCCATCGTGGCGTCGCCGATCGCAAAATCGGCCGAGCCGCCTAGCACGGCGGCGAAGGTCTGGGTGTCGCCGCCCGCGGCGCTCACCTGCATGTCCAGGCCGTTCTTCTTGAAGATGCCGGCATGCATGCCGACGTAGAGATTGATGTAGCCGAGATTGTGCACGGCCTCGCTGAAGCGGACCGTCTTGAGACCGGCGGCTACCGCCTTGCGGGTTCCGATCAATGTCGGTGCGGCCAGCCCCGCCGCGAGCGCGGCGGAGGTCGTGAGGAAACGACGGCGATCGACCGATGAAATTGCACTCGCGGAATGGGCCGAGACACGTTCGCTCATGGTGCAGAACTCCTCCCAGACGTTGAAACTTCGCGGGCAGAGTATGATCAGGCTGCCATGCATCAAGGCGAAATAACAGACGCGATCTGCTGAAAAGCTGACAAAACCGCGCGCGGCGAATTGCGCATCTGGATGCGACGCCCTCGCTCTGCCGAGCGCTTGTCGTTTGTCTGCCGCTTCTGCGGACGCTGTGGTCAAACGTGCATCGCAACACCGGCGATAATGTCAATTTTGCCACTAAGGCCGCACAAAGAAATTGCAGCTGCGCCATCGCTGAATGTGCAATCCAGCTTCGGCCGTTTGCATCGCGCGTATCAACTCAAGAGTGGAGCGCGCCATCGGCGCACGCTCCGCAGGCGCCCGCGCTGCTGTCACGAATCTGACGCCGTCCGCTCTCCCTCGGATGCGTCTCGTCACGTCTCCAACATCGTCTTCATTCGCAATCGCAACATACCCGTCGTGACTGTCGGCTTTACGACAACGCATTGATGTTGATAGCTAATGGCATATCGCTTGCAATGCACAATAAGCCTCGCTATTGCAGCGCAGAAATTTCTTGGAGTGCGACATGCTTGGAATTGGAAGTCAGCTGCCTTCGTTCGAAATCGTCGGCGTGAAGCCCGGTTTTCACCTGCAGGAGGAGAAGGGTGAAAGCGCCTTCGAGACCCTGACCGAGACCAGCTTCCCTGGGAAGTGGAAGATCATCTTCTTCTACCCGAAGGATTTCACCTTCGTCTGCCCGACCGAGATCGCCGAGTTCGCGCGCCTGTCCAAGGAATTCGCCGACCGTGATGCCGTCGTGCTCGGCGGCTCGACCGACAACGAGTTCTGCAAGCTGGCCTGGCGCCGCGACCACAAGGATCTGCACAAGCTGCCGATCTGGCAGTTCGCCGACACCAAGGGCTCCCTGGTGGATGGCCTCGGCGTGCGCTCGCCCGATGGTGTGGCCTATCGCTACACGTTCATCGTCGATCCGGACAACACGATCCAGCATGTCTATGCGACCAACCTCAATGTCGGCCGTGCGCCGAAGGACACGCTTCGCGTCCTTGACGCGCTGCAGACGGACGAACTCTGCCCGTGCAACCGCGAGGTCGGCGGCGAGACCCTGAAGGTCGCCTGATCATGTCGATCGAGCAGTTGAAGGACCAGATTCCGGACTTCGCCAAGGACGTCCGGCTGAACCTGTCGTCGATGGCGTCTGACGAGACGCTGTCGCCGCAGGCCAAATACGGTCTGTTCGTCGCCTGCGCGATTGCCACGCGCAATCCGACCGTGGCCGCGGCGCTGGAGTCGGTCGCCGCGCCGCATCTGTCGCCGGCGGGGTTGGCGGCGGCAAAGTCGGCCGCTGCGATCATGGCGATGAATAATGTCTACTACCGCTTTGTGCACCTTGCCGCGAACAAGGAGTACGCGACGATGCCGGCCCGGTTGCGGATGAACGTGATCGCCAATCCCGGCGTCGACAAGGCGGATTTCGAGCTGTGGTCGCTCGCGGTATCGGCCATCAACGGCTGCGGCACCTGCATCGACGCGCACGAAAAGGTTCTGCAGGACGCAGGCGTCCCCGCCGCCTCGATCCAGACGGCGGTCCGCTTCGCCGCCATCATTCAGTCGGTCGCCGTGGCGATCGAGGCCGCCGGTGTGACCGTCGCGCTGGCAGCCGAGTAGAAAAACGACCGGATATGTGAATGCGGCCGGCCCTGTCCGGCCGCATTTGCCTTTCGCCAACTCCCCTCATAGTTGCAACTTCGGCGGCGGCACCGCGATCGATTGTCAGCCTAAGCCGCTGATTGCGTGGTGAAGTTGCACCCCGGCGGCATTCTGGTACTCCGCGCATCCTCCTCTCCGCCCTGGCAGCGTCTGGCAGCTTCGCGCACAGCGAGCATTCGCCCGTCACGCCAGCCGGGAAATTTCCATCAAATAGCCTTACCAACTCACGCTTCCCGCCAAGAACATTGATCAGCTTAACGGCCAAGCAACATCCATTGTGACCAGGGCGCGCGAAAACAGTGGCGCGTGTGTCGGAAGGAAACCGGACCTGTCTGTAGCGACGCAAGCGTGGATTCATTTCCCCCGGGCTCGCAACATGCGATCATCCGACGGACTGCGCGTGCCTGACGCCCTGAAGCTCTCTCCGACGATCGGACCGCCGGAGACAGGAGGCTAGTGATGAGTGCTCCAGTTCAGAACGATCCGGACAAGCCGGCGCCGCCTTGGGCCAGCGAAGAGCTTCGTCGATATGCGCCGCGCCGGCGCCAGCCCGATGCCGGTCCGGCGCTGTACCAGTCTGTCGCCGATGACAGCCCGCTGCCCCACCATCTCGTTGCACGGCAGAACTCATTGCCGGCGCGGCCGCTCGCGATCGATTTCGAAGACGAGGAGGTCCGGCGCGCCTGGAGTGCGAAGCTGGATCCCGTGGTGATGCCGCTTCCGCCGGACGACACCGACAAGATGTCCCGGCTGGGCGTCCTCATCAAGGTCGGTGCAGCGGTCGGCATCGCCGCTTCGGTCGCCATGATCGTCGTGAACACGGTCTCCTTCGACACCGGCGGAGCCGCCCCGACGGGCAATCGGTCGATCATGCCCTCGACCGTGCTGGAGAGTCTCGCCCAGATCGATCCTGCCGAAGCCAAGGTCGCCCAGGAGGAGCTGCCACAGACAGTGGCTTCGCTGGCGGCGCCCAGCGCGACCGACATGACGAGCCGCAGCTGGCCGTCGGCTCCGCAATCGCCGGCGCCGATGGTTGCCGCACCGCCAGCGGCGCCTGCCGCTGCAGCCGTCGCCCCGCCCCGCCCGACCGTGCCGCTGCCGCGCGAGGAGGTCGATTCGCTGATGAAGCGCGGACGCGAGCTCCTCGGCGCCGGCGACGTGGCGAGCGCGCGCCTGATCCTGACGCGGCTGTCGGACGCCGGCATCGCCGACGCCTCGCTTCTGCTGGCGCGCACTTATGATCCGAACGAGCTGACGAAGTCGCGTCTCCTCGGCGCCGTCCCTGACGCCGCCAAGGCGCGCGCCTGGTATCTCAGAGCTGCGGAGCAAGGATCGCCGGAAGCCAACCGACGCGTCTCCGCGTCACGCTGACGGCTTCAACTCGGAGCGCTCGAACGCGATCCGGACCGCCCGGCAACAAGGGCGGCCGCGTTGGCCTGCGCGCATAAGCCATACCACCAACGGGAGGATTGATGATGCAGGGCATCGACGCTGTGATTCGCGCCGATCTGGCCACGGAACGAAGCCGTGGCTTGCCGCGGCCTGTTCACCCGGTCAGTCGCATCGCGAGGATCGGAAAGGCCGCCACAGGCCTCGTCCTCGCCCTCATTCTCGCATTGCACGTCGCTCAGCCTCGCGCAGCCGAAGCAGCCGGCAACGACATCCGCATCGGCAACACCATGCCCTATAGCGGCCCCGCCCTCGCCTACGGCGTCATCGGCAAGACGATTGCTGCGTATTTCAACAAGATCAACGCCGAGGGCGGGATCAACGGCCGGCGCATCAACTTCATCTCCTATGACGACGGCTACAATCCGCAGAGGACGGTCGAGATGACGCGCAAGCTCGTCGAGGAGGACAACGTCCTCCTGATGTTTGCCAGTCTCGGCACCGCGACGAGCCTCGCCGCCCGCCCGTATCTGAACGCCAACAAGGTGCCGCAGCTGTTCGTCGCCTCCGGCTCCTCGCAATGGGACCAGCCGCACGACTTTCCCTGGACCATGGGATTTCAGCCGAGCTACCAGACCGAAGCGCACATCTTCGCGCAATACCTGCTCGAGACGCATACCAGGGGCAAGATCGCGATTCTCTATCAGGACGATGATTTCGGCAAGGATTACATCAAGGGCCTGAAAGACGGTCTCGGCGGCAAGATCCCGGTGGTGGCCGAAGCCGGCTACAAGGTCACCGATGCCAACGTCAACCAGCAGATCGCAACGCTGAAGGCCTCGGGGGCCGACATCCTGCTCGACGTGACGACTCCCAAATTTGCGGTCATGGCGATCCGACGTGTCGCCGAGATCGGCTGGCGTCCGGATCACCTCATCACCTCGGTGTCGGATTCCGCGTCTGCGGTGATGCTGGCTGCCGGCGCGCAGAACTCGGAGGGCATCCTGTCGGCCAACTACTTCACCGACGAGGACGACGCGGCAACCACCGACGATATGGCTCACCGCGAATGGGCCTCGTTCATGGACCGCTATCTGCCCCAGGTGTCCCGCAGCAACGGGCTGGCGATCTACGGCTACATCGTCGCCGAAACCATGGTCGCCGTCCTGAAGAAGTGCGGTGACGACCTGTCGCGCGAGAACATCATGAAGCAGGCCTCCTCGCTGAAGGGGCTTCGCACGTCGATGCTGCTGCCGGGCATTACGATCAACACCAGCGTCCACGATCACGCACCTCTCGAGCAGATGCAGATGATGCAGTTCATCGGCGGCAAATGGCAGCGTTTCGGGCCGGTGCGCAGCGGCATCGATCCCGGAACGATCAGCGATTCCTTCAAGACGATCTTTCGCTACGGCACGGCCAAGAAGGATCTGGCCAACCAGCTGAACGCCAACACCGTGACGCTGATGACCGGATCGTTCGGCAGCACCTACGCCAACATGGGCGCCGACCTCGCCTCGGTCCTGGACAAGGGCGCGGAGCTGCGCGTCCTGCCGGTGATCGGCCGCGGCTCGGTGCAGTCGGTCGCCGACATCCTGCTGCTGCGCGGCGTCGACGCCGGCATCATCCGCAATGACACGCTCGCCTTCCTCGAACGCAAGGACTTCGCCAACAATGTGCGCGAGCAGCTGGCCTACGTCGCCAAGCTGTTCAACGAGGAGATGCACGTGGTGGCGCCGAGATCGATCACCAGCCTCAGCGAGCTCGACGGCAAGACCATCGCCGTCGACCTGCCCGACGGCGGAACCTTCGTCACCTCGATCAACGTTTTCGAGCGGCTCGGGATCAGGCCGCATCTGCTCTACATCGAACCGCGGCTGGCGGTGGACATGCTGCGCCGGGGCGACATCGACGCGATCATCGCGGTCGAGGGCAAGCCGCTGCAATGGCTCAGCCAGATCAATGATCCGAACCTGCACCTCGTACCCGTCGAGTACGACAAGGCGTTGCGCGACGACTATCTGCCGGCGCAACTGTCGGCCGAGGACTACCCGAACCTCGTCAGCGCAGGCGCGCCGGTGAGTACGATCGCAGCCGAAGCCCTGCTGGCCTCCTACAATTGGCAGCCCGGCAGCGATCGGCATCGCCGGCTGTCGCTGCTGGTCGAAGCGCTGTTCAACAACCTTCAGGCGCTGCAGCGCCCGCCGTTTCATCCGAAATGGCTGGAAGTCGCACCGCTGGCGCCGGTTGCCGGCTGGACGCGGTTCAAGACGGCGCAGGACTGGCTCGACCGCAACATGCCGGCGGCCCAGGTGATGGGCGCCAATGCCCAGGTCAGCGAGCCGCAGCCGGGCGCGCCGCCCGACGCGAGGCTGTTCCGCGAATTCCTCGAATGGCGCGCCAACCGGCAGAAGCGGCCGGCGGCTCGGCCGCCGCAATGATCGATCCGCGGCGTCAGGCCGCCGCCCGGACGATCCTGACCTGCACGTCGCAGGGACGCGCAAGATAGGGCGCGGAGGTGACGAGCACGTCGGCCCCGGCTGCGGCATAGGCAGCCGCGTTCAGCGCATTGACGCCGCCGGCGGCCGCAACGATCGGCCGCAGCGGCATGGTGGCCAGCGCCGTCATCCGCTCAACCAGCGCGGCGATGTCGGCAGGGGTGAACTTCTCCGCCTGGATGACGTCGAAGCCGGCCGCCGCTGCCGCCACCGCATGCTCGACGCTCGTCACCTCGATGACCAGCCGTTTCTCTGGGGCGGTACGGCGCAACCGCTCGGCGATGTCGGCCAGCGGCGTCTCACCGAAGAACGCGCGGTGCTCGGGAAAGACGAGAATCGTCTCGGACAGGCCGAGCCGATGCATGACGGCTCCGCCCGCCTTCACTGCGGCGACTGCAAACGGCTTCGTGCCGGGGACGTTCTTGCGCGTGCATGCCACCGCAATGCCGGGCCTCACCGCGCGCGCTGCCGCGACGATGGCCGCGGCCTCGGTGGCGACGCCGGACCAGATCTCGACCAGCGTCTGCGCCACTTTCCAGCTGCGTAACAGACCGGCCGCAGCCCCGCTCGCCCTCAGGATCGGTGCGCCCTTCTCCAGCATCGCACCGCTGTAGGCCAGACGCTCGACGCGGCAACCGGCAAGCTCGATCAGCGCGGCGGCCTCCTCCGCCAGCGCCAGCACCATCCGGTCCCGGGCCGAGAACAGCATCTCGCCCGGCATCGCGCCGATCCCGAGCGCCTCCGTGGTCAGATCGCCATACGGGACATCGTCGCGCAGCAGCGCGTCCAGATCATGGTAGGAAGCGGTGGCCGGCACGTGCGACATCTCCTCTTTGTCCGGAGCACATAATCCCGATATAACGACGGCGCCCTGCGCGCTCCCGATCGCCGGTCCCGCCCGGTCCGGACGGCCGAGCCCGACGGCACCGATAGCCTGAGGTCCTCCCATGACGCCGCACCAGCAGTCCGAGCCGGCAGAGCTCAACCCGCCACGCCTGGCCGCGGTTCTCTATGGGCCGGGCGACGATGCCGACACACTGCTGGACGATTTCGTCCAGGTCCTCCAGCGGCGCGGCGTGCGCGTCGGCGGCATCGTCCAGCGCAATACGAGGGATGAGATCGGCCGCAAGAGCGGCATGGATGTGATCGATCTCAGCAATGGCGACACGATCTCGATCTGCCAGGACCTCGGCAGCGGATCCACGGCCTGCAAGCTCGATGCAGCCGGTCTTGCCGAAGCCGGCATGGCCGTTCATCGCGCCATCGCGGCCCATGCCGACCTCATCGTCATCAACAAATTCTCCAAGCAGGAGGCGTCGGGAAGCGGATTGCGGGGCGAACTGGCCGACGCGATCACATCCGGCATTCCCGTTCTGACGGCGGTGCCGCAGAAATGCATTGCGGATTGGCGCGACTTCACCGGCGACTTCGGCACTTTGCTGCCGCCGTCGCGCTCGGCCATGGACGCATGGTGGCTGACACTGAGCCCGCGCTGGGCGCGCGCCGACTGAGCCACGCTCCCTCGCCGCTCTCATCGACGGCTATTTGCCGATCATCACGTCCGACGACTTGATCACGGCCGAGACGCGATCGCCGACGACGAGCGCGAGCTCCTCCACCGCTTCATTGGTGATTGCCGAGAAAACCGTCAGCCCCGGAGCGAGCTCCACCTTGACATGGGCCGTCGTCGCCCCCTTGGAGACCGAGATCACCGTTCCCGGCAGGACATTCCGTGCGCTCAGCTTCACGTGTCTCTCCTTATCCTCATCAGCACCGCTGCTGTGGACCGATGAAAGCAGAGCGGGCGTCCATGTTCAATGAGCTATATCAATGACGATATAGGTTGCGACGGAGGTCGGAGCGCCGCATGGCATGCGCCGCCCCATCCGCCGCGGCGTTCAGCCGAACTTGAACAGCACGCCATAACCGCCGCGAGGATAGCTCCACTCGATGTCGCCACTGGCCTCGCCGATGACGCGGCAGGTGCCGCATTCGATGCAGCCATCGACCGTGATCTCGACCTGGCCCGAGTCGTTCAACTCGTAGCAACGCGCCGGGCAGGCCTTGAGAAGCGCCTTCAGCTGCGGGCTCGGCGTGGTGTGCGGACGGACCTTGATGTGGGCCCGGCCGGGATCGACCTGGTAGCGATTGTAGAACAGCTTGTCTTCGACGCGCACTGCGACTTCCGTGCTCATGTCCGATCTCCCTTGGCCTCGTCTGTTGGTTCAGTCACCGATTAGCGCCACGCCCGGGCAAACTTGAAGGCATCGCCGAACAGGCCGGTCCACGACCTCGCGCTGACGAATGAGCGCAGCATGCTGCTTTCCTTCTCCTTCTTCGGCGTGCCGTCGACGCGCACGAAGTTCTGCATCGCCTTGGAGACGAGCTGCGGATAGGTCAGGAAGAAGTTCTGCGACTGGTTATGCAGCAGTGCCGGCATGTCCTTGTACTTCTTCAGGTCCTTGATGACAAAGGACTCCTCCAGCATCTTCTTGTAGAGCGCGAGGTTCTCCTTGGTCATGGGATCGCGGCGCGACTTCACCTGGAAGATCGCTTCGGCTGCGATGCGGCCGGAAGTCATGGCGAGGTTCGAGCCTTCGCGATGGATTGCGTTGTTGAGCTGGGCGGCATCGCCGACCACGACCCAGCCGTCGCCGCAGAGCTGCGGGATCGCGTTGTAGCCGCCCTCCGGGATCAGATGTGCCGAATACTCCTTGACCTCGGAGCCTTCGATCAGCGGCGCGACCGACGGATGCTGCTTGAAGCGCTCCAGCAGGCCATAGGGCGTCTCGCCGGTCTTCTGGAAGTCGGAGACGAGGCAGCCGATGCCGAGCGAGATGCACTCCTTGTTGGAGTAGATGAAGCCCATGCCGGTCATGCCGCGGGAGATCGTGCCGGCGGCCTCGATGACCGCGCCCTCGTCGCCCTTGAGGTTGAAGCGCGCCTCGATCGTCTCGCGCGGCAGGAAATGCATCTCCTTGACTGCGAGCGCGACATTCTCCGGCTTCGGCCGCTCACGGAGGCCCGCGCGGGTGCCGAGCAGGCCGTTGACGCCTTCCGCCAAAACGACCACATCGGCATGGATCTCACCGTCACGGCGGTCGGTCTTGACGCCGATCACCTTGCCATAGGCATCCTGCGCCAGTTCCGTCACCGTGGTCTCGCACAGCACGGTCGCGCCGGCTTCCTTGACCTTGGAGGAGAACCATTTGTCGAACTGCGCACGGATGATGGTGTAGCGGTTCGGCTTCTCTTCGTTGAAATCATCCGACTTGTAGTGCAGTCCGACATGCGACTTGTCGTCGAGCATCCAGAAGCGCTGCTCGACGAGATGCCGCTCCAGCGGAGCTTCCTCGCGGAAATCCGGAATCAGCTTCTCCAGCATGTCGGCATAGAGGATCGCGCCCTGCACGTTCTTCGAGCCGGAATACTCGCCGCGCTCGAGCTGCAGCACTTTCATGCCGCGCTGGGCCATGGTCAGCGCAGCCGCATTGCCGGCCATGCCGGCGCCCACGACGATCGCGTCGAAACGTTCCTCGATCATTGCCCTGCTCCTCTGGGTTGCCTAGCTTGCGATGCGGTCGCGCGAATGCGGCGACAGGCGTGCGCGGAACGCCTCGGTCAGCGCCGGCAGCAGCCGGATCGCATCCGTGACGATGCCGACATGTGCGAAGTCGAAGATCGGCGCGTTCTTGTCGGTGTTGATGGCGACGATCAGATCGGCGCCCTCGACGCCGACGCGATGCTGGATCGCGCCGGAAATGCCTGCGGCGATATACAGCTTCGGACGGATCGTCTTGCCGGTCTGGCCGATCTGGCGATCGGAGGTGACCCAACCCTTCTGCACCAGCGGCCTGGAGCAGCCGAACTCGGCGCCGAGCACCGCAGCCAGCCCCTTGACGAGTTGGAAGTTCTCGGGCGAGCCGAGGCCAAGACCGCCGGCGACGACGATGTCGGCATAGGCGAGATTGGACTTGGCGGAGTCGCGATCCGGAATGAAGGACAGGATCTTGGTGACGATGTCTTCCTCGACCAGGCCGAGCTTGTGCTCGATGATCCGGGTCGCCGGCTTCTCGACGCGGTCGGGCATCGGCATCACGCGGGGACGCACGGTGGCCATCTGCGGCCGGTAGTTCAGCGTGTAGATCGTGCAGAGCAGCGAGCCGCCGAAGGTCGGGCGCGTCGCCGCCAGCGATCCGTCGGCGTCGACGTCGAGCTCGGTGCAGTCGGCGGTGAGACCCGTCAGCAAGGTGGTCGCCACCGAGCCGGCGAGGTCGCGGCCGAGCGTGGTGGCGCCGAGCAGCAGGATCTCCGGCTTGAAGGTGTTGACGGTGTCGGTCAGCGCCTTGGTGTAAGCCTCGTTGCGATAGTCCATGAGGACCGCGTCGGCGACGATGTAGGCGAGATCGGCGCCGTAACAGAACGATTCGGCCGCGGCATGCTGGACGGCTTCGCCGGGTGGTCCGATCACCACCGCCGCAAGGTCGACCTTCAGCTTGTCGGCGAGCTTGCGGCCGGCGCCCATCAGCTCCCAGGACACGGGGTGAACCTGACCGCGCTCCTGCTCGATGAACACCCAGACGTGCTTGTAGGCCTTGAAGTGCTCCGGCAGCTCCTTCTTGGTCGCGGCGCGACCGGCTGCGGCGGGCGTTGCTTTGGTGGGTTCGCTCATGGTCGTCGTCCCGTGTGCCTGAAACCGATGTCGGATGCGAAAGTCAGAAGCCGTGCGCCGAGGAAATCAACTCGGCCTCGAGCTTCGGCTGCCGCTTGAACAGTTCCTCGATCAGCGCCTCCGCCGGCGGCTTATTGCTGAAATCGACGAAGACCGCTTTCTCGGCGCGCGCCGACGGTGCGAACACGCGCTTGACGATGGTCGGCGAGCCTTTCAGGCCGCATTTCGAGATGTCCTCGACGCCGGCATCCTTGGCGCTCCAGGTCACGATCTGCGCGCGCGCCGCGCGCAGCGCGTCAGCCATGCCGCCGCGGCGGATCTCGTTCGTCGCCTCCAGCATCGTGACCAGGCAGGGCAGCCTGGTCTTGAGCACCTGCACACCCCCTTCCGAGCGGCGCTCGGCCTCGATGGTGCGCGCGGCCGGATCGACCTCGTTGATCCTGGCCACATAGGTCAGCTGCAGCAGGCCGAGACGCTTGGCGATCCCGGGACCCACCTGGGCGGTGTCCCCGTCGATGGTCTGCTTGCCGGTGAACACGATGTCCGGCGCGCCGAAGGTCTCGCTGATCTTGCGGATGGCGGTCGCCAGCGCATAGGTCGTCGCCAGCGTGTCGGCGCCGGCGAAGAAGCGGTCGGTCAACAGCACGGCACGGTCCGCCCCATAGGTCAGCGCGCGGCGCAACGAGTCTTCGGCGGATGGCGGCCCCATGGTCAGCACCGTGACCTCGCCGCCGAACTTGTCCCGCAGCTGCAGCGCCGCTTCGAGCGCGAACAGGTCGTAGGGATTGATGATGGTCGGCACGCCCTGGCGCATGATGGTGTTGGTGACCGGATGGACGCGGATCTGCGCGGAGTCCGGGACCTGCTTGATGCAGACGACGATATGCATGCGATCTCTCCGGTGTAGGGCCTGCGATGAGGACAGCAATTGTCGTACCAGTTTAGATCGCGGCCAATTTCATCGCCGTTTCAACGCCTTGACCGAGGCACTTGAAATTCTGCTGAGATGTCCTGCAGAGGTCCGACACGTCGCAAGCAACACGCGTCGGGAATGCGACAGGACGTCAATTGACTCAGTTTGCTCACGAACAACAACGCCGCCGGCAGGACCGGCGGCGCGTGCGCATGTCATGATGAGTTCGTCCGCTACTTGAGCGTCGTCAGCGACACGAACGGCTTGGGTGCCGGCTTCGGCGGCGCGACGGCTTCCTTGAGCACTTTGAAGACACGCTGATCGAGCGGCGTCGAGACGACGAAGTCCTGATAGGCCTGCGCCAGGAATGATTTGCACCGCGTTGCGATCTCCTCGTTGGAGACGCCGGAAAAATCCTCGCTGACCAGATACTGCCCCATCCGCCTGAGGATGTGCAGACGGCAGACGTTCAGTACCTTGGGATCGTAGTCGACGCCCAGCAGCTTGAAGAACTCCTCCGCCGCGGACGTCTGCTTCAGTTGTTCGAGCACATTCGGTGTTGCCGCACTCATTGCTTCGCTCCTTGAGTCAAAGTCGGATCAACCTCGCAGCCATTGATCGGCGCTGGCGGCGGCGGTCCCTGGCGAACCTTCTGCCGGACATGCGCGAGCTGCGCTTCGAGGAACTCGATGCGGTCGAGCATCACCGACAGCGCCTCGCCGACCGGATCAGGCATGAGGTGATGATCGAGATCGATGCGACCGACGGTGCGGCGATGCGTGAACTCCGGCCGCACCACTTTCGCAGGGATCCCGACCACGGTGACATCTGGCGGCGTGCTCTGGATCACGACGGAGTTGGCGCCCACACGCGTGCGCGGCCCGATCGTGATCGGCCCGAGGATCTTGGCGCCGGCGCCGACGACGACGCCGTTCTCCAAGGTCGGATGCCGCTTGCCCGGCGACCAGGACGTGCCGCCCAGCGTGACGCCGTGATAGAGCGTGACATCGTCGCCAACCTCGGCAGTCTCGCCGATCACCACGCAGGCCCCATGGTCGATGAAGAAGCGCCGACCGATCTGCGCGCCCGGATGAATGTCGACATTGGACAGGAAGCGGCCGAGCCATGACAGCAGCCGCGCCGGAAAGCGCCAGCCGCTGATCCAGAAGCGGTGGGCGAGGCGATGCCAGATCAGCGCATGGATGCCGGGATAGGTCAGCAGGGTCTCGATCTCGCTCCGCGCTGCCGGATCGCGCGAGCGAACGCAGCCGATGTCCTCGCGGATCAGGCGGAACAGCGAGGGCGGGCTCGCCTCGATGGTGACGGGCTTGGCAATCGGGTGGTCCACGACATCGGTCATGATCAGGCAAAGCTCGCGTGCGGGTGATCACAGACTTCGCGCCAGATGGCGGCGACGGCTTCCTTCGGCACGGGCCCCTTGTGGGCGACCGCATGCTTGCGTACCCGCGCCAGAATGCGTTGCGCCTGGTCGGCGCTCGCCGGCAGGCGCAGATCCGACAGCAGCGACGTGATCGCGGACAGGCCCGAGTGCTTGCCGATCACGATCCGGTTGGAGCGGCCGAACAGCATGGGGTCGAGCGCCTGGTAGGTGCGCTGGTCCTTCAGCAGGCCGTCGACGTGGATCCCGGACTCGTGGGTGAAGACATGCTCGCCGACGATCGCCTTGTTGAGCGGGATGGCGCGCGCAGCAGCGGCCGCGACGACATTGGCGACATGATCGAGCTCGGCGAGCACGATGCCGGTCTCGCGGCGGTAGAGCTGCCGCAGCGCGACGGCGACCTCCTCCAGCGGCGCGTTGCCGGCGCGTTCACCGAGGCCGATCACGGTGACAGATGCGTGCGTCGCGCCGGCCTTGACCGCAGCCAACGTGTTGGCGGTGGCGAGGCCGAGATCATCATGGCCGTGAAATTCGATCTCCAGGTCCGTGGTCGCGCGCAAGGCCCCGACCAGGGCCGACGTCGCGTCGGGATCGAGCACGCTCAGCGTATCGGCGACACGGAAGCGGCGCGCACCGAGCGCCCTCGCGGTTGCGATCACCTCGGCCAGGAAGCCGACATCCGCACGGGACGAATCCTCGCCGCCGACGGCAACGTCCAATCCCCGGCTCCGTGCGTAGCCGACCACGCGCTTGAGCAGCTCCAGCGCGACGCTGCGGCTGCCGCCGAGCTTGGCGGCGATTTGCACGTCGGATGTCGGGATGGAGACATTCACCATCGAGACTCCAGCGGCGATGGCGGCATCGACATCCGCCTCGCGCATCCGGCACCAGCCGATGATGGTCGCCGGCAGACCGGCCTCGACGATCGCGCGGATCGCAGCGATCTCGTCGGCGCCCATCGCCGGTGTGCCCGCCTCGATCTCCGGCACGCCGGCACGCGCCAGCGCGCGGGCGATCGCAACCTTCTCTCCGAGAGCAAACGCGACACCCGGCGCCTGCTCGCCGTCGCGGAGCGTGGTGTCGTTCAGGATGACCCGGGGCATCGGGCTTCCGGAGGGAGGGCTCCCGAGAGCGGAGCCGGCATCCCGTGCATTCCTGATGATGGTCTTGGGCCCGCGCGATCCGAAGACGTCAGGCATTCACTTGCTCCGTCGCAACCTGTGTCGACCGCCAGAGCGCGACGCTCATTGCGGCCTGTCAGTCACTCAGCAACGGCCATGCCAGGGCCGAGCACCGCCCTAATCCACTGAATATGCGTGACTTTTACGAACGGCGAGGATTGTCGGATTCGTAACAGGGTCGGAAATCGGACGCGGCGACGATAGGGATCCTGCGATGTCAGCCCTGGCGCGTGCGGCGCAGGTGAATGACGACGTCGATCCGCTCCATGGCGTAGCCCGGCAATGGCTCGGGCAAGTGATCGAACGCGACCACATCCGGCACGTCGACGAGCTCGCCCTCGTCCTCATAGAAGAAGTGCGGATGCACGGTGGTGTTGGTATCGAAGAACGAGCGGGAGCCGTCGACGCCGATCTGGCGCAACAGGCCGAGCTCCACGAACTGATTAAGGGTGTTGTAGATGGTGGCCTGCGAGATCTTCATGCCGGTCGCGACCGCCTCGGCATAGAGCACGTCGGCGGTGATGTGACGGTTGCCATTGCCGAACAGGATGCGGCTGAGCTGCTGGCGCTGCTGGGTCGGTCGCAAGCCGGCCAGCCGCAGCGCGTCCTCGCAGCGGCGCATGAGGGCCTCGCCAGCCTCGCAGGTCTCCGCTTCAGGACAGCGTCCGTGGTCGGAGTTGCAGGGGGATCCAAGCTGGGGGTCCATCAACATCGTCGCAGTCCTCGACCTCACATGGCGGCGCTGGCCGCCTCCTGCAGCGCCACCTCGCGTCGCCGCTCCGCCATCCGGCTCTCACCGCTCTCCTCGCCGAAGCAGAGCTGGAAATCGTTGCACTGGGTGCAGACCGGCGTCGTGCACATCACGAAGCCGTCGTCCTCGCACAGCATGCGATAGAAGAAGCGCTTCCAGCGCATGTTTCTCGTGTTGCGGCTAGCCAGCGGCGCGAAATGGCGCATCAAGAGCCGTGACAGTTCGGAGCGCTCGCGCAGACCAAGGTCTTCCCACAGATGGTTCGGTTCCATCGCGCGCCGTGCGACCATCGCCGCGAGCCAGCGGCTGACGTCGCCCTCGGTCGAGCGTTGCGCGGCGAGCAGATCGCGCACCATCGCGATCTCGTCGTCATCGGGCGCCGGCGCGAGGCCATTGATCGGCAGCCAGGACGAATCGATCGAGGCAGCCGGAAACATCTGCGCCAGCAGCGCAATCAGCTCGACGGTCGAAAGGCCGGCGCGCTCGGCCAGCGCGCCATGCTCCATCGCCGAAACCGCCAGAATCGATGCGATGACGTGGCGGTCGAAGCTGGTATCGTTGTCGATCACGGCGTCAGCCGGATCGCAGCCTGTCAGCAGGCGATAAATCGCGCGGCCATGATGCCCCTTGTCGTCCTCAAAGGGTGTGCCCGAGGCTCGCAGATGGACCGCGGCGGCGTGCGACGTATCGACAATGGCGATGGTCATGGCGCGAGCTCCAACTGAGGGCTGGTGGCGACTTGCGAAGAGATACCGGCCTTCCGACGGAAGGAAGGCCGGTACCAAGACTGCTTAAGCCGTTGCGGCGAGTTCGGCGGCAGTCTTTCCGATCTGGCTCTCGTCCACGG
>NZ_CAFJ01000803.1 GCF_000239795.1 Bradyrhizobium sp. STM 3809 | reverse complement strand
GCGCTGATCTGAAATCCGGCGCCGGCGAAGCTCAGCTCCTGCAGCGCCGCGAGACGCTTTTCCGCCTCGTTGCCCCGGCTGTCCGCGAGCAGATAGGCGAAGGCGCGGGTGCCGCCGCGACCCACGCGCCCGCGCAGTTGATGCAACTGCGACAGGCCGAACTGCTCCGCGCCCGCAATCAGGATCGTGTTGGCGCGCGGGATGTCCAGGCCATTCTCGACGATGTTGGTGGCCAGCAGGATGTCGGCCTCGCCGGCCACGAACCGCATCATCTGCGCGTCGATGTCACGCGCGGGCATGCGGCCATGAATCACGGCGACACCGAGCTCGGGGACGATGCGGCGAAGGCGCTCCTGCATCGGCGCGAGATCCTTGATGCGCGGGCAGATCACGAAGCTCTGGCCGCCCCGCCGATGCTCCCGGCGCAGCGCCAGCGAAAACGTGGCGTCGAGTGGCGGCTCTACCTTGGTGACCACAGGGCGGCGCCGCACCGGCGGCGTCGCGATGACGCTCAGTTCGCGCAAGCCGGCCATGGCGCCGGCCATGGTGCGCGGGATCGGGGTCGCGCTCATCGTGAGCGTGTGGAGGCCGGCCCGCAGGCAAGAGAGCCTGGCCTTCTCGGCGGCCCCGAAATGCTGCTCCTCGTCGATGATGACGAGAGCGAGATCGGCAAAGCGGACGTCGTCCGCGGCGAGCGCCGTCGTTCCGATGACGAGCTTGAGCGTGCCGTCCGCGAGCTGCCGCTTCGTGCTGCGCGCGTCCGCCGCGGGCGACAGGCGCGAGAGATGGCCGACGGCGATTCCGAACGGGGCGAAACGCCGGGTGAAGGTCTGGACGTGCTGGGCGGCAAGCACCGTGGTCGGAACGATGAGCGCAACCTGGCGGCCGGAGAACACGGTCGCGGCCGCTGCGCGCAAGGCGATCTCGGTCTTGCCGAAGCCGACATCGCCGCACACGATGCGATCCATCGGATGACCGGCGCCGAGATCTCTCAGCACGTCCTCGATCGCCGCCGCCTGATCGGGCGTCGCCAGATAGGGAAAGCGCGCGACGAAGCGCTCGTAGACGGCCGCGGGCGCTGCGATGCGCGGCGCCTCGGTCCGAAGCCGCTTGCGGATCCGTTCGGACAGCGTCGCGGCGGTCCGCTCGATCTCACGCTCCGCCTGCAGGCAGCGGGCCGCCCATGACCGGCCCTCGGCATCATCGAGCCTCACTCCGCTCGGATCGCCCGCATAGGGCCAGATCAGCGCGAGCTCGCCGATCGGTACCAGGATCGCCTCGTCATTGGCGAAGACCAGGCGGATCATTTCGCGCGTGCTGACACCCGGGGCTGCGACGAGTTCGAGGCTGTCCAGCAACGCAAGCCCGCGCTGCAAGTGGATGACGGCGCTGCCCGGCGCCGGGCTCGTCGCCATGCCCGCGGCTGCGGCGGGCCTCGCCATCGGTAGGAGATGCCGGGCCCTGCTGCCGAGCACGTCGGCTGCGGTGATGACGGTCATCGGACGGCTTGCGCCGGTCGTGAAGCCGCGCTCGAGATCGACCAGCAGCGACGTGATCGCGGTGCCCGGCGTTCTCAGGGCCGTCGTCCAGCTGGCGCGCCGCTCCGTCGTCACCCCGGCCAGGCGCTCCATCCGCTGCAGATCGTGCTCGGTGGCCGCTGTGAACATGATGCGGACACCGCGTTGCCTGCAGCTTTCGAGGAAGCGCCGCAGCGCGGTCTGCGCCGATCTTTGTTGGGCGAAGATGGGAATCGACTCCGTCTCGCCTGTTGCCGGCAGAACCGAGGTGGAGCGCATCGCGTAGTCCCAGGCGCTGCGATCGAGGAAGGCGCGTCTGCGGCGCTCCTCGTCGACGTCGCCCTCGTCGAGCGCCGCGAGCCGCGTCTCCGCGTGCTCCGGAACGGCGCTGTCGACGACGATCCCGGCGCCCTGCAGATAGGCGAAGATGTCGACCAGGGCGGCGTCATCACAGAGGCCGCGCTCCGACATCCGATCGATCACCAGCGCCTCGGCGGCGATGGTCTCGTCCTGGTGCCGCGGATCGACGAACTCGATGCCGCTGATGATTCCGTCGGCATGGCCGATCCGGACCGGACCGAGCGCGCCGGCGGGAAACAGCTCGGTGGTCTGGCCGTGAGCCAGAAAGCCGCCGGGATCGTCCGGAGGTTCATCAGGCGCGTAACCCAGCGCGATCAGCGCGTCGCGAAATGCGTCCACATCGATCGGCTGCCGGACCTCGATGCGCAGGCTCGCGTCCGTCCAGCAGCGCTGTGGCGGAACGCGCGGCAGCAGGGCTTCCACGGTCGAGATCAACACGGGTGCGTGCGCGCGCTCGGCCAGCCGCCGCAGCACATGGGCGCGGCGTCCGGATATCTCGCGGGATGGGACGGTGTCGTCGAAGGGCAGCGTATCGAAGCGCGGCAGCACGAGCACGCCGCAGCCGGGGTCCATCGCATGCAGCACGGCGGCGATTCGTTCGGCGCGCGGCTCGTCGCTGGCGATGAAGACCAGGCCTTGCGACGTCGGCCGTCGCCACAGCCGGAGCAGATGAGAAGCAAGCCATCCGAGCGGCGCATCGGAAGCTGGCGGTCGTGGCAATCGTTGCCGCACGGAGGCGTCCTGAACCACACGCGACGTCTTGGATTTGGGCGGAGCTGCAGACCTGGCCATTCGCGACCCAACACGGCGCAGGCGGTGAGAGTTCCGGCGCGCTCGGCCGTCGTCGCCGTGGCTTGCGGGATGTGACCTCGTCGCCGCATGCGTCAACCGGCTCCTGCCGCCTATGGCGAGCACAGTCATGGGGAGCACAGTGTTGGCGTGGTCCTGCCGCGGTGTAGCGCCGGCGTCAGCACTGGACCCTCATGGTGAGGAGGCGCGCAGCGCCGTCTCGAACCATGAGGCCATGGCGCCGGCCTCGCCCTTCGAGACACCCGCCTGCGGTGGGCTCGGCAGGGTGAGGCGTACAGGCAGTGCTTGACGGCTCTCATAATGAGCGTCGCTCGGCTTGCACGGCATGCGGTGGGTCCGCTCGGCCGGCGAGGGACCGAAAGAAGCGGAATGAACCTGTCTCGACGGGACAGGGCATCCGCATCGGCGAGGCGTTGATGGATGTGGCACGAGCGCGCCGAACGCGGAGCGCTTCGCCCGGCTTTCGTCACGTTGCGGCTGGCGAATGGCGGCGGCTTCCTGAATGTCGCCCTCGTGCGATCATGCTGATGCACGCGGCGTGTCTCGCGGATCGACGACATCGCCGCATTTCGCGCTCTACCTTAAAGCAATTCCAGCGGGCGCTTGGCCGAATTCGATTGATGCGCATGAGACGATCAGCATGATGGCGGCTCTCGATCGTCTTTCGGTTGTACGCCAGCGTCGTCATTGAATGCGTCGTCCTGTTTCACTCAGCAGATTTCACTCACCATATTTCATTCACCAGAGCAGCCATTGTGTGCGGGCTTCTCTGCTGACGGTCGTTTCTGGATCTGTCGCATTCCGATCGCGAGGCGACACGACGCGCGCCCGGCTGAGTCCGCCATGCGCCGTTGCGGTGATCCGGTGGTGAAGCAGGGTAGGTTCGTACGCAATGCGGTCGTGGGTTCAGGTGCATACATGGACGTCGCTGGTCAGCATGATCTTCCTGCTGATGCTGTGCCTGACCGGGCTGCCGCTGATCTTCCATGACGAGATCAATCATCTTCTCGCGGACGAGATCGCCGCGCCGCCGATGCCGGCGGACACGCCGGTTCTGCCGCTCGATCGCCTGATCGCGTCGGCGAGGCAGCAGCAGCCAGAGCAGCACGTGCTGTTCGTCAGCCTGAAGGCGGCCGAGCCGCTCGTCGTGGTGGCGATGTCGCCGACCGCGATCCCCGTGCCCGGACAATTGCATCGCCTCACGGTGGATGCCCGCACCGGCGCCGTCCTCGGCGACGAGGCGCCGCATCAGGACGTGATGGATGTGATCCTGCGGATCCACCGCGACATGTTCACGGGACTTCCGGGCGAGCTTTTCCTCGGCCTGATCGGCCTCGTCTTCGCGGCCTCGATCGTCTCCGGCGTCGTGGTCTATTGGCCGTTCATGCGGCGGCTGCAGTTCGGAACGGTGCGCGATCGTTCGCGGCGTCTCAAATGGCTCGACCTGCACAATCTGCTCGGCATCGTCACGGTGAGCTGGACGCTCGTGGTGGGGCTGACCGGAACCGTCAACACGCTCGCGGTGCCGCTGTCGGATCTCTGGCGCGCCCAGACCATGCCGGCGCTGCTCGCGCCCTATCAGGGCAGGCCGCTCGCCGAAGCGGCGTCGGTCGAGGCCGCGGTGGACGCGGTCCGCGCCGCCTATCCGGATCGTCTCGTCGCCTCCGTCACCATGCCGACGGCGACGCGGTTCGGCAGTCCCCAGCACGTCATCGTCTGGACCAAGGGCAGAACGCCGTTCACGGCGCGCATGTTCACGCCTGTCCTGGTGGACGCCCGGGACAGCACCAAAATGATCGCGCCGGCATTCGCCTGGTATCTGCGCGCGTTGCAGGTGTCGCGGCCGCTGCATTTCGGTGATTATGGCGGGCTGCCGCTGAAGATCATCTGGGCCTTGCTCGACGTCATTACCATCATCGTGCTCTGCAGTGGTCTTTACCTGTGGATCGCGAAGCGATGGGGCGGCAGGCGCGCATCCTCGCGCGTCGTGGCAAGGGCCGCGGCGGCGGTGTCACCATGAGCTCATCCGCAGCGCCGTCCTCGCGCTCCGCGCAGCTCTCGGCCTGGCAGGTGTTTCGCGCGCCGCTGCTGATCGGTCTCGTCGCCGCGGCCGGGCTCGCATTCGGATTGTTCGGCGACGGTCTCTGGGATTGCCTGTGCTGGCTCGGACTGTCGGTGCCGATCCTGCTGTCGCTGATCCATGGGATCGGCTGGAATGTCGGTGGCGACGCCGCATCGCAGGGCGTTGAGGCCGATGCGCCCAGGCAATCTCCGTATTAGCTGATCAGTCATGCGCGGAAAATGGGCGCGCGACGCTCGTCGAACGAGCCGGGGTCCCTTGCGCGGCCGTCACGAACAGTCAGACAGATAGAGCTGCACATCGTGCCGGCTCGGACGCTTCCGCCGTGCGTGCGGCGTGTCTGAGGCAAATCTGAATCAAGAAATTGAAGACTTATCAGTTGAAGCAGCTGCAACAAGCATGCAGCTCTGTTCGCACTGCATGCCCGGGAGTCTCGGCAGCGACGCGGCTCGTCCGACACGCCTCGTCCTGATCGATATCTGCGCTTCTTTGGATGTCTTCGAAGAATCCCGTGCGCGATAAATCCTGCTGTCGCGACAATCTCTTGAATGACCGGCATCGCTGGACTTGTCGCTGGTTAGATGCCTTCTACGCGGCCTGAAACCATCCTCGATGACCTGTGTGTTAGGAGCGCCGACGAACCAGGTTGAAACTTGGAATGATCGGGGTGCCGGAATGAGTTGCTGCGCGAAGTATCAGGACGTCGGGGTGCGTGTATCGTTAGGGCTCGTGAGCTCGTTGGCGCTCACGCTGAATCTCGTGAATATTCAGCCGGCATTCGCCCAGACCAAGCTTCCGGACGTCACCGTCGATGCACCCAAGCCGAAGACGCGGCCGTCGACCCAGCGGAGTCAGGCGACCTCGACGCGCAACGTGCAGCGACGGGTTGCCGCACGCAATCTGCCTCCGCGCGCTCCTGCGCCCTATGTGACGCCATCGACGGGGACCATCGGCGCGCCGCCGTCGCCTTATGCCGGCGGACAGGTGGCGAGCGGCGGCGGGCTTGGTCTGCTTGGCAATCGCGGCGTGATGGACACGCCGTTCAACCAGACGAGCTTCACCTCGCAGTTGATCCAGAACCAGCAGGCCCGCACGATTCGCGACGTGCTGATCAACGATCCGTCGGTGCGGACGGTGCAGGCCGCAGGCGGCGGCGCCGACGGTCTCTTCATCCGCGGCTTCTACTACGACAGTGGCGACTACGGTTTGAACGGCCTCGCCGGAATCGCGCCGTATTACTCGACCGGCGCCAACTTCATCGAGCGCGTCGAACTGCTGAAGGGGCCTGCCGCGCTGCTCAACGGCATGACCATCGGCGGCACGGGCGCATCGAGCGGCGGCGCGGTCGGCGGCAGCGTCAACCTCGTCACCAAGCACGCGCCCTTCGAGGACATCACGCAGCTGACGACCACCTACGCGTCGAAGTCGCAGCTCGGCGAGCAGATCGACGTCAGCCGCCGCTACGGCGAGCACAAGGAATGGGGCGTTCGTCTCAACAGCACCTATGCGAACGGCGACACGGCGTGGAACCGCCAGCACGACGAGTTCGGCAATGCGCATCTCGCGGTCGACTATCACGGCGAGAACGTCCGCATCGACGCCGATGTCGGCTATCAGGCCGACAAGCTCAATCCGCCGCTCCGGTTCTTCGGTGTCGGACCGCTGGTCACCAGCATTCCGGCGCCGCCGGCGGCCGGCACCAATTTCCAGGTACCATGGGCCTATTATGCGCCGACGGATTTCTTCTCGACCGTGAAGGGCGAGGTCGATCTCAACGACCGCATCACCGCCTATGCCGGCTTCGGCTATCACGACAGCGACATCAACTATCGGTATCCGTCACCGACGCTCGCGAGCAATGCGGGCCTGCTGTCGGGGACGCCGGGCACCGCGAGCGAGACCTACAAGACCTATGCGGGGGAGGCCGGCCTGCGGATCAGCGCCGACACCGGGCCGATCAATCACGCCATCAATGTCGGCTACTCGATCACCGATCGCACCTATTCGCAGCTGCTCGTCGTCGGCAAGAGTGCGACCTGGAGCCTCTACACCGAGCCGACCAATGTCGCGCTGCCGGGCTTCTCGACGCTTCAGGGCAATCAGGTGGTCGGCGCGGACCTCTGGAGCATCGGTGCCTCCGACACCATGTCGATGCTGAACAAGCGGATTCAGCTGACCGTCGGCGTTCGCCGGCAGACCGCCGGTACGGAGGTGACGAACCTTCTGACGCCGGCGGCGAGCCGGCCGTTCGAGGATCAGTCGGTCTGGACTCCGGCTTATGCGCTCGTCGTCAAACCGGTCGAGCACGTCGCGCTCTATGCCAACTATATCGAGGGACTGCAGACCCCGACCGTCGTCGCCACGGGCTACACCAATGCCGGCCAGGTGCTGCCGCTGGGGCAGACGAAACAGGTCGAGACCGGCATCAAGGTCGATTTCGGCCGCATCACGACCACGCTCAGCGCGTTCGACATCACGCGCCCGAGCGTCATCACGACGGCGAGTACGAGTGGAGCCCTGACCCAGGTCATGAACGGGCTTCAGCGCAACACCGGCGCGGAGTTCAACGTCTTCGGCGAGGTGACGCCGGCGTTCCGCCTGCTCGGCGGCATGGCCTATATCCACGGCGTGCAGGAGCGGACCGCGAGCGCCGCGACCGACGGCAAGCGCGCGATCGGCGTGCCGGAGCTCACGGTCAATCTCGGCGCCGAATGGGATACGCCGTTCGTGCGCGACCTGACGCTCACGGGGCGTGTCGTCTACACCGGCGCGCAATACGTCAACGCCGCGAATACGCTGTCGTTGCCGGATTGGACGCGGGTCGACCTGGGCGCGCGCTACACGTTCAGGTCGCCATGGAACGGCAAGCCGATCGTGGTCAGGGGCGGCGTCGAGAACGTCTTCAACAAGGCGTACTGGGCGTCGGCCTATAGCGGCGTGATCACCCTGGGCGCACCGCGCACCTACCTCGTCTCGACCACCTTCAACTTCTGACGGCGGGAGCCGGCGCCTTGGGGCGGGATCAGCGACATGCATGGCGAGTTCCGCAACGCCCGCAGGTCGCACGGCCCGCAAGGCACGGCTGAGTGCGGGAATGGACATGGCTGAGCCGCATCTGCCCGAGCGGATCGTGACGTCATTGATATCGAGTGACTATGCCCGGCTGGTCGGCAGGACGCTGTCCGAGCAACTCGACTACCTCGTCGACATCGCCTCGCTGCATACGCGGGACGAACTGCTCCGCCGCCTGGGGCGCGACCGCGCGCTGGTGCGGCGTGTCGAGACCTGGCTCGGCTCGCATGGGCGCCGGCTGCGCCGGCCGACCGAGAGCATCGACAGCGCGATGTGCGGATTGGAGTTCCGCAAGCGGCGCATCCGAAGGTCGCGGCTCGGCGCGCGCCGCCGCCGGCTCGAGGCCAAGGCTGCTGCCAAGGTTGCTGCCAAGGCGACGGCGTCCGAGGAGCCGCGCTGACGATCGTCGGCCGGGGCCGCCGGGCGTCAACAGCGCCTGCCGGCAGCGCCGCATCGCCCGCCGCGGGCATCCCAAGGACCGTCCGGTTTTCCGGACGGTCCTGCATGGTCTTTTCCGAAAGTCCGGATGAGGCGCCGGCCGCG